>JBBIIE010000116.1:0-10661 GCA_037446605.1 Geminicoccaceae bacterium | reverse complement strand
CGAGCGGGCCTGGCTCCTCGCCTACAAGCGGCGCGGCCAGGACCCGGGCGGGGTGCTGGCGCGGCTCGCCGCGCGCGGGGCGCTCGCGCCGCGCGGGCGCTGGACCGGGGCCTGGGACGGCGGCGAGCTCGACCTCTGGCTGTGGACCCGGCGCAGTGCTGCCGCAACCGCCCTCGGGATGGACCGCCGGGGGCCACCGCACTAGCCTTCGGGCACGGGCAAGTCACGGATCTCTCACGCCACGCCGCTAGCCGGGTGCCGCCCGGGCGGCGGCGAGCAGGATGCGAGGCCGGCCCGAGGGGAGGACGAACGATGGCGAGGATCGGGCGAGGGGCGCTCCTCGGGGCGCTCGGCTTGATGGTGGCCACCGGGGCCGGCCCGGCCGCGGCCGAGGAGGTGGTGCTCAAGCTCTGGTCGCGGGCGGACCGCTCGGGACCGCTGCGCGCGGGGAACATCGTCGAGGCGACCAAGGCCGTGAACGCCTGGCTCGCCGCCGCCGGCACCGGCAAGTCGGTCAAGCTCGAGGTCTTCGAGGGCACCGCCACGGGCTACGACGCCGACGCCCTCGAGCTGTTGAAGGCGTGCGCGGTCGACCGCTGCCCCGACCTCTACGTCGCGGCGCACGAGTGGGTCGGCGAGTTCGCCAAGTCCGGCTACGCCATGGCCCTCGACGACTTCGTCGCGCGGCATCCCTGGGCGTTCGACGACATGATCCCGGTGTTCTGGGAATCGACCAGGTACCAGGGCAGGATCTACGCGATCCCGCAGGACTCCGAGTCCCGCATGTTCTTCTACAACAAGGACATGCTGCGCAAGATCGGCAAGGACGAGGCGTTCATCGAGGGCCTGCCCGAGAAGGTCGTCAAGGGCGAGTTCACGATGATGGACCTGTCCCGCCTGGCCCAGGAGGTGGTCCAGAAGGGTGCCGCGCAGATGGGCATCCTGCACCGCCCGAACGCCGGACCCGACTATCTGATGACTTTCGCCGCGTTCGGCGTCCGCCTGCTCGACGAGGCCTCGGGCAAGCTGCTGCTGCCGCGCAGGGAAATGAAGGCGGCGCTCGGCTGGTTCGACTGGAACGCCCGGAACGGCGTCACCCCGCCCAACAACACGCAGATGTCGTGGGACGAGATCCAGAGTGCCTTCAAGCAGGAGAAGGCGTTCGCCTACCATCACGGCGTGTGGACACTGCCCGAGTTCCAGCTGGGTGAGGCCAAGGGCGCCACCTGGCCCAAGGACCGCGACGGCTACTTCAAGAAGATCGGCTGGATCCTGGCGCCTCCGGCGGAGAAGGGCGGCAAGCCCAAGAACCTCTCGCACCCGATCGTCTACGTCGTGAACCCCAAGTCCAAGCACGCCGAGCTGGCGGCGCTGATCGTCGCCCAGGCGACGCTGCCCTACTACAACACCAAGCACGCGGTGGGCTCGGGGCACACCGCGATCCTGCACGGCCAGGCGAGCATGCCGGCCTATGCCGACGCCTGGTACCTGCAGGAGGCGACCAAGCTCCTGCCCTGGTCGGCCTTCATCCCCAACCACCCCGAGTTCGGCCGCTACAACCAGCTCCTCTTCAAGGCCCTGCAGGGGGTCGAGACCGGCCGGCTCAAGGTCGATCAGGCGATCGAGTTCCTCGAGGAGGAGACCGCGCGCGAGCTCAAGGACCAGATCAACGTCGTCGATCAGGCCGGCTGAGGGGAGACCGGGGCCGGGTTCGCCCGGCCCGGGCCGCGCACGATGCGAGGGGCCCCGCGGCGCCGTGCCCGGCTCGACCGGCTCCTGTTCCTCGGGCCGGCGAGCCTGCTCCTGCTCCTCTTCTACGTCCTGCCGGTGCTGGTCGACGTGGCGATCGCCTTCACCGACATGGGCCGCAACCTGCAGGTCACCCGGTTCACCACCGAGAACGTGACGCGCATGCTCGGCGGCGACCGCCGGCTCGCCCAGGTGCTCACCAACACGCTCGTCTACGTCCTCTTCACCCTCGCCCTCTTCAACGTCGGCTACGGCCTGCTGCTCGCGCTCGTCACGACCGCCCTGCCCGAGCGCGGCGGCGCCTTCTTCCGCTCGGTCTGGCTGTTGCCGCGGATGAGCCCCTCGGTGGTCTACGCGCTGCTTTGGACCTGGGTCGTGGCGCCGACCGACTACGGGCTCTTGAACCAGATCCTGGGCGGCCTCGGCCTGCCGCGGCTCGATCCCAGGAGCGACGCGCCGATGCTCGTCGTCGTGCTCGCCAACGGCTTCATCGGTGCCTCCTTCGGGATGATCATCTTCACGAGCGCGATCCGCTCGATCCCGGTCCACCTGTTCCACGCCGCCCGGGTCGACGGCGCCTCGGGCCTGCAGATCGTCCGCCACGTGACGCTGCCGCAGATCCGCTGGCACCTGTCCTTCGTCACGCTCTACCAGGCCCTCTCGCTCCTGGTGAGCTTCGAATACATCTGGCTCATCACCGACGGTGGCCCCTTCTACGACACCACGGTCTGGGCCCTCTACGTCTACAGGCGCGCCTTCGAGAGCGGCCAGTACGCCTACGGTGCCGCGCTCGCCCTCGCCCTCGTCGTGGTCGGCATCGCGCTGGCGCTGTCGCTCTGGCGCTTCCTCGACATGCGGGCGCTCCTGCAGCGGCCGCGCATCGAGGTGTCGTGAGCGCCGCCTCCGCCCTGTCGCGGCTCGCCGCCGCCTCGCCCGACTGGGACGCGCTGGCGGCACGCGCGCGGCGCCGGCGGCGGGCCACGACGCTCCTCCTCTACGCCTTCCTGGTGGCGGGCTCGCTGCCCATTCTCCTGCCCTATCTCTGGCTCCTGACGGTGGCCTTCTCGGGCCGCACCGGTGCCGGCACGGGCGTGCTCTGGCTCACCCTCGCCGTGCTCGTGCCGGCGCTGGTCGCCTGGTCGGCGATCCGCCTGGGCCTCGCCGAGGGCCGAGGGCAGCGCCGAGCCGAACTCCTGCTCCTTTCGCTCGTCCTGGCCCTGCTCGCCCTCCTGGTCGGCCCGCGGCTGCACCTCGACAACTGGCGGTTCCTCTGGAACCCGGACATCGCCGACGCGCTCAAGGGGGCGTCCGGCATCGGCGCCAAGTTCCCCTCGGTGTGGACCGCCTTCGCCAACTCGCTGGCCATCGCCTGCACCCAGATGGCGCTCGTCGTGGTGGTGGCGACGCTCGCCGGCTACTACCTCTCGCGCTTCGACTTCCCGGGCCGTGAGGGCTACCTCAAGGGCCTCCTGGTGCTGCACGCCTTTCCGGCGATGACGCTGATCATCCCGATCTTCCTCCTGATGCACTGGGTCGGCCTCCTCGACACGCGGGCGAGCGTGGTGCTCGTGATCGTCGCGCTCGAGCTGCCGTTCGCGATCTTCGTCATGAAGGGCTTCTTCGACGCGGTGCCCTGGGACATCGAGATGAGCGCCATGACCGATGGCGCCTCGCGCCGCCAGGCGTTCCTCCTGGTCGTCCTGCCGCAGGTCAGGGTCGGCATCCTGGCGATCGCCGTCTTCGCCTTCCTGCGCGGCTGGGAGGAGTACGTCTTCACCCGCACCCTCCTGCTCGAGAAGACCAACTGGACGATGAGTCTCTATCTGTTCTGGATGCGGGAGGACGTGATGGGCACCGACTACGCCATGGTGTCGGCCATGGGCGTGTTCTACGTGCTGCCGAGCATCGTGCTCTACACGCTCACCCAGAAGTACCTGACCCAGATGACGATCGGGGGGATCAAGGGATGAGGCCGAGGCGGTCGGTGAGGGCCTGAGGCGGTGGCCGCCGTCGATCTGATCGGCGTCTCCAAGCGCTTCGGCGAGGTCGTGGCGCTCGAGCCGACCGACCTCGCCGTGGCGGCGGGCGAGTTCGTGGCGCTGCTCGGGCCCTCGGGCTGCGGCAAGTCGACCACCCTCTTCCTCCTGGCCGGCATCTACGAGCCGAGCGAGGGCGAGATCCGCTTCGACGGGGCGCGGATCAACGAGGTCGAGGCGCGCGACCGCAACGTCGGGATCGTCTTCCAGTCCTACGCGCTCTACCCGCACATGACGGTGGCGCGGAACATCGGCTTCCCGCTCCGCCTCAAGGGTGTGCCCGAGGCCGAGGCGCGGCGGCGGATCGAGGCGATCGCGCGGCTGGTGCGGGTCGAGGACCTGCTCGGGCGCCGGCCGGCCGAGATGTCCGGCGGCCAGCAGCAGCGGGTGGCGCTCGCCCGGGCGCTGGTCAAGGAGCCGCAGCTCCTCCTCCTCGACGAGCCGCTGTCCAACCTCGATGCCGGGCTCCGGCTCGCCATGCGCGGCGAGATCCGCCGCCTGCAGCGCGAGCTGCGGGTCACCACCATCCTCGTGACCCACGACCAGGTCGAGGCGGTCACCATGGCCGACCGCATCGTCTGCATGAGCAAGGGCCGGATCGAGCAGATCGGCACCGCCGCCGACCTCTACGAGCGGCCGGCGAGCCTGTTCGTGGCCGGCTTCATCGGCTCGCCGCCGATCAACCTCCTGGACGGAGTGGCCGAGGGAGAGGCGGTTCGGATCGGCGAGCGCACCCTGGGCGCGTCGGCGGCCGGGCGTGGGCCGGTGGTGGTCGGCATCCGGCCGGAGGCGATCGCGCTCGGCCAGGGCGATCTCCTCGGCCGCGTCGCCGACAGCGAGCCGCACGGCCGCGAGATCATCTATCTCCTCGACAGCGAGGTCGGGTCGCTGCGCGTGGTCGAGCCGGGCGGCGTCCCGCGCTTCCGACCGGGCGAGCAGGTGGCCTTCGGCTGGAGCCGCGGTCTGCTCTTCGAGGCCGGCTCCGGTCGCAGGCTCGACGGCGCGATCGGCGCGACCCTCGCATGAGCCGACCGCCGCTGCGCTTCAAGTGGCACCGGCTCAAGCGGCGCCGGAGCGACCCGCCCTTCCTGCGCGCCAACCTCGAGGCCGGGCTCGAGGCCGGCGCGCCGCTCGAGGTCGACCTGCGCGCCACCTCCGACGGTCACTGGGTGTGCCTGCACGATGCCACGCTCGAGCGCGAGACGAGTGGGTCGGGACCGGTGACCGAGCAGCCCCGGGCCGCGCTCGAGCGGCTCCGCCAGCGCGCCGAGGACGGCGCCCTCCTGGCCGATCCGCCGCTCTTCCTGGACGAGCTGGCGGCGGCCGTGCGGCGCGCCCCGACTCCGCCGGCCGGGCTCGTCCAGCTCGACGTCAAGGAGCCCCTGGAGCGGCTCGACCGCGGCCTGCTCGAGGGCTTCGCCCGCGCGCTCGAC
The DNA here is from genome assembly GCA_037446605.1 of Geminicoccaceae bacterium. GTDB lineage: Bacteria > Pseudomonadota > Alphaproteobacteria > Geminicoccales > Geminicoccaceae > JANXAZ01. The sequence goes on along the minus strand of JBBIIE010000116.1, from coordinate 5,443 downwards.
GGAATCGCCCCGGCCTTCACGGCAGGGGGCTGCGAGCCCGGCCTGATCGAGGCGCTGGCCGCCGCCGCTCCGGGGATCGCGCGCGGCTACGACCCGCTCCTGGCCTACGAGGAGGCGGGCCTGCCGGCGGATGCGGCGGGCTTCCGGGCGCTCGGCGAGGCGGCCTTCGCGGCCATGCCCGATGCCGCGATCTTCTACCTCCAGGCGCGGCTCGTCCTGGCCGCGGCCCGGGTCGGGGTGTGCCTGCCGGCGATCGTGAGGCGGGGCGGCGCGCTGGTCGACGCCTGGACCGTGGACGCCGACCGACCCGACCTGTTGGGGCTCCTCGAGGAGCTCGCCCGGCTGGGCTGCGGGCAGGTCACGAGCAACGACCCCCTGGCGCTGCGGGCCCTCTGGGAGGGAACGGCTTGAGCCTCGTCACCCGGATCGTCCCACGGCTGGAGGCGCCGTCGGCGGCCGAGCGGGCGGCACTCCGCGACGGGCCCGCCGACCCGTCGCTGTTCGCCGCCGCGTTCGCCCGCATGGACTGCCTGCACGGCGTCGAGCAGGTGCCGCCACCCCACCCGGCACCGCCGCCGCCCGGAGCACTCCGCGTGCTCTTCTGGAACGCCGAGCGGCTCAAGTACGGCGCCGCCTCGGCCGAGCTCCTGGGCGCTGCGGGGGCGGACGTGATCCTGCTCTGCGAGGTCGACGTCGGCATGGCCCGCTCGGGCAACGGCCACACGGTCGAGGCGCTCGCCGGGCGGTTCGGCACCGGCTGGTGCTTCGCCGTCGAGTTCGTCGAGCTCGACCTGGGCGATGCGCGCGAACGGAGCCGGCACGCCGGTGAGCAGAACCGGGCCGGTCTGCACGGTGCCGCGATCCTCTCGCGCCTCCCGCTCGGGCGGCCGGCGCTGGTCCGGCTCGAGACCTCCGGGCGCTGGTTCGACGGCCGCTTCGGCGAGCGCCGGGTGGGCGGGCGGATGGCGCTCCTGGCGGAGATCGCGACCGCGGCCGGGCCGGTGCTCCTGGGTGTGGTGCACTACGAGAGCCACACCGACCCGGCCGACCGGCTGGCCTCGACCCGGGCGCTGCTCGATGCGATCGACTTGCATGCCCCGAGGATGCCGGTGCTGATCGGCGGTGACCTCAACACCTCCACCTTCGACCTCGGAACCAAGCGGGATGGCAAGGCGGTGGCCGCGGCGCTCGCCGCCGACCCCGACCGGCTGGTGCGGCCCGAGCCCTTCGAGCCGCTGTTCGCCCACGCCGCCGGGCGCGGCTTCGGCTGGGCGGACTGCAACCTTCCGGGCGTGCCGACCCAGCGCACCCGGCCCGACGGCACCCCCCGACCGCCGTTCGGCAAGATCGACTGGTTCCTGACGCGCGGCCTCGACTGCCGCGATCCCGCGATCCTGCCCGCGGTCGACGCCCGGGGCGTGGCGATCTCCGACCACGAGGCGCTGCTCGTGACGGTCGCACCGAAGCCCGGAGGTCGGCCGTGAGCTTCCACCCGCGTGCCGTAGAGGCCGGCGGCATCCACGTCTGCGGCCATCGCGGTCACTCCGCCGGCGCGCCCGAGAACACGCTGCCGGCGCTCGAGGCCGCGGCCCGCCAGGGTGCCACCTGCTGCGAGGTCGACCTGCTGTTGACCCGCGACGAGCGGATCGTGCTGCGCCACGACGAGCTCCTCGGCCGGAGCGACGACGGGGAGGGTCGGGTCGCCGCCCACGGTCTAGCCGAGCTCCGCCGGCTCGACGCGGGGGCCTGGTTCGCCCCGGCCTTCCGCGGCACGCCGATCGCCACCCTGGAGGAGGCGCTCCAGGCGGCGGAGCGGCTCCGGCTCGGCCTCCTGCTCGAGATCAAGGAGCGCGAGCGGCCCGACCTCCTGATCGAGCGGCTCGGCGAGGCGCTGCGCGCGGGCCGCGCGCTCGATCGGGCGCTCGTGATCTCCTTCGACCATCCCTCGCTGCTGCGCGCCGCGGCCCGCATCCCGGGGCTCCGCACCGAGCTCATCACGCATGCCCGGCACCTCGACCCGGCCGGCCTCGCGCGGCGCGCCGGGGCCGCCTCGGTCGCGATCGAGTGGGACATGTTCCATCCCGAGGATGCGCGGGCGCTGCACGCCGAGGGTGTGGCGGTGCGCGTCACGATCCCGCGGCCCGAGGCGATCGCGCGGCGGCGCGCGCACGGGCTGGACCTGGAGGCGAAGCTCGGGCCGGCACTGGCCGAAGGCCTGATCGACGTGCTGGCGGGTGACGACGTGGCGTTCGTGCGCGGCTGGGTGGAGCGGCACGGCCGGCCGGCGCCGCGTCCCTGAGCCGCTCCCGGGCTGGCGCGCCCGGCAGGACTCGAACCTGCGACCCTCCGCTTAGAAGGCGGATGCTCTGTCCGGCTGAGCTACGGGCGCCCGCGGGTTGCTCTCTATCAACTGCCGGCCGTGGCGTCGACCGCGAGACCCGCCCGCGGCCGGCGCGCGCCGGCGAGCCACGCCTCGAGCCGGGCCCGCTCGGCCGCCCCGAGCCTGAGCCCGAGCTTGCTGCGGCGCCAGAGGATGTCGTCGGCGGCGGCCGCCCACTCCTCGCGCACCATCCAGTCGACCTCGCGCTCGAAGAGCCCGGCGCCGAACGGCTCGCCCAGATCATCGAGCAGGCGGGCGTCGCCCAGGAGCTCGGCGGCCTGCGTCCCGTGGTAGCGGGCGAGGCGCCGTGCGAGCGGCTCGGGCAGGAACGGGTAGCGCTCCCGGAGCCCGGCCACGAGCCGCTCGAACCCGTCCCAGGGGAAGTCGCCGCCGGGCAGGCGCGCGCCCGCCGTCCAGGGCCCGGGCAGGCCCGGGAAGAACGGCGCCAGCCGGGCCAGGACCGCTTCGGCCAGGCGCCGGCTGGTGGTCAGCTTGCCGCCGAACACCGAGAGCAGCGGCGCCACCTCGCCGCCGCCCTCGAGCGTCAGCACGTAGTCGCGGGTCGCCTGCTGGGCGGCCGAGGCGCCGTCGTCGTAGAGCGGCCGCACGCCGGCGTAGGACCAGAGGATGTCCGCGCGGCCGACCGGACGGCGCAGCCAAGCGCCGACCGCGGCCAGGAGATAGTCGATCTCCGCCTCGCCGATCCTGGGCTCGGCGGGAGCGCCCTCGATGTCGCGGTCGGTGGTCCCGATCAGGGTGAGGTCGCCCTCGTAGGGGATGGCGAAGCAGATCCGGCCGTCGGGGTTCTGGAAGATGTAGGCCTTGTCGTGGTCGAACAGGCGCCTCGTGACGAGGTGGCTGCCCTGGACCAGCCGGACGCGGGCCGGCGGCCGGGTGCCGACCGCCTCCTCGAGGAAGCGGGCCGCCCAGGGGCCGGTGGCGTTGACCAGCACGCGGGCGGCGACCTCGAACGACGTCCCGCTCGGCCGATCCTCGAGCCGGAGCCGCCAGAGCCCGCCCTCGCGCCGCGCGGCCGTGCAGCGGGTGCGCGGGCGGATCCGCGCCCCGCGTCCGGCCGCCGCCCGGGCGCAGGCCACCACGAGCCGGGCGTCCTCGACCCAGCAGTCGGAATATTCGAAGCCGCGGGTGATCGCGGGATCGAGCGCATCCCCGGCCGGGTCGCGGCGCAGATCGACGCTGCGGCAGCCGGGCAGGATCTCGCGGCCGCCCAGATGGTCGTAGAGGAACAGGCCCAGGCGGATGAGCCAGCGCGGCCTGAGCCCCGGGCGATGCGGCAGCACGAAGCGCAGCGGCCAGATGAAGTGGGGTGCGGAGCGCAGCAGCACCTCGCGCTCGATCAGCGCCTCGCGGACCAGCCGGAACTCGTAGTGCTCGAGGTAGCGGAGCCCGCCGTGGATCAGCTTGGTCGAGGCCGAGGAGGTGGCACCCGCCAGATCGCCCTGCTCGACCAGGAGCACGCCCAGCCCGCGGCCGGCGGCGTCACGCGCGATCGAGCAGCCGTTGATGCCGCCACCGACGATCACGAGGTCGAAGGGGTCCTCGCGCATGCCATTCCCCTGCCACGCCCAGGATCGGCCGGGCCGGCCGCCGCGGCAAGGGCGCCTGCGTGCGGCCGACTCAGGTGCGGCGGATGAAATTGTCGGCGTAGGACTTCGGGCGCACCACGCGCTCGTGCGGCTCGCTCAGGGTGTAGGTGAGCCCGTTGCGCTCGCACCAGGCGATCGCCGCCTCCTTGGTCGGGAAGGTCAGGCGGACCTGCTGGGCGGTGTCGTCCGAGCCGACCCAGCCGATCAGCCGGTCGGGCCGCTTGGCCGAGCGCGGCTCGTGCTCGACCACCCACTGTCGGGTCCTGAAGCGGCCCGACTGCACCGCCGTCCTGGCGGGCTGGTAGATCCTGGCCTGCATCGCAGCCCTCGCCCCGATCCCGTCCGAGGAACACCACCGCAGCTAGGCGGGCCGCGCCCGTGGTTCAAGCTCGGGGAGCCGCGGCCGGACGCCACGCGGCGCGCAGCCGCTCGCGTTCCAGCTCGAGCCAGAGCAGCGGCACGAGCCCGGTGGTGGCAGAGACCCGCCCGTTGCGGGCGAGCGCGAAGGCCTCCGCGGCCGGCAGGACGTGCGTACGGATGTCCTCGTCCTCGGCAGCCGCACCGAACACGCCGCCGACACCGTCGAGCGCGGCCTCGGCCACGAGCACGGTGACGAGCTCGGAGGTGCCGCCGGGGCTCGAGCGGTAGCGGAGCGCCGCCTCCAGGCGGCCGACCTCGAGGCCGCACTCCTCGCGGAGCTCGCGTCGGGCGCAGGCCTCCACGTTCTCGCCGGGCTCGAGGAGACCGGCCGGTGCCTCGAGCAGCCAGGCGCCGTCCGGCGCGTCGAGCGCGCCCACGCGGAACTGCTCGACCAGGAGCACGCGGTCGCGGTCGGGGTCCCAGGGCAGCACGGCCACGGCGTCGCGCTGGCGCAGGAGCTCGCGGCGCAGCGGCCGGGTCCAGCCACCGTCGAACCGCCGGTGGCGGAGCAGCAGCGCCTCGAGGCCGTAGAAACCGCGGTGCAGCTCGCGCCGCTCGAGGATCTCGACCTCGCGCGGCGCTCCGTCCGGACGCCCCGTGCCAGGGGCCCGTGCGCCCGACCCGCTCAGCTGAACGCCTTGAAGGTGATGAGGGTGAAGGTGTCCTTCACACCGTCCAGGGTCTGCACCCGGCTGGTCACGAACCGGCCGATGTCGGCGCCCGCCGGCAGGTGGAACTTCATCAGCAGATCGTGCTGGCCGGAGATCGAGTAGACCTCGGAGACCTCCTCGATGCTCTGCACCGCGGCGTCGGCGACCTCGTAGGCGCGACCGAGCTCGCACTTCACGAGCACGAAGATGGTCTGCATCAGACCGCCTTGCCGAGGCGCGGCTCGGCCATCAGGAAGCGCGGCACCTGCCCGCCGAACGCCACCACCGGGCCCTCCTCGACCGGCTCACGGCGCGGCGCCCGCACGGGCCGGGTCGAGGGAGCCCGGGCCGGCGGAGGCTCGCGCTGGCTGCGCGCCGCCGCGGCC
>JBBIIE010000115.1:0-10749 GCA_037446605.1 Geminicoccaceae bacterium | reverse complement strand
CCTCGTGGTGTTCTTCCTGCTGCCCATCCTGGGCATGCTCGGCAAGGCGGTCGACAATCACGAGCTGGCGGCCGCCATGCCGCGGAGTGCCGCGGCCCTGCGCGACTGGCGTGGGCTCGGCCCGCCCGAGGAGGCGATCGTCGCCGTCGTCGCGGTCGAGCTCAAGGAGGCGCATGCGCGCCGCCAGTCGGCGCTCGTGGCCCAGCGGCTGAACCGCGAGCAGCCGGGCTGGCGCAACCTGATCCTGGGCACCGCCCGGCGGCTGCCCGACGCGCCGAACGGGACCTGGCTCTCGACCCTGGTCGAGCTCGACCCGGCCTGGGGCGAGCCCGCGATCTGGGCCGGGCTCCGGCGCGCCGCCCAGCCCTGGACCGACGTGTTCCTGCTGGCTGCCCTCGATCTCCGCCACGACGACCACGACGCGATCGAACGCGCGCCCGAGAGCGAGCGGATCTACCTTTCGATCCTGGCGCGCACCTTCTGGATCGCCGCGCTCGTCACGCTGCTCTGCCTGATCCTCGGCTACCCGCTCGCCTACCTCCTTGCCTCGTTGCCGGAGCGCTGGGCCAATCCGCTGCTGATCCTCGTGCTGCTGCCGTTCTGGACCTCGCTCCTGGTGCGCACCGCCGCCTGGATCGTGCTCCTGCAGCGGGAGGGGGTGCTCAACCACTTCCTGCTCGAGAGCGGGCTCCTGACCGAGCCGCTGGCGCTCGTCTTCAACCGCACGGGCGTGCTGGTCGCCATGACGCACGTGCTGCTGCCGTTCATGGTCCTGCCGCTCTACAGCGTCATGCGCGGCATCCCGCCCGCGCTCGGTCGTGCCGCGCTCTCGCTCGGCGCCCGACCGGCCACCGCCTTCTTCAAGGTCTACCTGCCGCTCTCGATGCCCGGCGTCGGCGCCGGCTGCCTGCTCGTGTTCATCCTGGCGCTCGGCTACTACATCACGCCGGCGCTGGTCGGCGGTGCGGCCGATCAGATGATCAGCTACTTCATCGCCTTCTTCACGCTGCAGACGGTCAACTGGGGGATGGCGGCCTCGCTCGCCACGCTCCTGCTGCTCGCCACGCTCCTGCTGTACGCCGTCTACGCCCGCCTGGTCGGCATCGACCGGCTGCGGCTCGGCTGAGGCAATGGCCATGCGGCCCGGGCGGCTGCTCCTTTGGCTCTACGCCGGGCTCGTGCTCCTGTTCCTCGTGCTGCCGATCCTCGTGATCGTGCCCCTGTCGCTGTCCTCCGGCACGTTCCTCTATTTTCCCCTTCCGGGGCTGTCGCTGCGCTGGTACGCGCGGCTGGTCGAGCACGCGCCCTGGCGGCAGACCCTCCTCAACAGCCTCCTCGTGGGTGCGATCGCCACGCTGCTCGCCACCACGCTCGGCACGCTCGCGGCCTTCGGGCTCGCGCGCGCCCGCTTCCGCGGCCGCGGGCTGATCATGGCGCTCCTCCTCTCGCCGATGATCGTGCCGGTGATCATCGTGGCGACCGGCGCCTACTTCTTCTACCAGCGCCTCGGCCTCACCAACAGCCTGCTCGGCCTCGCGATCGCGCATGCCGCGCTCGGCGCGCCCTTCGTCCTGGTGACCGTCTCGGCCACGCTCACCGGGCTCGACCCGAGCCTGCCGCGGGCCGCGCACGGTCTGGGCGCGCCGCCCTGGACGGCGTTCCGCCGCGTCACCTTGCCGATCATCGCGCCCGGGGTGGTGAGCGGCGCGCTGTTCGCCTTCGTCACGAGCTTCGACGAGGTGGTGGTGGCGCTGTTCCTCACCGGCCCGGCGCAGCGCACCCTGCCACGGCAGATGTTCGAGGGCATCCGCGAGGAGATCAGCCCGGAGATCCTGGCCGCCGCCACGATCCTCGTCCTGCTCGCCGTGCTCCTCCTGGTCGCGGCCGAGCTGCTCCGCCGCCGCAGCGCCCGGCTGCGCGGGATCGCACCTTGAACGTGCTCCTCGTCCACGCCCATCCCGAGCCGCGCTCGTTCACGACGGCGATGCGCGATCGCGCCCGGGCCGTGCTCGAGCGCCAGGGGCACCTGGTCGTCTCGAGCGATCTCTACGCGATGCGCTTCGACCCGGTCGCCGAGGCGGCCGACTTCGCGGCCCGGCGCGATCCCGACCATCTGAACTACGCGCTCGAGCAGCGCCACGGCTTCGAGACCGGCACGCTCGCTCCCGACATCGCCCGGGAGGTCGAGAAGCTGTGCGCCGCCGACCTCCTGGTCCTCTCCTTCCCGCTCTTCTGGTTCTCGGTCCCGGCGATCCTCAAGGGCTGGATCGACCGGGTGCTGCTGTCGGGGCCCTTCTACGGCGGCCGACGCTTCTACGACCGGGGCGGCCTCGCCGGCCGGCGGGCGGTCTGCCTGCTGAGCTGCGGATCACGCCCGCACATGCTCGCCGAGGGCGGGATCCACGGGCCGCTCGAGGGGATGCTGCGGCATCTCCTCCAGGGCACGCTCGGCTATGTGGGCTACCGCGTGCTGCCGCCCTTCGTCGCCTGGCACGTCCCCTACGTGGATGCGGCGACGCGGGCCGGCTACCTGGATGCCCTCGAGCGACATCTCCTGGCGCTCGAGACCCTGGCGCCGCTGCCCATGCCCAGCCTCGACGGCTTCGACCCGCAGATGCGACCGCTGCCGCCACGCGACGGCTGAAACGGAACATACCCGCCTACGGCATCCGAACGGGAGTGTGCCGGCCTTAACGCTTCCCCAACCCGACCCCGCCATCCTCGGATCGGGAAGTGGAGGAAGCGATGCCCGCCTCGGGTTCGGCCGCGGTCCTGGCGGTCCAGCTCTTGACGTTCCTGCACGGCCCGCTGGTGGCGCCCGGCGAGCCGACCACACCGCGCCAGCCGCCGCCCTCGATCGAGACGTCGGGCCCGCCGCCGGGCGAGGGCTGGCTCGTGGTCCGCTCGCCGCCGCCGAGCGAGCAGCGTACGGCGGCCGGCACTCAGTAGACGTCCTGCCCCCCGTTGACCGGGATCTCGGCACCGGTGATGTAGGACGCACCGTCGCCGCACAGGAAGTAGATGATCGCCGCGACCTCCTCGGGCGAGCCGAGCCGGCGCAGCGGGATCCGCTCGACGAGCTGCTCGGTCCCGGGCGAGAGGATCGCGGTGTTGATCTCGCCCGGGCAGACCGCGTTCACGCGCACGCCCAGATGCGCGAGGTCGGCCGCCAGCTCGCGCGTCAGGCCGGTGAGCGCAGCCTTGCTCGTGGCGTAGGCCGAGCCCGCGAAGGGATGCACGCGCGAGCCGGCGATCGAGGTCAGGTTGACGATCGCCCCCTTGCTGCGCGCCAGCATCGGGGCGCAGGCCCGGCTGAAGAAGACGGGTGCGAAGAAGTTGATGGCGAAGGTCTTCTGCCAGACCTCCATGGTCCCGTCGAGGCAGCCCAACCGCTTGCCGCCCTCGGCCTTGGGCGAGTAGCCGGCGTTGTTGACCAGCGCGTGCAGCTCCTGGCCGTCCAGGATGTGCTCGAGCTGGGCGACCGCCTCCGACAGCCGGTCGGTCTCGGCCAGATCGATCGTGATGTGCGCGTGCCGCTCGTTGCGCGGGCATTGCGGCGGCACCTCCTCGCGCGAGCAGGTGATCGCCCGCCAGCCCTGGCGGACGAAGTAGGCCGCGGTGGCGTGGCCGATGCCGCGGCTCGCCCCGGTGATGAAGACGTTCTTGCGCTCCGGCATGGCTCCGCTCCCGGGTCGCCCGAGGCAGAGATGCGCGCGCGGGCGGCACTCGGCAAGACGCCCCCGCCCGCTGCCGGCTCAGGGAGCGAGGCGGACGCGCGTCCAACCGGTGTCGGCGCGCCGGTATTCGAGCCGGTCGTGCAGGCGCGAGCGGCGGCCCTGCCAGAACTCGAAGCGGTCCGGCAGGAGCCGGTAGCCGCCCCAGTGGGGCGGTCGTGGCACGGTCTCGGGGTGGAGCCGGGCGAGCTCGGCCACCCGGCGCTCGAGCTCCGCCCGTTCGATCGGCCGGCTCTGCGGGCTCGCCAGCGCGCCGATCCGCGCACCGTGCGGGCGCTGCGCGAAATGGGCGTCCGCCTCGGCGGCATCGACCGTCTCGACCCGGCCCTCGATCCGCACCTGACGGTGCAGCCGGTCCCACCAGAAGAGGAGGGCCGCCTTCGGGTTGACGGCGAGCTCGACGCCCTTGCGGCTCTCCTGGTTGGTGTAGAAGGTGAGCCCGCGGCGATCGAGGTCCTTCATGAGGACCATGCGCAGCGACGGCGCGCCGTCGGCACCCACCGTGGCGAGCGCCATCGCGTTCGGCTCGACCAGCCCGGCACCCAGCGCCTCGTGCAGCCAAGTGTCGAGCTGGTCGAACGGATCGTCCGCCGCCTCCTCCTCGAGCAGCACGGGGCCCTCGTAGTCGAGGCGCAGGGAAGCGAAGCGGCTCATCCCGTCCCTCCGTGAATGGACCTTCCTCTAGGGCGCCGGCTGGGGCCTGGGAAGGGCCGCTTCCCGCGCCCACGGCCGGACCGGTGGCGCCAGGCAGGATGCAGCGCCCGATGCAGGACGGGATCCTCTCGATCCAATCGCTCGTCGCCTACGGCCACGTCGGCAACAGCGCCGCGCTGTTCCCCCTGCAGCGGCTGGGGTTCGAGGTCTGGCCGATGCCGACCGTGCTGTTCTCCAACCACACGGGCTACGGAGGATTCCGCGGTCGGCCGGTGGCACCCGAGTGGCTGTCCGAGCTGCTCCTCGGCCTCGAGGAACGCGGCGCGCTGGCCCGCACCCGGGCGGTTCTGTCGGGCTATGTGGGCGATCCGGCCACCATCGCCATCGTCGCCGAGGCGGTCGAGCGGGTGCGGCACCACCGCCCCGAGGCGCTGTTCGCCTGCGACCCGGTGATGGGCGACGACGGCCGCGGCTTCTTCGTCCGCCCCGGCATCCCCGAGCTGTTGCGCGATCGGCTCGTGCCGCTCGCCACGATCCTCAAGTCGAACCGCTTCGAGCTCGCCTGGCTCGCCGACCGCGAGGTCGGCACGCTCGCCGAGGCGCTCGCCGCGGCACGCGCGGTGCGGGCGCGCGGTCCGCGCCTCGTGGTCGCCACGAGCCTCGTGCTGCCCGAGCGACCCGACGAGCTCGGCATCCTGGCCGACAGTGCGGAGGGCTCGTGGGTCGTCTGGACCCCGCGCCTGCCGGTGACGCTGAACGGCACCGGCGACGCCTTCACCGCCCTCCTGCTCGGCGAGTGGCTCGCCGAGGGCCGCGCCGACCTCGCCCTCGGCCGTGCCGCCGCCGCCATGTACGGGCTCGTCGAGGCGACCTTCCGCGCCGGCTCGCGCGAGCTCCTGCTCGTGGCGGCGCAGGAGGAGATCGTCCACCCGAGCCGCCGCTTCGAGGTCGTGCGGCTGGCCTAGGCCCAGGGGTCGCGGCACCCGACCTCGGCGGCGAGCCGCCTGCCCACCTCCCGGCACGCCTCGAGCACGGCCAGGGCGGTGATGCGCGCCTCGGGCAGGTGGCTCCGCAGCCGACCGACGTCGAGCACGAAGGCGTCGCGCTCGACCGGATCCAGGACGACGATCCGGCCGCGGCCGAAGCCCTCGACGACAGCACCCGCCACCTCGCCGAGGGCGAGGCCGGTGCCCGAGCCGAGGTTGAGCACCCCGCCCGGCGGATCGCGGGCGAGGCGCGCGATCCAGGCCGCCGCGGCCTCGACCGGCAGGAAGTCGCGCTGCACCGTGGGGGCGACGTCGAGGCGGACCTCGCCGGTGGCCAGGAGGGTCGCCAGGAGCCGGGTCATGAAGCTCGTGCGGGCGGGGTCGCGCTCGAAGCCGAAGATGTTGGCGAGCCGCAGCCGGGTCAGTGCCAGACCGGGCACCGCCAGGAGTGCGGCCTCGAGCGCGAGCTTCTGGGCACCGTAGAGGTCGCTCGGGCCGAGCCGGGCGGCCTCGTCGAGCGGGCCCGCGGCGGGCGCGTAGACCTTGCGCGTACCGAGCGAGAGGAAGGCGATGCCGGCCTCGGCCGCGCGCCGCGCCACCGCCGGCTCCAGGTCGGCCTCGAGCCTCCAGTCCGGCCGTCCCAGCGCCGGGTGGCGGCCGGCCCACACGACCGCCCGCGCGCCCGCGAGCGCGTCCGGCTCGACGACCGCTGCGTGGCCGAGCAGGCGGCCATCGGTCCCGAGTGCGGCCGCGATCGCCCGGCCGAGGAAGCCCCGGCCGACGACGAGAATGCTCACCCGCCGTTGCCGAGCGCGAGCACGGTCGGCCGGCGGTTGCGCAGGCCGAGCGCGATCCGGCCGTGCTTGAGGGCGAGCGCCGCCTCGCCGAACAGCTCGCGGCGCCAGCCCTTGAGCACCGGCACGTCGGCCTCGTCGTCGAGGGCGATCGCCTCGAGGTCGGCGGTGCTCGCCACCAGCCGCTGCGCGACGTCGGCCTGCTCGCAGCAGAGCTTGAGGAGCACCCGCAGGAGGTCGACGAGCGGGCCGATGCCGCGCGGCGTCTCGACCGGCTCGACGAGCTCGGGGAGGTCCGCGGCCGGGATGGCCATCGCTTCGTTGACCGCGGCCACGACCGCGGCGAGGCTCGCCTTGTCGAGGCTGATCCGCTCGTGCGAGCGGAGCTCCTCGACCGTGCGCGGCTTGTGCGCGGCGATCTCGAGCAGGAGGTCGTCGCGTAGGATGCGCTGCCGCGGCAGATCGCGGGCCCTGGCCGTGCGCTCGCGCCAAGCGGCCAGCCGCTGCGCCACCGCCAGGAAGCGCGGGTCGCGGGTGCGCAGCTTGAGCCGGCGCCAGGCCTCCTCCGGCGGCTGCTCGAACAGGCCCGGGTCGGTCAGCCGGGCGAGCTCCTCGGCGACCCACTCGCTGCGCCCGGCGGCATCGATCCGGCTCGCCAGCTGCTCGAAGATCACCCGCAGATGGGTGACGTCGGCGAGCGCGTAGCGCAGCTGCGCCTCGGTCAGCGGCCGCCGCGACCAGTCGGTGAAGCGGAAGCTCTTGTCGAGCCGGGCCTTGGCGAGCTTCTGGACGAGCGTGTCGTAGGCCACCTCCTCGCCGAAGCCGCACACCATGGCGGCGACCTGGGTGTCGTAGATCGGCGCCGGCACCCGCCCACCCATGAGGATCCAGAAGATCTCGAGGTCCTGGCGGCAGGCGTGGAACACCTTGAGGACGCGCTCCTCGGCCATCAGTGCGAGCAGCGGGGCGAGGTCGATGCCCGGTGCGAGCGGGTCGACCGCGGCCGCCTCCTGCTCGCCCGCGAGCTGCACGAGGCAGAGCTTCGGCCAGTAGGTCCGGTCGCGCATGAACTCGGTGTCGACCGTGACGAAGCGCTCGCGCGCGAGCCGCTCGCACAGCTCCGAAAGGTCCCTGGTGGTGGCGACGAGCCGCATCGCCCGCGCTCCTAGCCCGACCGCGCCCGCCTGGCCAGCCTCGCCCGCTCCCGGGGCTTGTGCGAGCGCCGGCTTCGGCCCACAGACGAGCGATGCGCCGGCCGCTCGTGCTGCTCGCCGTCCTCGCCCTCGCCGCGTGCGAGAGCCTCGGCCGCGGGGTCGCCCAGGCGGTGCTGGAGGCGACCGGGCGGACGGCCGAGGACACCAGGAAGTGCGAGGTCGTGGGCCCGCCCTTCCAGGGCCTCGAGGGCCTTCTCGCCGCCCAGGACGGCCCGCCGCCGATCGGCAGCGAGCCCGACCGGCGCGAGCTCGAGGTCCTCTTCATCCACGGCATCGGCACGCATCTGCCGGGCCACGGCGCGGCGCTCGCGGACAATCTCGGCCGCGCCCTCGGCCTCGAGGTGCTGGCGCCGCGGGCCAAGCGGATCGTCATCGAGGATCCGAGCGGTCAGGGCGACGAGGTCGGCGAGATCAACATCACCCGCATGGCGGACGCGCGCCGCCGGCGCGTGCTCGATTTCCACGAGCTCACCTGGTCGGTCGTCACCCGATACGCCGAGGAGGCGATCGACTTCGACCGCAACAGCGACTTCACGAGCCGGCGGGCCTCGGTCAACCAGACCATGCGGGCCTTCGTGAACGACATCGCGCCGGATCCGATCGCCTTCGCCGGGGTGCAGCGCCCGAAGATCCTGAGCGCGGTGGGGCAGACCCTCTGCTGGGCCGTGGCGCGCCGCTGGGACGAGCTGCCGACGGAGACCCGCGACGTGGTCTGTGGGCCGGACTTGCCGGGCTTCGGCGAGCGGATCGGCCGGGACGATCTGGCCTTCATCACCCACAGCCTCGGCAGTCGGGCGACCCTCGACGCACTGCAACGGCTGGTCACGCTCCCGGCGATCGTCGAGCACCCGCGGGCGCGGCGCATGGTCGCCGCCTTCCGCGAGATCGAGCTGCCGGTGTTCATGCTCTCCAACCAGCTGCCGCTGCTCGAGGCCGGTGCCGCGCCGCAGGAGATCCGTGGCGAAGCCGCGCAGTTCTGCGGTCCGGGCGCGCCCGCGCCCGAGCGGCGCTTCTTCGCCCGCACCGACCTCGTCGCGATCAGCGACCCGAACGATCTGATGAGCTATCCCGTGCCGCGGGAATGGGTCGACGCGTTCGTCGAGTCGCGGCTGTGCCCCCGACCGATCAACGTCTTCCTCAACGTGGCGTCGGTCGGCTCGCTGCTCGGCCTGGGCGAGGCCGCCAATCCGCTCTCGGCACACACCGGCTACGACACCGACGCGCGCGTGGCGGCGCTGATCGCGCGCGGCGCCGGTCACCCCGGGGTGGCGCCGCCGGTCGCCGAGCGCTGCACCTTCCGCGAGGTGGACGAGACGCTCGGCGGCTGACCGGCGCCGCCTCAGCCGTCGAGCGTCGAGCCGGCGCGCGTGGCGCGGCGCCGCGGCAGGGGCAGGATCTCGGCGCCGGGACCGAGCTCGCGCCACCAGCGGTCGCCCTGCCGCGCGAGGCCGAGCCGGTCGGCCAGCAGCGCGAGCCCGTCCCGGCTCGTCTCGTCGGCGACCAGCTCGAGAACCGCGCAGCCGGCCCGTCGGGAGAGCTGGACGAGGGTTTCGACCAGCGCCTCCAGGTTGCGCGGGGTGGCGGTGACCTCGAGGGTGCGCAGCCACGGCACACGGAGCAGTCGCCGGCCGCCGCGGCTTTGGACCCCGTGCCGGGCGAGCGCCACGAGCACGCCACCCGGGCTCGCGAGCGCGCCGAGCCCGCCGTTCTCCCGGGCGGCGGCGGCGAGCCAGCCGCCCGCCAGCGCCAGCCAGGCGGGCAGGTCGGGAGCGGCACCCGTGAGGCTGGCGAGCGGCCAGGCGAGCGCCAGATCACCCCGGCCGAGCGGTCGCCAGGACCAGCCCGGAAGGCCCGCGACCTCGATCTCCAGGGTGTGGCTTCGGAGCATCGCCGGCACTTTGCCGCGGTGTCGATCGCTCGGCATTGACCCAAATCAAAAGCTCGGACTTACTCCTCTACAGGAGGTAGGCCGGTGCGCAGGGCGGACAACGCGGTCGAGCAATCGACCGAGGGAGCGGCTGCCGGGGGGCGCTGCGCCACCCTGTGCGAGACCTGTCGGGTCCGGGCGATCTCGGTGTGCCGGTCGATGGCGATCGACGCGCTCGACGAGCTCGAGACGATCACCACCCGGATGAAGCTGCCGGCGGGGCGGGTGCTGTTCGACGAGGGCGATCCGGCCGAGCACCTGTTCACGATCCACGAGGGTGCCATCAAGCTCTTCAAGATGCTGCGCGACGGCCGTCGGCAGATCACCGGCTTCCTGCTCGCCGGCGACTTCCTCGGGCTCGCCTTCTTCCGCACCTACGCGTACAGCGCCGAGACGGTCGGCGACACCCTGCTCTGCCGCTTCCCGCGCGAGCGGTTCATGGCCCTTCTGGAGCGCCATCCGATGCTCGAGAAGGAGCTGTTGAGCCGCGCCTCCTCCGAGCTCGCCGCGGCCCAGGAGCAGATGCTCCTGCTCGGCCGCAAGAGCGCGCGGGAGCGGGTGGCGAGCTTCCTCCTGGCGCTGGCGCGGCGTCAGGCGGCGTCGGGGCGGGGAAGCGTGGAGCTGGTGATGAGCCGCTACGACATCGCCGACTATCTGGGCCTCACCATCGAGACGGTGAGCCGGGCGATCCAGGCGGCCAACGCCGAAGGCCTGATCCGCATGATCGACCGGCACCATTTCGTGGTGGCCGATCAGGGCCGGCTCGCGGCCGCCTCGGCGTCCGGCTGAGCCCGCAGGGTGCGACCGGCGGGCCCGCTGCCCGGGCTCGTCGCGCTGACCGCGGCGAACGTCCTCTCGCAGCTCTTCCGCATCGCGCTCGGGCTCGTCGCCCCGGAGCTGGCGCGCGACCTGGCCCTCGACCCGGCCGAGCTCGGCACCCTCTCGGCCGCCTGGTTCCTCGCCTTCGCGCTGGCCCAGCCGCTCGTGGGCATGGCCCTCGACCGGTTCGGGCCGCGGCGCAGTGCGGCGGGCCTGTTCCTCCTCGCCGCCGCCGGCTGCCTGCTGCTCGCCACGGCCACCGGCCGCGGCCAGGCGATCCTCGGCCAGGTGGCGATCGGGCTCGGCTGCTCGCCGGTCTACATGGCCACGCTCGTCGTGGTGGCCCGCTTCTGGCCGGTCGAACGGTTCGCGGCGCTGTCCTCGGTGCTGCTCGCCATCGCCGCCAGCGGCAGCCTGCTGGGTGCCACGCCGCTCGCCCTCCTGGTCGAGGCGGTCGGCTGGCGCGGCGCGTTCGTGACCGCCGCGCTGCTCGTGGCGCTGGCCTCCGCGGCGGTGGCGGTGCCTTCGAGGCCGGCCGAGGGGAAGGCCGGGTCCGTTGCATGCACGGCCCGGTCATCCCAGGGCCACCTCTGGCTGTCGGAAAATTTTACATGCGCCATC
>JBBIIE010000114.1:0-10777 GCA_037446605.1 Geminicoccaceae bacterium | reverse complement strand
CTAGTTCCTGCCGGGTCCGGCCTCGAGCCAGGTGGGCATGGCGATCGGCCTCGCCCGGGCCGGCATCCCGGGCGCCCTCGCCGCCTGGCTCGGCTTCACCCTGCCCTCGGCGCTCGCGCTGCTCGCCTTCGGCTGCGGCGTCGTGGCCTTCCACGACGCGGTCCCTCCCGGGCTCTTGCATGGGCTCGAGATCGTCGCCGTGGCCGTGGTGGCGCAGGCGCTCCGGGGCATGCCCCGGAGCCTCGCATCCGATCGGCCGCGGGTCACGCTCGCGGTGCTCGCCGCGACGGCGGCCCTCCTCGCACCTTCGGCTGCGACCCAGATCGCGGTGATCGCCCTCGGCGCCACGGCCGGCCTCGCGCTCCTGCGCGCCGAGCCGGACCCCGGACGGGTCGCCCTCGGCATCGCGGTCGGTAAGGGTACCGCGGTCGGGGCCTCAGCTCTCTTCTTCCTGCTCCTTCTGGGCCTGCCGGTGCTCGCGGCCGCTTGGCCGTGGCAGCCGCTCGCCCTTCTCGACAGCTTCTACCGTACGGGTGCCCTCGTCTTCGGCGGCGGCCACGTCGTCCTGCCGCTCCTGCAGGCCGAGGTCGTCCAGTTCGGCTGGGTGGGGTTGGAAGCGTTCGTCGCAGGCTACGGCGCGGCGCAGGCCGTGCCCGGGCCGCTCTTCACCTTCGCCGCCGATCTGGGCGCCGTGATGGCGCCCTGGCCGAACGGCTGGCTCGGGGCGGTGATCTGCCTTCTCGCCATCTTCCTGCCCTCGTTCCTGTCGATTCTCGGCGTCCTGCCCTTTTGGGACGCGCTGCGCCGCCTCCACCCCGTCCGGAGGGCGCTCTCGGGGGTGAACGCCGCGGTCGTGGGCATCCTGCTCGCCGCCCTCTACGACCCGGTCTGGACGAGCGGGATCCAGACGGCCGCCGATTTCGCCCTCGCGCTCCTCGCCTTCACGCTCCTCGCCTTCTGGAAGCTGCCACCCTGGCTCTTGGTCCTGCTCACCGCCCTCGGCGGCTGGGGCGCGGACGTATCGAGCCGGCTCGGCTGAGCGTGCGGGCGTGCCCGGGCCCGGCCTCAACCCTGCCAGGGCAGCACGCCGCGCGGCAGGCCGGCCGCGCGGGCGAGCAGGGCGGCGAGCCCGGCGAGCGCCAGGACCGAGGCTGTGGCGATGGTCGCCACGGCAGCCGCCCCGCCCGTGTTGCCCTCGTCGTAGAGCATGAAGACGACCACGCCGAGCGTCTCGTTGCCGGTCGACCACAGGAGGGCCGAGACGGTGAGCTCGTTGAGCGCGGTCATGAAGACGAGCAGGCCGCCGGCGGCGACCGCGGGCAGCAGCAGCGGCAGGTGCACGCCGCCGAGGCGCCGGATCGGGCGGGCGCCGAGATTGGCCGCGGCCTCGTCCATCGCCGGCTCGAGCTGCTGCATGCCGGCCGCGATCGGCCGGAGCGCCAGGGCGAGGAACCGGCCGGCATAGGCCACCACGAGGATCGCGAGCGTGCCGTAGAGGCTCGTGCCCGAGAGCGGCAGGGGCTTCAGGAAGACCAGGATGACCGCGATCGCGAGGACGATGCCGGGCAGTGCCCAGGGGGCGTCGGCCAGGAGGTCCAGGACCTGCGCCGTGGGCGAGCGGGCCTGGTGCACGAGCCAGGCGAGCGGCAGGCTCGCCGCCACCGTCGCCGCAGCGGCGAGAGCGGCCAGCAGCAGGCTGTTGGCGAAGGCCCGGGCGACCGCGCCGTGGCTCGTCAGGATCAGCTCGAAATTCCGCAGCGTCAGGGTATCGGGTGCGAGCGGGACGCCGGCTGCGGGCACCAGCGCGCTGGCCACGAGCGCCGCCATCGGAATGGACGTCACGAGCAGCAGCAGGCCCCAGACCGCCACCTCGAGCGGAGCCCGCAGGCGGCCGAGGCGGAGCGCCGGCGCGTCGAGCAGGCCGCGGCCGGGGCTCGCCGCGACGCCGCGCTGCGCCCTGGCCTGCACGACGAGCCCGACCATGGCGAGCAGCGCCAGGAGGCCGGCCAGGACCGCCACCTCCGGCAGCACGCGGGGGCCGAAGCCGGAGAGCCGCTGGTAGATCAGGCTCGTGAGGAGGGTGTAGCGGCCGGGGATGCCGAGCAGCGCCGGGATCCCGAAATTGCCGAGCGCCGCCACGAAGGCGAGGGCGCCACCGGCCAGGATCGCCGGACGGAGCAGCGGCAGCACGACACCGAGCACGGCACGGACCGGCCCGGCGCCGGCGATCCGGGCAGCCTCGAGCAGCTCGGCCGGAATCGCGGCGAGGCCGGCGCGGACCGCGAGGAAGGGCATCGTCGCGTGCTCCAGGGCGAGCAGCAGGATCACGCCCTCGCGCGAGTAGAGCGGGTTGCGCGTGCCGGCGGCGGGCGCGAGGCCGAGTGGCGCCAGGATCGGGCTCGAGGGTCCGAGGAGCTGCAGCCAGGCCATGGCCGTGATCTGCGCCGGGACGAGCAGTGGCAGCAGGAGGAGGAGCGCCGCCGTCCGCCGCCCCCGCAGATCGGTGAGCCCGGTCAGGAGCGCCAGGCCGCCGCCCAGCAGCGTGGCGAGCGCCGCCGACAGGATCGCGGCCTCGAGGGTGTTGAGGAGCGCGCGGCGGGTGGCCCGGCTCGCCAGCACCTCGCCCACGAGCCCGGCCTCGCCGGCCCGGACGAGCTCCAGCCCCAGCCGCAGGAGCGGCAGGAGGCAGAGCACCCCGACATAGAGCCCGGCGAGGAGCAGGAGGAGGATGCGCTCGCTGGAGCCTTCGGTGCGGCGCGCGAGCCGCTCGAGGCGGCCGGCCCCGGCTGGCGGGCGCCGGGCCGGCGCCGCGAGCCGCGCGTCAGCCACCGAACAGGTCGGCGAACCGCTTCTTGTTTTCCGCGTCCTTGCGCAGGAGGATCTCCGGATCGACCGAGATCACCTTGATCGTCTCGATCGGCGGGAAGGCCGGCGGCGGTGCTATCCCGGTCAGGGCCGGGATGTAGCTCTGCTCGACCGCCTGCCGCTGCGCGACCTCGGACAGTTGGAAATCGACGAATTTCTTGGCCGCCGCGACGTTCCGCGCCGTCTCGAGGATCGCCACCGGCTGGGTGATGGCGGTGACCCCCTCGGCCGGGAACACGAACTCGACCGGCGAGCCCTTGGCCTTGGCGCCGAGCGCCATGTAGTCGATCAGCATGCCGTAGGCTCGCTCACCCTTGGCGACCGCATCGAGCACGGCGCCGTTGCCGCGGGCACTCAGCGTACCCAGATCGGCCAGCTTCTCGAAATAGCCCCAGCCGAGGCCGGGTTGCTCGGCGAGCGTCCCTACGTGGATCACCGCCGCCCCGGAATAGAGCGGCGAGGGCATGATCAGTCGGCCGCGGACGTCGGCGCGCAGGAGATCGGTCCAGCTCCGCGGCGGATCCTTCACGAGGTTGATGTTGTAGACGATCCCGGTCGTGATGACCTTGGTTCCGAACCAGCGTAACTGCGGGTCGTAGAAATGTTTGGGCAGGCGCGCGACCGGCGCTTCCGGATAGGCCATGAGCCGCCCCTCGCGCGCGAGCTGGCTCATCGCGACCTCGTCGGCGATCAAGAGCACGTCCGCCTGCGGCGCGCCGGCCGCGAACTCGGCGGCGAGCTTGTTCATGACTTCCGTCGTGCCGGAGCGGAACATCTCGACCTCGATCGCCGGCTCGACTTTCTCGAAGAGGTCGAGGACCGCCTTCATCTGGTCGGTCGGCTGGCTGGTGTAGAGCACCAGCTTCTCGGCCGCCTGCGCCGTGCCGAGCCAGCCGCCGAGCACGAGTGCCGCGATCCCCGTCCACCGCGCGCGCATGGTTCTCTCCCTCCGCTGCTATCGCTTCCGCGGCGTTAGAGACCGGTTGTGACGATGGCGTGACCGCCTCCACGCCCTGCGTCGAGCGCGAGGGTCGGCTCGAGGTGGATCGCCACGCCCGGAAAGGCCGCGGCCCAGGCCGCGGGCTCGGGCGCCGGGTCGAAGAGCGGCACGATCCGGCGCGGCTGCACCGCCGCCACGAGCGCGTCGAGCGTCGTCCGGTCGGGATGGACCGGCCAGCGGCGGTGGAGCGCGGCCCCGCGCCGCAAAAGGTCGTGCGCCGGCGAGCCGCGCGGGACGTGGCCGGTCAGGACGATCCGCGCGTCGTCGCGATCCGCCCAGAGGCGGGCGAGTTCGGCCGCTGGGCCCCGGTCGAGCTTCGCCCCCTCGGCGATCACGAGGCCCGAAGGATCGTCCGACCAGGCAGGTGCCCGATCGAGCAGGGCCGAAAGCCGCTCGGCCACGCCCTCGCGCAAGCTCGCCCGCGCTCCCCCGAGGATCTTTGCCAAACGGTCGCGCGTCCGCGGGCAGAGGACGGGCACCTCGCCCCGGGCCTGGCTCAGGAAGAGCGCGAGCCCCGGCCCGCGCCCGTCGGCCGGTGCCGGCAGGAGCACCCGCAGCCGGTCGAGGGCGGCGAGGAGGGCCGCCCGCCACGCCTCGAGCGGGGTCGGGTCGAGCCCGTAGGAGGCGTCGACCAGGAGAGTCGCCGCGGGCGGCGGCGGGTCGAAGGCCCAGACCTCCGATCGGTCGAACGGGTCGCCGGTGTAGAGGAGCCCCTCGCCCACCCCGAGATGCAGCCAGACGCCACCGGGCGCGTGCCCCGCCCTGCCCGTTCGGATCGGCACGCCCGCGATCTCGACCGCGCCCGAGAGCGGCAGCGTGCCGCCCGGCGGCAGATCGCGCAGCGCCCGGAGCTCGGCCGTCGCCCAGACGGGCGGGAAGCCGAGTTCGCCGAGCCGGTCGATCGCCCCCGCGTGGTCGACGTGGCCGTGCGTCAACAGGAGCGCGTCGACCGGTCCCGTGCCCGCGAGGGGCACCTCGGCCCCGGGCTCCGGCCCGCGCCCGAGGTCGAGCAGCAACCGCCGCCCGCCCGTCTCGACGAGGATCGCCGCCGGTGCCTTGGCGAACAGGCCCGAGAGGATGCGGACGCGCACGTTCGAAGCTCCCGTGCCCCCTCGTTGACGCCGCACGCGCCGCGCGTCTAGCGAGACCTCGGAGCAGCGGGGAGGCCGGACGTGGGCGAGGTCTGCGCGATCGTGGGATGCGGACTGATCGGCCGGGCCTGGGCGATCGATTTCGCCAGGGCGGGCTGGCAGGTCCGGCTGTTCGACCCGGTCGAGGGTGCCGTCCCGGCCGCGCTCGCCGCGATCGACGGGCTTTTGGCCGATCTCGCCGACAACGGGCTGCTCGACGCCGAGGCGAAAGCCGCCACCCGCGTCCGCCTCGAGCCCGCCTCGAGCCTCGATGCGGCGCTCGCCGGCGCGGCCTGGGTGCAAGAGAACGCCCCGGAAAAGCTCGAGCTCAAGCGCGAGCTCTGGCGCGAGCTCGACCGGCTGGCAGCGGCCGAGGCCGTGCTCGCCTCCTCGACCTCGGCGATCCTCCCCTCGCGCTTCACCGAGGATCTGCCGGGCCGCGCGCGCTGCCTCGTCGCGCATCCCTTGAACCCGCCTTACCTGATCCCGGCGGTCGAGCTCTGCCCCGCGCCCTGGACGAGCATGCAGACGCTGCTCCGCGCCGAAACCGTGATGCGCGGGCTCGGCCATTCGGTGATCCGGCTCGCCCGCGAGATCGACGGCTTCGTCATGAACCGCCTGCAGGCCGCCCTCGTCGAGGAGGCCTTCAAGCTCGTGGCGGCCGGGATCTGCACCGCCGAAGAGGTCGACGTCGGGCTCCGCGACGGGCTCGCGCTGCGCTGGTGCTTCGCCGGGCCGTTCGAGGTGGGCGACCTCAACGCCCCGGGCGGGATCCGCGACTACGTCACCCGTTACCGGAGCGTCTTCGATTCGGTGCTCGCGTCCGCCCTGCCGCGTCCCGACTGGACGGGTCCCGTGCTCGACGAGATCGAGGCGAGCCGGCGGCTCCGCCTCCTCGCTGCCGAGATCGCCCATCGCCAGCGCTGGCGCGACCGCCGGCTCATGGCGCTCCTCGCCCACAAGAGGCAGGCGAGCGCGACGATCGGGGATTGATCCCGCACGCCTTGCCAGCGGCCCGCACCAGGGCTAGCTGCGAGGTCGAACGCCCGGCCCGTCGACGGGATCGGAGCGATCGGGGAGGACAGCGAGAATGACCGAACTCACCCGTCGTGCCGCGCTCGCCACGACCGCGTCCGCGCTCGCCGCACCTTGGATCCTGCCGCGCTCGGCTCTCGGCCAACAGAAGCCCGCGAAGCTCCGGATCGGGATCTCGACCTTCCTCTCGGGGCCGGCTTCGGTGTTCGGCGTGCCCGGTCGCAACGCCGCCGATCTCCTGATCGAGCAGCTCAACGCCAAGGGTGGCACCGCGGGCGCGCCGGTCGAAGCCCTCGTCATCGACGAAGCGCCGGGTGTGAACTTCCTGTTGGGCGAGTGCCGCCGGCTCGTGCAGAACGAGAACGTCGACGTGATGCTCGCCTCGATCTCCTCGGGCTCGTGCCTCGCGGTCGCCCCGCTCGCCGAAGAACTCCGCATGCCCAACATCATGTGGGACTGCGGCACGCAGCGGATCTTCGAGGAGGGCACCTGGCGCTATTCGGTGCGCACCCAGGCCAATGCGGTGCCGGAGATCGTGGCACCCCTCCTCTACCTCTTGAAGATCCGCCCCGACGTCCGGACCGTGGCGGTGGTCAACCAGGACTACGCCTGGGGTCGCGATTCCTGGGCGATCTGGAAGACCGCCATGGAGGCGATCAAGCCCGACGTGCGGGTGGTGGCCGAGCTCTTCCCGAAATTCGGGGCGACCGACTTCTCGACCGAGATCACCCGCCTCCAGGCGCTGCGCCCCGACGTCGTCTTCTCGACGAGCTGGGGTGGCGAGCTCGACACCTTCATCCGCCAGGCGGCCGAGCGGCGGCTCTTCGAGCGCTCGCTCTTCGTCCTGCCGCTCGCCGAATCGAGCCTCGAGCGGGTCGGCAAGGCCTTGCCCGAGGGCGTGATCGTGGGAGCCCGCGGCGACCACTGGTTCCTCCATCCGACCGCCCGCGGCAACGGACGGCTCGACGGCTTCGTGGCCGAGTACCGCAAGCGCTACGGGGCCTGGCCGATCTACCCGACCTTCCACATGGCCCAAGCGCTCTTCGCCCTCGAAGCCGCCTACACGAAGGCGCTCGCCGCCAATGGCGGGGTCTGGCCGTCGCGCGAGCAGCTGATGGACACGCTCCGCGGCCTCGAATTCGACCATCTCACGGGCCGGATGAAGATCCGTCCCGACGGCCAGGGCCTCGAGCCCATGCTGATCGGTGTGTCGAAGCACGTGCCGGAGTACCCCTTCCCCGTGCTCGACCAGATGGTCCTCTTCCCACCCGAGCTCACCATGAACCCGATGGGGACGAAGGGCCTCGACTGGGTGAAGGGCCTCACCATGGAGACGGTCGCCAAGGCCCCGGCCCCGATCTCCTACAAGGCCTGAGGCTTCCGGTCGGGCCGCGCTTCTCGGGCCGGCCCGACCCGGCCGCGTTCGCGCAGGATGGGGCTCCTCCTCCTTCTGGCCGTGCTCGACGGCCTCGCCTATGCCGGCCAGCTCTTCATGGTGGCCGTGGGCCTCACGCTCGTCTTCGGCGTGCTCAAGATCTTGAACGTCGCCCACGGCAGCCTCTTCGCGATCGGCGCCTACGTGGCGGCGACACTGATCGGCTGGTTCGGCGCCGAAGAGCTCTCGCTCCTGGCCCTCGCGATCGCCGCGCTCGCCGTGGGTGCCCTCTTCGGTCCCGCGATCGAGCGCGGCCTTCTCGCCCGCATCTACGACAAGGAGCACGTCCTCCAGCTCCTCGTGACCTTCGCCCTCTTCATGATCCTCGAGGACCTGCAGAAGCTCCTGTGGGGCGTGCAGCCGCGCTTCGAGGACGCGCCGGTCCGGCTCCTGGGCCAGGTCGAAGTCGGTGGCATCTTCTACACGGCCTACCAGCTCCTCCTCCTGCCCGGCGTGGCGCTGGTCGCCCTCCTCCTCCTCGTCTGGTTCCTGCGCAGGACGCTCCTCGGCCGATCGATCGTCGCCGTCACCCACGATCGCGAAGCGGCCGTGGCGATCGGCATCGACGCCCGCTTCGTCTACCTCTCGACCTTCACGATCGGCGCCGGGCTCGCCGCTCTCGGTGGGGCACTCGCCGCCCCGACGACGAGCCTCGTCCCCGGCGTCGGCGTGCAGATGATCGTGCTCTCCTTCGCGGTCGTCGCGACCGCCGGGCTCGGCCAGATCGAGGGGGCGGCGGTGACCGCCCTCCTGATCGGTCTCGCCCGCTCGCTCGCCGTCTATTTCGCCCCCGAGCTCGAAGTGGTCGTGCCCTATCTCTTGATGGTCGCCGTCCTCCTCGTCCGCCCGGCCGGCCTCTTCGGCCGCCGCGAGCTCCGGCGCGTCTGATGGCGCACCGGCTCCTCGTCGCGGCGGCGGCCGCCCTCCTCCTGCTCCTCGCCACGGCCCAGCCCTGGCTCCGCTTCGTCCTCACGATCGCGCTCTCCACGGGCCTCGCCGTGCTCGGCATCATGATGCTGTTGCGCGCGGGCCAGGTGAGCTTCGGCCACGCCCTCTACGTCGCCGCCGGCGCCTACACGGTCGCGTTCCTGCGCCCGCACAGCGGTGAAGCGCTCTTCCTCGTGCTCGCCGGGGCGGTCGTGGCGACCGGAATCGGTCTCCTCGTCGGGCTCTTCGTCACCCGCTACCGCGACATCTTCTTCGGCATGCTCAACCTCGCCTTCTCGATGGTCGCCTGGTCGCTGCTCGAGAAGCTCTACGCCTTGACCCGCGGCACCGACGGGATCCGGGTCGCCCGACCCGAGGTCGCGGGCCTCGCCCTCGAAGGCCCGGCTTACGAATGGGCGCTCCTGCTCCTGGCGCTCGCCCTCGCCCTCACCTCGGGCGGTCTCGTCGCGCGCTATCTGCGCACGCCCGCGGGCGAAGCGCTCGGGGCGGTGAAAACGCGCGAGACCCGGCTCGAATTCGCCGGCATCTCGGCCCGGCGGGTGCTCTTGCAGGCCTATCTCGTCTCGGCCTTCCTCGCCGGGGTGGGTGGAGCGATCGCCGCCCTCGCGACGCTGCACGTGACGCCGCTCCTGGCTTATTGGACCCATTCCGGCGAGCTCGTCTTCGTGGCGATCCTGGGCGGAACCGGCCACGTGCTCGGGCCCTTCCTCGGGGCCGTGGTCTTCGAGCTCGTCCGGGTCTACGCCGCGGCGAGCTTCCCCGATGCCTGGCAGATGATCCTGGGCCTCGTCCTGCTCGGCATCATCCTGGCCGCCACCCGCGGCCTCGTGGGCCTCGTCGACGACCTCCTCGCGCGCTTCGGGCGACGGGCGTGAGCGAGGCCCTCCTCACGGCCCGTGGCCTGGTCCTCGCCTTCGGTGGCGTGCGCGCCGCCGACGGGGTCGATCTCGAGGTGGCCGAGGGCGAGGTCCTCGCGATCATCGGCCCGAATGGCGCCGGCAAGACGACCTTCATCAACATGGTCACGGGCTATCTGCGCCCGCAGGCGGGCTCGATCCGCTTCGCCGGGCGCGAGATCGCGGGCTTGCCGCCGCGCCGGATCGTCAAGCTCGGCATCGCCCGGAGCTTCCAGATCCCGCAGCTCTTCACCGACCACACCGTGCTCGCCAACGTCGCCCTCTGCCTCGCGGCCCGCGCCGGCTTCTGGGCGCCTCGGACGCCGCTCGGCGGGGCGAGCCGGGAAGCCCGGGCGCGCGCCATCCTCGAAGGGCTCGACCTCGCGCATTTGGCCCAAACGCGCGCCGACCAGCTCGACGAGGGGGCGCGGAAGCTCGTCGACATCGCCATGGCGCTCGCCCTCGAGCCCCGCCTTCTCCTCATGGACGAACCCACCTCGGGCGTGGCCGCGGCGGAGAAGCACGCGATCATGGACCGGCTCCTGCGGGCGCTGCGCGCGCGAGGGGTGACGGCCGTCTTCGTCGAGCACGACATGGAGGTCGTGGCCCGTCACGCCGATCGCGTCGCGGTGTGGAGCCAGGGGCGGATCCTCGCCGAGGGCCCACCCGCGAAGGTGCTCGCCGACCCGGTCGTGCGCCGCGAGGTCATCGGTGTCGAAGGGGTCGCGGTGCCGTGCTGAGCCTCGAACGGGTCGAGGTCGCGATCCAGGGGGCGCGGATCCTGCGCGGCGTCGACCTCGAGCTTCCCGCGGGCGGCCGGCTCGCGCTCGTCGGCCGCAACGGTGCGGGCAAGACCACGACCATGCGGGCGATCATGGGCCTCGTGCCCCTCGTGGGCGGGGCGATCCGCTTCGACGGCCGGGACCTCGCGCAGGTACCGGCGCACCGGCGCACCGCCCTCGGGATCGGCTACGCGCCCGAAGACCGCCGCCTCTTCCCGACCTTCACGGTCGCCGAGAACGTCCGCCTGCCGGCCGAGCTCCTGGGCCTGCCGCGCGGCGAGATCGAAGCCCGGCTCGCTCGGGTCTTCGAGCTCCTGCCCGAACTCCGCGAGCTCGCCGACCGCAAGGCCGGGGCCCTCTCGGGCGGCCAGGGCAAGATGGCGGCGCTCGCCCGCGCGCTCGTCACGGGCACACGCCTGCTCCTGCTCGACGAACCCTTCCAGGGCCTCGCCCCGGCGCTCGCCCGCCGCTACGGTGAGATCCTGGCGCGCCTCGTCGAGCGCGAGCGGGCGATGGCGCTGCTCGTGAGCGAGAGCAATCCGGAGCTCCTCATCCCCTTCGTCGACCGGGTCGCGACGATCGAGCGCGGTGAGATCGAAAGCCTCGCCCCCGCACCTCGCCCAGCTCCGCCCTAGACGACCACGACCTCGAGCTCGCCCACTCCTTCGATCAGGGCACGCATCGTC
>JBBIIE010000113.1:0-10842 GCA_037446605.1 Geminicoccaceae bacterium | reverse complement strand
CCTGCTCGCGGCGGCACGCGCCGGCCGGCTCGAGCGCCACCTCGTCGACCGGCGGGTGCTGCGCGTCGCCGGCCTCGAGGGTGGCCGGGCGCAGTGCGGCATGTTCCTCGGCGCCCTCGGCATCACCGACGCCATCCATCTCTGCAAGAGCCGGGTGCACGCGCTCGGGCTCAAGGGCGAGCTCGCGCATCTGGCGACGCTCGCCGGCATCCTCTGGGGCCTCGCCCGCGGCCGCCGCCCGCCCGGCATGCTCGAGGGCGCGCCGGTCGCCATGCGCTTCGAGGACGGCGAGGTCCGCGAGGGCCGCCAGCTCCTCCTGCTCGCCACCACCCTCGACCGCCTGGTGCTCGCCTCCAGGCCCTTCTGGAATGGGCTCACGCGGCCGTTCCGCCTGACCGCGATCCGGCAGCCGGCCGAGGGTCTCGTCCGCCGGGCGCTGCGCGTGCTCTACGGCGGCGACCGCCGCGACCTGCCCGAGGACAGCTTCTTCAGCCGCGGCAGCGCGCGCGCCGAGCTGGAGCTTCCGGGCGAGGTCACGATCGACGGCCAGTTCTACCGGCCGGAGCCGGGCCGGCCGCTCGTGATCACCGCCCCGCACGCGCTGCGGTTCGTGCGGCTCTGAGCCCGGATGCCCGAGCTCGCCGACCCGGTGCTCGATCGGGTCGCCGCCGAGGCGGCGATGCCGGTGCCGGCCGCGGTGCGCGCCGTGGTCGAGGCGGGCCGCACCCGGATCGGAACCTCGGCGCGGGCGGTGCTGTTCTACGGCAGCTGCCTGCGCGACGGGGAGGATCGCGGTCGGCTGGTCGACCTCTACGTGCTGACCGACGGCTATGCGGGCCTGGCGACGGGTCGGCTCCTGCGCCGGCTCACCGCTTGGCTCCCGCCCGCCGTGCTGCAGATCGCGGCACCACATGCCGGGCGCACGGTCCGTGCCAAGGTCGCGGTCGTCGACCTCGGCCGGCTCGAGCGGCTGGTCGGGCCGGAGACGCTCGAGCCCTATTTCTGGGCCCGGCTCGCCCAGCCCACGGCGCTCGCCTGGGCGGCGGATGCGGCGGTCGAGCGGCGCGTGCACCGGCTCCTCGCCCGCTCGGTCCGGACCCTCGCGGCAGCCGCACGACCCCTTCTGGGCCGGGCACCGACGCCGCTCGAGCTGTTCGAGCGGGCCTTCGCCCTCACCTATCGGACCGAGCTCCGCGCCGAGCCGCCGGGCCGGGCCGCCTCGATCGTGGCGGCGGCGACCGAGCGCTACGAACGGCTCGGCGCGGCGTGCCTCGCCGAGCTGCCCGTCCCCGACGCCCGCGCCGCGGCGCGCGCCCGCCGGCTCTGGGCGCGGCGACGGGTGGTCGGCAAGCTGCGCTCGGCGCTCAGGCTCGCCAAGGCCGCCTTCACCTTCGAGGGCGGGGCGGACTATCTCGCCTGGAAGATCGAGCGCCACTCGGGCGAACGGCTCGTACTCACCCCCTGGCAGCGCCGCCACCCGATCCTGGCCGGGCTCCTTCTCCTGCCGCGGCTGCGCCGGCGCGGCGCAGTCCGCTGAGCCCGGCTACTCGGCCGCCGCGGGTGCCGCGAGCGTGGCGAGCTCGGTGGCCAGCCGGGAGAACCGCTCGAGCACCGTCTCGATCTGCGCCGGCGTGTGCGCGGCCGACACGCTGCAGCGCAGCAGCGACACCCCGCCGGGGGTGCCGGGCGGGATCGCCAGGTTGACGTACACGCCGAGCTCGAGGAGCCGGTTCCAGGCGAGCACCGCCACGCGCTCGTCGGGCAGGCGGACCGACAGGATCGGGCTCGGCGGGGCGGCGAGGGTGAGGCCCAGCCGCTCGAGGCCGGCGTGGAGCGCGCGGGCGTTCGCCCAGATGCGCTCGCGCAGCTCCGGCCGGGCGCGGATCTGGGCGAGCGCCGCGCGCACCGTGGCGATCGTGGCCGGCCCGGGCGAAGCCGTGAACATGTAGGGTCGGGCGCACACCCGCAGCAGATCGAAGCGCGGATGGTCGGAGACCGCGTAGCCGCCGATACCACCCAGGGACTTCGAGAAGGTCCCGACGACGAAGTCGACCTCGGCCTCGACCCCGAGCGCCTCGGCCACACCCCGCCCGCGGGCGCCGAACACGCCGAGCGAGTGCGCCTCGTCGAGCAGCAGGAAGGCGCCGTGGCGCCGCTTGACCGCCGTGATCTCGCGCAGCCGCGCGACGTCGCCGAGCATGCTGTAGAGGCCCTCGGCGACGATCAGCCGGCAGCCCTCCGGCGTCGGGTTGCGCTCCAGGCGGCGGTCGAGGTCCTCCGGATCGTTGTGCCTGAAGCGCACGACCCTGGCGCTCGAGAGCAGGCAGCCGTCGAGGATCGAGGCGTGCCAGTCGCTGTCCACCAGGATCACGTCCTTGGGTCCGGCGAGCGCCCCGATCGTGGCGAGGTTGGCCTGGTAGCCGGTCGTGAAGACGATCGCCGACCGGCGCCCCATGAAGTCCGCGATCTCCGCCTCGAGCGCGCGGTGGCCGCCGTAGGTTCCGTTGGCGATGCGCGAGCCGGTGGTCCCCGTGCCCTCGGCGCGCAGCGCCCGCACCCCGGCCTCGATGCAGGCCGGATCGAAGGTGAGCCCCAGATAGTTGTTGGTGCCGAGCAGGATGGTGGGGCGGCCGGCGATCACCGCGCTGGTCGGGCCGTCCAGTCTCTCGATCTCCAGGTGGAACGGGTCGGCACCCGCCGCCAGGAGCTGGGCACGGCGCCCCGCCAGCGCCTCGTACTTGTCGAAGATGTCCATCTCAGGCGCGCGCTCCGAGCTGCCTCGCCACGAGGTCGACCAGATCGCCGACGGTGACGAGATCGGCGATCTCGTTGACCGGAACGTCGATGCCGTAGCGGTCCTCGATCTCCATCACGAGATCCATCGCCGCGACGGAGTCGATCGAGAGATCGGAGGTCAGCTCCGTCGTCCGCTCGATCGCCGCGCCGGGCGGGGCGAAGCGGGCGACCAGCTCGCCGATCTCGGCCAGCAGGCGATCCGGGTCGGGGGCCGTCATGGCCGCACGCATGGCGGCTTTGCCGCCGTCGCGCAATCCCCGGCTCAAAGCCAGCCCTCCGCACGGTACCAGGCGAGCGTGCGCTCGAACCCCTCGGCGAAGCCGGTCCGGGGTCGCCAGTCGAGCCCCGGCGTGCCGGCGGCGAGCCAGTCCGGGTGGAACAGCTCGGCCACCTTGCCGCGGGAGATGGGCGGTGCGGCGCCGAGCGGCCGGGCACCCAGCTCCGCCATCCAGGCGGCGGCGGCGAGCACGGGCCGCGGCAGTTCCACCAGCCGGACGCGGCGGCCGGTCCGCGCCGCGGCGATCTCGGCCAGATCGCGCCAGCCGTAGCCGCCCGGCCGGGCATCGTCCGGCTCCAGCACGCTTCCGGCCTCGGGCGGCCGCTCGACCAGCCGGACCACGAGCTCCGCCAGATCCTCGACGTAGATCAGCGAGAAGCGGTTGGTACGGGCGCGCGGCGCCACGAGCCAGCCACGCGCGAGCTGCGCCAGGATGGGCAGGGTGGCGCGGTCGCCGGGGCCGTAGATGGCGGGCGGGCGGAGCAGGATGGGCACGAGCGCGCCGGCGCGCCGCTCGAGCTCCAGCTCCGCCCGACGCTTGCTCGAGGCGTAGGGCGAGACGGCCGGGGCGCGCGCGGCGAGCGAGGAGACCAGGAGGAAGCGGGCGCCCTCGGCGCGGGCCGCGGCCGCCTCGGCGAGCCGGGCCGTGCCCTGGGCGTTGGCGGCGGCGAAGGCCGAGGGACCCGGCGCCCGCACGAGCCCGGCCGCGTGCACCACGCAGCCCGCTCCCTCGACCAGCGCCGCGAGGGCCTCGGGACTCTCGAGCCCGCCCTGCAGTTGCGTCACGCCGAGCGCCTCGAGGCGCGGATCCTCGCGGCGGACCAGCGCGCGCACGCGCGGGCCGCGCTGCCGGAGGCGGGCCGCCAGGTGCCGGCCGAGGAAGCCGGTGGCGCCGGTCAGCGCGACGAGATCGGGCGCGGCCGTCCCGCCCGATCGGCGGGTCCGATCAGCCGACGTCGCGCAGCGCCCGGTCGCGGGCGTTGGCCGGGGCCGGCGGGTCGACCGGGACGATCCCCCCGATGTCGCGTATCGCGCCCTCGAGGTATCCGGCCCGTGCCGCCGCCCGGCTGAGCTTGCCCGAGGTCGTGTAGGTCAAGGAGCGCGGCGGGGCGAGCACCACCTCGCACTCGGTGCCGGCCTGACGGTTGACCAGCTTCTGCACGGTCCGGCGCAGCTCGGCCTGGAGCTGCAGCTCGCCGGTCCGGCACTGCACGATCACGACGATGCGCTCGCGCTCGTCCTCGCCGGTGACGGCGAAGGCGGCGACGTCGCCCGGCCGCACGCCGGGCAGGCGCTCGACCGCCCATTCGAGGTCCTGCGGCCAGATGTTGCGGCCGTTGATGATGATCAGGTCCTTGCTGCGCCCGGTGACCACCAGCTCGCCGTCGACGAGGTAGCCCATGTCGCCGGTATCGAGCCAGCCGTCGGCGAGCTTCACGTGGCGGGTCGCCTCGGGGTTGCGGTAGTAGCCGTTCATCAGGCTCGGACCGCGGATGCACACCCGACCGACCCGCCGCTCCGGAAGGGATCGGCCCTGCTCGTCGCGGATCTCCAGGGCGTAGCCCGGCATCGGCCGGCCGCAGATCGCGAAGGCGCGCGCGCGGACCGCGCGCGGCCGCGCCCGCTCCGCCCGGCGCTCGCGCTCGAACGCCTCGCCGAGCTGCACCAGATCGCTGCGCACACCCGTCCCGAGCGGGGCGAAGGTGACCGCGAGCGTCGCCTCGGCGAGGCCGTAGGAGGCGACGAAGGCGCGCTCGTCGAAGCCCACGGCGGCGAACGCCTCGGCGAACTCGGCGAGCGCCTTGGGGCGGATCATCTCGCCGCCGATCCCGGCCACCCGCCAGCGTCGCAGATCGAGGCCGTCGAGGCCGGCCGTGGCGGCGCGCCGCGCGCACAGCTCGTAGCCGAAGGTCGGCGCGAAGGAGATCGTGCCGCCGGTCGCGGAGAGCAGCTTCAGCCAGACCATCGGTCGGGTGGCGAAGCCGGCGGTGGCCAGATAGTCGACGCTGATCTGGTTGAGGATCGGCGTCAGGCAGCAGCCCACGAGGCCCATGTCGTGGTAGAGCGGCAGCCAGGAGGTGCAGCGGTCGCCCGGGCGCAGCGCCAGCCCGTGCTCGGCGATGGCCCGCGCGTTGGCGGTGAGCGCCGGCTGGGTGACGAGAACGCCGCGCGGGAAGCTCGTGCTGCCCGACGAGTACTGGATGTAGCAGGGCTCCTCGGGCCCGAGCGGGACCGGCGTCGCGGCCACGGGCGGCACCGCGGCCAGCTCCTCGTGGGTGCCGATCCAGCCGGCCGCCGTGCCCTCGGCCGCCTCGCGGAGCTGGTCGAGGAACGCCCGCGAGGCGAGCCCGGCGCGCGCGCCGGCGTTCTCCAGCATGCCGCGCAGCCGCTCGACATGGGTGCGATGGGTGCCGAGGCTGAGCGCCATCGGCAGCGGCACCGGCACGAGGCCGGCATACTGGCAGGCGAGGAACGCCACGAGGAAGTCGGGGCTCGTCTCGGCCACGATCGCCACGCGGTCGAGCCGGGCGAGCCCGAGACCCAGGAGGCGCGGTGCGGTCGCGAGCGCGCGGGCGCGCAACTCGGCATAGGGCAGCGCGTGCTCGAGCTCGCCGCGGTTGCCGTAGAAGCACATGCCCGTCTCGCCGCGCGCGGCGTAGTCGAGGCCCTCGGCGAGCGTGCGGAAGCCCCCGGTGCGGAACGGCAGGGAAGCGTTCACGGTCGGCGTCGGATGGACCATCGTCACCCTCGTGCGGCGTCCCCTCGCAGCGCGCCACCCGGCCGACCCGACCCGTTGCGGTCGGATCCGGGCTCGCGCGGATCTCTCATCGGGGGCGAGGTCGCGCCTTCGGCCACCGCGCCCGTACTCTCCTCCGCGGGCGCGGTGCGCAGGTCCCGGACCTGGACGCCGCGTGACCGTCCCCTGGTTCTCGCTGTGCGCGATCTAGGCGGTCCGCGGACACCCGGCCATTCAAGATATGTTGCAGAGTGTTTCAGCGCACGCCCCGCTGTGGCTACTGCGCCACAGCCGGGCCGGTATCGTCAGAGACGGGCCGCCCGGAGGGTCCGCTCGGCACAGCGGATGCGTCGCTCGCCCACCTGCGTGGTGCGCTCCAGGCGGCAGCCCACGAGCCGCCCGCGATCGCGGTCGACGAGCCAGAGCCGGTCGCCTGCGAGCGGGGTCGGCGCCGCGGGCGCGGCCATCGGCACGGCCGGCGGCGGCGATCCGGGGCGCCCGCGCAGCACGAGAACGTCGGGCTCGGCCGCGGCTGCCGCCGCCGTCCCGAGAAGCCCCACCGCCACCAGCACGCCGATCCTGCGCATCGCCCCGCCCCCTCGGCCCCGCCCCCTCGCCTCGACCGCCGGTCACCCGGTACCCGCGAGGCTGCCACGGCGCGGCGCGGGCCGCAGCCGCGAGGCGCGGGGTTGCATACGGCTTTACGATCCGTTCACCTTGCCGGCCGGGCGACGCCATGCGCGGGAGGGAATCATGCGGCTCACTTGGCTCGGCCATTCGGCGGTACATCTCGAAGCCGCCGGCAAGAGCGTCCTGATCGACCCGTTCTTCACCGGCAACCCGAAGCACCCGCAGGGCTGGGAGGACCGGCTCGCCGGACTCGATGCGATCGTCGTGACCCACGGCCACGAGGACCATCTGGGCGACACCGTCCGGCTCGCCGGGAAATACGGTGCCACACTCGTGGCCCAGTGGGAAATCTGCATGACCTGCGCGGCGGAGGGTGTCGAGAAGCTCCAGCCCATGAACACCGGCGGCTGCATCCTCCACCACGGCATCCGCTTCTGCATGGTCCCGGCCTTCCACAGCTCGGCCGTGATGCGCGACGGCAAGGCGCAGACCATGGGCGATCCGGCAGGCTTCGTGATCACGATGGACGGAGTGACCGTCTACCACGCCGGCGACACCGCGCTCTTCTCCGACATGGCGCTGATCCAAAGGCTCTTCCGGCCGAAGGTCGGCTTCCTCCCCGTGGGCGACCGCTTCACCATGGGCCCCGAGCACGCCGCGATCGCCTGCAACGAGTTCCTGGAGCTCGAGCTCGTCGTGCCGATCCACTGGGGCACCTTCGACCTCCTCACGGGCGATCCGCACGACTTCGCCCGGCGTGTGACGCGCGGCCGGGTGCACGTCGCGAAGCCGGGCGAGCCGTTCGAGGTCTGAACCGCGCGCTCAGCGGAAATTGCGCCCCTCGGGCATCACCCGGCGGGGATCGCGGCCGTCGTTGCGCGCCTCGTCGGCGCGCGCCATCGCCGCGTCGAAGGTGGCGGGGTCGAGCGCCTCGCCGCGCAAGCCGGCGAGCTCGTCCGTGAGGTCGAGGAGCCGGTCGGCGACGAGGTGGATGACCCGCCCCTCGCGCTGCAGCCGGCCGGCCGCGGCGAGCAGCCGGGCGACCATGAGGGTCGTGCGGAACCGCTCGAAGACCTGGGGCCAGAGGATCAGGTTGGCGAAGCCCGTCTCGTCCTCGAGGGTGGTGAAGACGACCCCCTTGGCGCTGCCCGGCCGCTGCCGCACGAGCACGAGGCCGGCCACCGCGACCCGGCTGCCGGGCGGGTGCGTCGCGAGCTCGCGGGCGGTGACGATCCGCCGCCGCGCGAGCCTCTCCCGCAACAGCGCGAGCGGATGGGCGCGGAGCGAGAGCCGCAGCCGGGCATAGTCTTCGATCACCGCTTCGCCGAGGCTCTCGGGAGGCAGCTCGAGCCAGGGCTCCTCGCCGGCCTCGAGCGGCGGCAGGTTGGAGCCCGGGGGCTCGGCCGCCTCGGTGTGCGCGAAGAGCGGCAAGGGCCAGTCGGCGAGGGCGCGGATCTCCCAGAGCGCTTGGCGCCGGTCGAGCCCGAGCGAGCGGAACGCGTCCGCCTCGGCCAGGATCACGAGCGTCTCGCGGCGTAAGCCCGCGCGGCGGTAGAGCTCGCCGACCGTGCGGTAGGGGAGCAGCCGCGCGGTCACGATGCGGACCGCCTCGGCCTCGGCCAGGCCCTTGACCTCGCGCAAGCCGAGCCGGACGGCGTGCGAGAGCGGCCCGCGCCGCGGCAGGGGCTCGAGCGTCGACTCCCAGAAGGAGAAATTGACGTCGACCGGGCGGACCTCGACGCCGTGTTCGACCGCGTCGCGGACGAGCTGGGCCGGCGCGTAGAAGCCCATCGGCTGGGCGTTCAGGATCGCCGCCAGGAACACGTCCGGATAATGGCATTTGAGCCAGGCCGAGACGTAGACGAGAAGCGCGAAGCTCGCGGCGTGGCTCTCCGGGAAGCCGTAATAGCCGAAGCCCTCGATCTGCTTGAAGCAGCGTTCGGCGAAGGCGCGCTCGTAGCCGCGCGCGACCATGCCTTCGACGAGCTTGTCGTGCCAACGCTCGAGCTGGCCGCGGCGGCGGAAGGCGGCCATCGACCGGCGCAGCCCGTCGGCCTCGGCGGCGGTGAAGCCGGCCGCCACGATCGCGATCCGCATCGCCTGCTCCTGGAAGAGCGGCACCCCGAGCGTCTTGCCGAGCACTTCCTCGAGTCCCTTCGAGGGAAAGGTCACGGGCTCGAGGCCCTCGCGGCGGCGCAGATAGGGGTGGACCATGTCGCCTTGGATCGGGCCCGGCCGGACGATCGCGACCTCGATGACGAGGTCGTAGAAGGAGCGCGGCGCGAGCCGCGGCAGCATGCTCATCTGCGCCCGGCTCTCGACCTGGAAGACGCCGATCGAATCGGCTTTCTGCAGCATGGCGTAGACGGCCGGGTCCTCGGCCGGCACCCGCGCCATGTCGAGCTCGAGGCCGTAATGGGCGCGCAGGAGCTCGAAGGCCCGGCGGATGCAGGAGAGCATACCGAGGGCGAGGAGGTCGATCTTGAGGAACTTCAAGGCGTCGAGATCGTCCTTGTCCCACTCGACGACCGTGCGACCGGGCATGGCCGCGTTCTCGATCGGCACGAGCTCGCGCAAGGGGCTCTTGGCGATCACGAAGCCGCCCACGTGCTGCGAGAGGTGGCGCGGGAAATCGACCAGTTCGCGGGCGAGCTCGAGGGTCCGGGCGAGCGTGGGATCGTCCGGATCGAGCCCCTGCTCGCGCAGCCAACGCGGCTGCGTCCCCTCGCGGCCCATGCCCCAGACGGTCTTGGAAAGCGCGTCCTGGACGTCGGCCGACAGGCCCATGACCTTGGCGACCTCGCGCAAGGCCGATTTCGCCCGGTAGCGGATCACGGTCGCGGCGAGTGCCGCGTGGTCGCGGCCGTAGGTCTCGTAGACCCACTGGATCACCTCCTCGCGCCGCTCGTGCTCGAAATCGACGTCGATGTCGGGCGGCTCGTCGCGCTCGGCCGAGACGAACCGCTCGAAGAGGAGGTCCATCCGGGCGGGGTCGACCGCGGTGATGCCGAGCACGTAGCAGATCGCCGAATTGGCGGCCGAGCCGCGGCCCTGGCAGAGGATGCCGCGGCTCTTGGCGAAGCGGACGATGTCGTGGACGGTGAGGAAATAGGGCGCGTAGCGCAGCTCCTTCACGAGCGCGAGCTCGTGCTCGAGGAGCTTCCTCACCTTCTCCGGCAGATGGTCGGGATAGCGCTCGGCGGCCCCTTCCCAGGTGCGGCGGGCGAGCTCCTCGTCCGGGCTGCGCCCGTCGTAGGATTCCCGGACCGGATAGTCGTAGGCGAGCTCGTCGAGCGAGAACCGGCAGCGCCGAACGATCGCGAGGCCGGCCTCGAGCGCCTCGGGCCAGCGGGCGAAGAGCCGGGCCATCTCGGCCGGGGGCTTGAGGTGCCGCTCGGCATTGGCCTCGAGCCGGAGCCCGGCCTCGGCGAGGGTCACCTTCTCGCGGATGCAGGTGAGCACGTCCTGCAGAGGTCGGCGGGCCGGGTCGTGGTAGAGGACGGCGTTGATCGCCAAGAGCCGCGCGCCGGTCGCGGCGGCGAGGCCGGCGAGCTCGTCGATCCGCTCGCGATCGTCGCCGCGGCAGAGGAAGCGGGCGGCCAGATGCAGCCGATCGCCCAGGACCGCGTGCAGCCGCCGCAGGAGCTCGGCGAAGGCGGCATCCGGCGCTTCGGGCGGGAGGACCGCCAGGACCTGGCCCTCGCCGTGGGCGAGGAGGTCGTCGAGCCGCAGGCTCGAAGAACCCTTGGGCGCCCGCCGCCGGCCCTCGGTCAACAAGGAGCAGAGCCGGCCGTAGGCCTTCTTGTCGGTCGGCCAGACGAGCACCGAGGGCGCGTCCTCGAGATCGATCCGGGCCCCCACGAGGAAGCGCAGCCCCACCCGCTTGGCCGCCACGTGCGCGCGCACCACGCCGGCGAGGCTGTTGCGGTCGGTGACCGCGAGCGCCGCGAGCCCGAGCTCGGCCGCGCGCTCGACGAGCTCCTCGGGGTGCGAGGCCCCTTCGAGGAAGCTGAAGTTCGTCGTGACCTCGAGCTCGGCGTAGGCGGGCAAAGGCGTGGCTCCTCGGGGCCCCGAGAAAGCATGTTCTTGTTTCGTTCTCAAGAGGGTCCGCCGTCGCGACGGCCGCCGCTTCCTCTGCTAAGCTCGGGCCGGCAAGGGAGAGCGGGCGATGGCCAAGCGGCTCGACGATGTGCGGCGGATGACGATCGAGGAGTTCCTCGCCTGGGACGACGGGACCGAGACGCGCTACGAGCTCGACCGCGGCGTGCCCGTGGCGATGAACCCGCCCCTCACACCGCACGTCCGCATCGGCGCCAACCTCACCGTCCTCGTCGAACGCCATCTGGCCGACAAGCGCCCCTGCCGGGCGATGCCGGGGGCCGGGCTCGTGATCGACCGGGCG
>JBBIIE010000112.1:0-10890 GCA_037446605.1 Geminicoccaceae bacterium | reverse complement strand
GTGCCACCCCGGCGCAGCCACCGGTCACCCGCTGGCGGGGCGTGGCGCTCGGCGCCCCGGCCGCCCTCGAGCTCATCGGGATCGAGCCGGACCGGGCCGGCCGGCTGATCGCCGCCTGCCTCGAGGAGCTGGCCCGGCTCGAGGCCATCTTCAGCCTGTACGATCGGGCAAGCGCGCTCCGCCGGCTCAATCGCGACGGCCGGCTGGCGCGGCCGCCGGCCGAGCTGGTCGAGGTGCTGGGCCTGGCGCGCCGGCTGGCCGAGCTCAGCCGGGGCGCCTTCGACGTCACGCTCCAGCCGCTCTGGCAGGCCGTGGCGCGCGACGCCACCCGCGAGGAGCGCCGCGCCGCCCGCCGGCTGGTCGACTGGCGCAGGCTCGAGGTCGGACCCGAGGCGGTGGCGCTCGGCCGGCCGGGCATGGCGGTCACCCTCGACGGCATCGCCCAGGGCTACCTCACCGACCGGATCGCGCTCCTGCTGCGCGCCGGCGGCGCCGAGCGGGTGCTGGTCGATCTGGGCGAGCTGCGCGCGCTCGGCCCGCACCCGCTCGGGCGGCCGTGGCGGATCGGGCTGGCCCCGGGCGATGCCGTGCTGGCGCTCGAGGAGGGTGCCGTGGCGAGCTCGGCCGCGCTGGTCGACGGCCGGCCGCGGATCCTCGACCCGCGCACCGGCGAGCCGCCCGCTCCGGCCGGCCGGGTGGTGCGCGTGCTGGCACCCGAGGCGGTCGTGGCCGACGGGCTGTCGACCGCCCTCGCGGTCACCGGTCCGGGCGAAGCGGCGGGCCTGCTCCGCGCCTTCTCCGGCGCACGGCTGCTCGCCGCGGCCTGAGGGGCTGCCCGCGGCTTGCAATCGGCCGCCGGGACGGCCAGAAGCGAACGAGGCTGGAGGAGCCGGGCCGGACGAGCGGCCGCGGGCGATCTTCCCGGCCGGCCATTCAGTCGGGAGAGCAGGGATGGGGATCCTCCGAGCCGCGACGCGACGACGCCGTCGCGCAACCGCGATGCTGGCGGGGGCGGCGCTGGGCGCGGCCCTGTCGGCCACGGCCTCGCCGCTCCGGGCGCAGGCGCCCGCGGCCGGCGGCGACGCCTACGCCCGCGAGCGGCTCGCCTTCGATGCGGCCGACAGCGACGGCGACGGGCTGATCGACGAGGCCGAACTCACGCGCGACACGGCGGTCGGCTTCAGCACGCTCGACCTCAACCGCGACCGCAGGCTGACCCGTGCCGAGCTCGGCGAGCACGACCCGAAACTGTTCGAGCGGGTCGATGCCAACCGCGACGGGGTGCTGACCTTCCCGGAGGTGATGCGCCACAAGCTGAAGGGCTTCCAGGCGGCCGACGGCAACCGCGACGGTGCGCTCGACTTCGAGGAGATGCTGGCCGGCGCCCGCCGCGAGCTCGGGGAGGGGCTGTGATGGCGCCGCACGACGCACGCTCCGGACTGCGGCCGACCCGCACGGCGGCGGCCCTCCTCCTGGTCCTGGGCCTGGCTGCCTGCGAGCAGACCCAGGGTGGCACCGCCTCGCCGGGCGTGGGCACGGCCGCGGGTGCCGCCGCCGGCGCCGGGGTCGGCCGGCTGATCTTCGGCAACAGCACCACCGGCATGCTGATCGGCGCCGGGGTCGGCGGGCTCGCCGGCAACATGACGGTCGACCGCCAGCGCGAGGAGCGCCGCCGCCAGGAGCAGGAGGCCGAGCGCGACGCGGCCAAGCGCCGCCAGCTCGAGTTCGAGCGCCAGCGGCAGATCCAGGCGCGCGAGACGCAGCGCGAGATCGAGGAGCGCGAGCTGTTCGAGCAGTGGCGGCGCGAGCGCGGCGCCTGAGCCGGTCCCGGCCGGCGGCCGCGCGTGGCGGCTGACGGCCTGTTGCGCGCGAGCGCGGCCACGGTCGCGCTCGTGGCACTCGCCCTGGCGCTGCACCTGAGCGCGGCGGTCAGCGCGCCGGTCGCCTGCGCGCTCCTCGTCGTGGCGGTCGTGCGGCCGCTGCAGGCGGCACTCGAGCGGGTGCTGCCGCCCGGGCTGGCGCTCCTCCTCACGCTCGCCTCCTGCCTCGCCGCGGCGGCGCTGCTGCTGGGTGTCGTCGCCTGGGGCCTCGGCCGCGCCGTCGCCTGGCTCGTGGCCAACGCCGACCGGCTGCAGCTCCTCTACGAGCGCGGCGCCGGCTGGGCCGAGGCGCACGGCCTCTACACCCGCGGCATCCTGCGCGAGCGCCTCGATCCGGGCAGCCTGCTGCGCCTCGCCGGCGAGGCCGGGGCACGCCTGCAGGGGCTCGCCAGCTTCATCTTCGTGACGCTCGTCTTCGTGGCGCTCGGCCTGCTCGAGGTCGAGCCGGCGCGGCGCCGGCTGGAGCGCCTGGAGCGGCCGGAGCTCGGAGCCCTCCTGCTCACCGGCAGCGCCGCGCTCGCCGCCAAGCTGCAGCGCTACATGGCGGTGCGCACGCTCGTGAGCGCGCTCACCGGGCTCGCGGTCGCGGCCGTGGCGGCCCTGATCGGCCTGGAGCTCGCCGCGGTCTGGGGCGTGATGGCCTTCGCGCTCAACTACCTGCCCTTCATCGGCCCGCTCGTGGCCACGGTCCTGCCCACCCTCCTGGCGCTGGTGCAGTTCCAGGACGTGGCGACGCCGCTCGCCGTCCTGGTCGGGCTCAATCTCGTCCAGACCCTGCTCGGGAGCTGGCTCGAGCCGCGCCTCGCCGGCGCCCGGCTCGGTCTCTCGCCCTTCCTCGTGCTGCTCGCGGTGTTCGCGGGCGCCCTGGTCTGGGGCCTGCCGGGTGCGTTCCTGGGCGTGCCGATGCTGATCGCGGTCGCCACCTTCGCCGCGGTCCACCCGGACGGGCGCTGGCTCGCCCGCCTGCTCGGCGCCGAGTTGGAGCGCGGGTGACGGCAGGGCCTCGCTTTTTGCGGCGCAGCATGCTCTCCTGCAGCGCCGAAGGACGGGAAGGGCGACCAGCATGGCACGTGGCGGCAGAACCTCGGGATCCGCGCCGCTCCGGATCGACCTGGCGCTCCAGGGCGGCGGCGCGCACGGCGCCTTCACCTGGGGCGTGCTCGATCGCCTGCTCGAGGAGGAACGGCTCGAGATCGAGGGCATCTCCGGCACCTCGGCCGGTGCGATGAACGCCGCGGTGCTCGCCGACGGGCTCGCCGCGGGCGGCCGCGCCGGCGGGCGCGCGGCGCTGGCGCGGTTCTGGAAGGCGGTCTCGCAGGCGGCCGCCACGAGCCCCTTCCGGCGCGGCCCGCTCGACGTGCTGCTGGGCCGCTGGACGCTCGACAGCTCGCCCGGCTTCATCGCCCTCGACCTCGCCTCGCGGCTGTTCAGCCCCTACGACTTCAATCCGTTGGGCCTCAACCCGCTCGCCGACGTGCTCGCCGCCAACATCGACTTCGCCCGGCTGGCGCGCTCGCCGCTCAAGGTGTTCGTGACCGCGACCAACGTGCGCACCGGGCGCGGCCGGGTGTTCCGCAACGCCGAGCTCACGCCCGACGTGCTGCTCGCCTCGGCCTGCCTGCCGTTCCTCTTCCAGGCGGTCGAGATCGACGGCGAGGCCTATTGGGACGGCGGCTACTCGGGCAACCCGACGCTGACCCCGCTCGTGCGCGAATCGGACGCCGACGACGTGATCCTGGTCGCCATCAACCCGGTCGAGCGGCCGGGCACGCCCAGGACCGCGCGCGACATCCTGAACCGGCTCAACGAGGTCTCGTTCAACGCCGTGCTCATCAAGGAGCTGCGCATGCTGGCCCTGCTCCGCCGCATGGCGAGCCTGGACGATCCCGAGGGCCGGCGGTGGGCGAGCGTGCGCATGCACCTGATCGCGAGCCCCATGATGGTCGAGCTCGGCTACTCCTCGAAGCTCAACGCCGAATGGGCGTTCCTCGAGATGCTGTTCGAGGAGGGCCGGCGCGCCGCCGGCGCGTTCCTCGAGGCGAAGGGCGACAATCTGGGCGTGCGCCCCTCGATCGACGTGAACGTGCTGCTCGAGGGGGTGTGAGGCATGGGCCTGTTGGGCATCCTGCTCGCGCTCGCGCTGCTCGTGGTGCTCGCGTTCCGCGGCTGGAGCGTGCTGCTGCTCGCCCCGCTCGCGGCCCTCCTGGCCGCGGCCTTCGCGGGCGAGCCCCTGCTCGCGCACTGGACCCAGACCTTCATGGGCGCGGCGGCGCGCTTCGTGGCGCAGTTCTTCCCGCTGTTCCTCCTGGGGGCGGTGTTCGGCAAGCTCATGGAGGACAGTGGCGCGGTGGCGGCGATCGCGCGCGCGCTCGGCGAGCGGCTCGGCCCCGAGCGGGCGGTGCTCGCGGTCGTGCTCGCCGGTGCCGCCGTGACCTATGGCGGGGTCAGCCTGTTCGTCGCCTTCTTCGTGCTCGTGCCCATGGCGCAGGCGCTGTTCGCGCGCGGCGGCGTGCCCGAGCGGCTGATGCCGGCCGCGGTCATGCTCGGCACCTCGACCTTCACCATGTCGGCGCTCCCGGGCACGCCCGCGATCCAGAACGCCATCCCCATGCCGGTGCTCGGCACCACTCCCTTCGCCGCCCCGGGGTTGGGCGTCATCGCGGCGGCGGTCATGCTCGGCTTCGGGCTCTGGTGGCTCGGCCGGCTGGAGACGGCGGGGCGCGGCGCCGGTCCGGCTGCGACCGGCGCAGGGACGGGCGCCGCCGCGCTCGCCGACGACCGGCTGCGCGAGCTCGTGACGGTGGCGCGCGAGTTCGACCCGGCCGAGATCGAGCGCAGCCCCGCCGCGGCCGACGGCCCGACACCCCTGCTCGCGGCCCTGCCGCTCGGGGTCGTCGTGACGGTCAACTTCCTGATGGCCTTCCTCGTCCTGCCGCGGCTGGACACGGGCTTCCTGGCCGAGGAGCGCTTCGGGCCGACCACGCTCGCCGCGGTGGCCGGGGTCTGGGCGGTGGTCGTGGCGCTCGCCGCCTCGATCCTGGCGCTCCTCCTCACGAGCGGCCGGCGCATCCCCGATCTCCGGCGAACCCTCGATGCCGGCGCCAATGCCGCGGTCCTGCCGATCCTGAGCGTGGCGAGCCTCGTCGGCTTCGGGGCCGTGGTCGCCGAGCTCCCGGCCTTCGCCGCGGTGCGCGAGGCGGTCATGGGGATCGGCGGCGGGCCGCTCGTCTCGATGACGGTCGCGGTCAACACGCTCGCGGCACTCACCGGCTCCGCCTCGGGCGGGCTCACGATCGCCCTCGACGCGCTCGGCCCGAGCCTGCTCGAGACCGCACGCGCCGAGGGGATCGAGCCCGCGCTCCTGCACCGGATCGCGGTCCTGGGCGCCGGCACGCTCGACAGCCTGCCGCACAACGGTGCGGTGGTGACGCTGCTCGCCCTCTGCGGGGTCGGCCACCGCGAGGGCTACGGGCCGCTCTTCGTCGTGGCGATCCTCGGGCCGGTCCTGGCGCTGCTCCTGGTGCTCGGGCTCGGCTCGCTGTTCGGCGCGTTCTGAGCCCGGGTCCCGGCTAGGCGGCGGTGCCGACCGGCCCGCGCGGCCAGAGCCGGGCGGCGGCCGCCACGGCGGCGAGTGCGAGGACCGCGAAGAGGAGCAGCGTCGGGCCCGTGCCGAACCCCGAGGCGAGCCAGCCGGCCGTGGGGTAGGCGAGCATCGCCGCGGCGTTGGCGAGCGCGAACTGGGTCGCGTAGAGGGCGAGCTTGCCGCCGGGCGGGGCGAGCGCGCGCAGGAGCGTTCCGGCCGGCGTGGCGGCGAGGGCCCCACCCAGCCCGAGGAGGAACCAGAGCGCGAGCACCGCGGCGAAGCCCGGACCGAGGCTGCCCAGGA
Source organism: Geminicoccaceae bacterium (assembly GCA_037446605.1). GTDB lineage: Bacteria > Pseudomonadota > Alphaproteobacteria > Geminicoccales > Geminicoccaceae > JANXAZ01. The sequence continues at coordinate 5,124 of JBBIIE010000112.1, read as the reverse complement.
GCAGGGCCGCCCCGGCGAGCAGCCCGCCCGCGAGCATGATCGCCCGCTTCGCCAGCCGGTCGAGGAGCCGGGGCACGAGGAGCGCGCCTCCGACCGAGCCGGCGCCGGCGGCCACCAGCGCCGCGGTCATCATCCGCTCGCTGCCGGCGAGCTCGGCGCGCACGAGGTGCACGGTCACCACGGTCACCGCCGCCGTGGCGAGCGCGGCTGCGAGGTTGAGGGCGGCGAGCCCGCGCAGCGGGGCGTGCGCCAGGAAGTCGCGCAGGCCGCGCAGCGCCGAGCGCAGCACCCCCTGGCGGCCCTGCTCGCGGCCCTCGGGAAAGCCGGCGCCGGCGAGCAGCAGGGCCGACGCCAGGAAGGCCAGCGCCGCCACGTCGAACAGCAGCGGAGCCTCGAGGACGAACAGGAGGAGGCCGGCGGCCGCCGGGCTCGCCACCTGCTCGAGCTCGTAGGCGAGCCGCGAGCGGGCGAGTGCCTCGACATACGCCTCCTCGTCGGGCAGCAGGTCGGAGGTGATCGCCTGCGCCGCCGGCACGAACACCGCCGAGCAGATCTGGAAGGCGAGCACGACCAGGAACAGCCCGACCACCGTCTGGACGAATGGGAGGATCAGGAGCAGGGCGGCGCGGGCCAGATCGAGGCCGACCAGGAGCGGCCCGCGCGGCAGCCGGCGGACCAGCGCCGCGGCGAGCGGGGTCAACAGCACGTAGGTCGCCATCTTGAGGGCGAGCAGGCCGCCGAAGATCGCCGCCGCCTCGCGGCCGACCAGCCGGTAGGCGACGAGGGCGAGCGCCACGGTGGCGATGCCGGTGCCGACCAGCGCCAGCGCCTGGCCCCAGAACAGCCGCCAGTAGGCGCGTCGGAGGACCGCCGCGACGCCGACCGGCTCAGGCCGCGGCGGGCTCGACACGGGGCGGCGCCCCGGCACCCTCGGCGGTGCGGTCGAGCCGCCCGAACCAGGCGAGGTAGAGCGCGGGCAGGAAGATCAGGGTCAACAGCGTGGCGGCCAGCAGACCGCCCATGATGGCGAAGGCCATAGGTCCCCAGAACACGGTCGGCGCGATCGGGATCATGCCGAGCACGGTCGAGATCGCGGTCAGGACGATCGGCCGGAAGCGGATGGTGCAGGCGGCGACGACGGCGTCGCGGACCGATCTGCCCGCCGCCCGGTCGGCCTCGATCTGGCTCACCAGGATGACCGCGTTCTTGATGATGATGCCGACGAGCGCGAGCACGCCCAGGAGGGCGACGAAGCCGAGCGGCCGGCCGGAGGGCAGGAGTGCCGCCACCACCCCGATCAGGCCCAGCGGCGCCACGCTCAGGACGATCGCCAGGCGCTGGAAGCTCTTGAGCTCGACCATGAGCACGGTGAGCATGATCAGGAGCATCGCCGGCACCACCGCGAACACCGAGGCCTGCGAGGCCTCGCTCTCCTCGACCGTGCCCGCGACCTCCACGCGGTAGCCCTCGGGCAGGCCGCGGCGGAACGCCTCGATCGCGGGTTCGAGCCCGTCCACGACCTCGGCCGGCAGCACGCCCGGCACGTGCTCGGCCTGGACGGTGAGCGAGGCCAGGCGATCGCGGCGCCAGACGAGCGGGAAGTCCTGGCCGTACTCGAGGCTCGCGACCTGGCCGAGCGGCACGGTGCGGCCGTCCGGCACCGGCACCGGCAGGGTGCCGAGCGTGGCGAGCGAGACGCGCTGCTCGTCGACCGCCCGGGCGTAGACGTCGACGAGGTAGATGCCGTCGCGGATCTGGGTCACCGGCAGCCCGGTGACGACCGTGTCGAGCACGCGGCCGATCGACTCCGAGCTCAGTCCGAGCAGCCGCGCCTGGTCCTGGTCGACGCGCACGCGGATCTCGCGCGCCGGCTCGATCCAGTCGAAGCCGACCTTGGTCGTGCGCGGGTCCAGGGCCACCACCCGGGCGAGCCCGAGGGCGAGCGCGCCGACCCGCTCGGGGTCGGGTCCCATGACCCGGTACTGCACCGGCCAGCCGACCGGCGGGCCGAGCTCGAGCGGGTAGAGCCGCGCCACGGTGTTCGGGAAGCGCTCGGCGAGCTCGCGCTCGAGCCGGTCCTTCAGCCGGTCGCGGGCCGGAACGTCCTTCGCCACGACCACGAGCTGGGAGAAGAACGGGTTGGGGAGCTGGACTTCGAGCGGCAGGTAGAAGCGGATCGCGCCGCGCCCGACATGGGTGCTCCAGCGCGCCACGTCGGGATCGCCGCGCAGCATCGCGTCGACCTCCCCGGAGAGCTTCGCGCTGGCGTGGATCGAGGCGTTCTGCGGCAGCGCGAGGTCGATCACGAGCTCGGGCCGGTCGGAGGAGGGGAAGAACTGGCGCGGCACGAAGCCCAAGAGCCAGACCGAGGCCGCGAACAGGCCGAGGGTGAGGGCGATCGTGAACCAGCGCGCCTTCAGCGCCAGGACCAGGACGGAGCGGTAGATCCGGGTGACGGCGTCCGGGCCGCCGGTGGTGCCGGCCGTGGGCGGGCGCAGGAGCAGCGCGCTCAGGAGGGGCGTGAAGAGCACCGCCACGAACCAGGAGACGACGAGCGCGATCGCCACGACGGCGAACAGGGTGAAGGTGTACTCGCCGGCCGAGCTGGCGGCGAAGCCGATCGGCACGAAGCCCGCGATCGTGACGAGCGTGCCCGCGAGCATGGCCTTGGCATAGGCGCCGAAGGCCCAGGTGGCGGCCCGGTCGATCGGGTCGCCGGCGGCGAGGCGCGTGACCGTGGCATCGGTCGTGGTCATCGCGTCGTCGACCAGGAGGGCGAGGGCGATGATCAGCGCACCCAGCGAGATGCGCTGCATGTCGATGCCCGCGGCCAGCATCACCGCGAAGACGATGGCGAGCGTGAGCGGGATCGCGAAGGCGACGACGAGGCCGGGGCGCACGCCCAGGCTCAGGAAGCTCATGGCGAGGATGATCGCCACCGCCTGCCAGAGCGATTCGGTGAACTCGCCGATCGCCTGCTCGACCACCTGCGGCTGGTCGGCCACCAGATGCGGCTCGATGCCGATCGGGAGTTCGGCGGTGATGCGCGCCATGGCGCGGTTCAGGTTGGCGCCCAGCGCCAGGATGTCGCCGCCTTCGCGCATCGCGATCGCGAGACCGATGGCGGGCTCGCCGCCGACCCGGAAGAGCGGCTGCGGCGGATCGACCAGGCCGCGGCGGACCTCGGCGATGTCGCCGAGCCGCAGCCACCGGCCTCCGGCCGAGAAGCTGATGTCGAGCAGGTCGCGCTCGTCGCCGAAGGCCCCGCTCACCCGGATGGCGATGCGCTCGTCGCCGGTCTCGACGATGCCCGCGGGGCGGACGGCGTTCTGCTGCGCGAGCGCCTGGAGCAGCGCCCGGCGGTCGAGCTGGAGGGCGGCCAGCCGGCGCATCGAGAACTCGAGGAACACCACCTCGTCCTGGGCGCCCAGGAGCTCGATCTTGGACACGTCCGGCACGCGCAGCAGCTCGTCGCGGATCGCCTCGACCCGGTCCCTGAGCTCGCGGTGCGAGAAGCCGTCGGCGGTGAAGCCCCAGATGATGCCGAAGACGTCGCCGAAGCGGTCGTTGAAGAACGGTCCGCGCACCCCCTCCGGCATGCGCGGCCAGATGTCGGCGACGTCGTTGCGCACCCGCTGCCAAACCTTCGGCACGTCGGCCGCGCGCACCGCGCCCTGGAGGTCGACGAACACCGTGGCGAGCCCGGCGCGGGTGAAGCTGCGCACGCTGTCGAGCCCGTCGAGCTCCTGCAGCTTGCGCTCGATCCGCTCGGTCACCTGGTCGAGCGTGTCCGCGAGCGTCGCCCCCGGCCACACCGCCTGGACGACCATGGTCTTGATGGTGAAGGCCGGGTCCTCGTTGCGGCCGAGCCGCAGGAAGGCGAGCGCCCCGGCGGCCACCGCGAGCAGCATGAGATAGGCGACGAGCGGCCGGTTGCGCAGCGCCCAGGCGGAGAGGTTCCACTCCGTCACGAGGCGTCTCCGAGGAGCCGGACCTTCTGGCCCGGGTGGAGCGCCTGCACGCCCGCGGTGACCACGAGCTCGCCCGGCTCCAGACCCTCGGCCACGGTGACCGCGGCGGAATCGAACCGCGCCACCTCGATCGGCCGCAGCGCCACGGTCTTGGCCTCGGGGTCGACCACCCAGACGGCCGGCCGCCCGTCGCGGCGGACGAGCGCCGAGGCCGGCACCTCGAGCACCGGCTCGGGGCTGCCCTCGAGGCGGCCGATCACGACCGCACCCAGGAGCATCCCGGGCGGCGGCTCGTCGAGCCCGACCTTGACCCGGAAGGTGCGCGTCACCGGATCGGCCTCGGGCGAGACCTCGCGCACCCGCCCGGCGGCGCGGATCGTCGGATCGTCGGCCAGATGCACGGTGATGCGCGGGTCGGCCGGGGCCGCGCGCAGCACCGAAGCCGGCACGTCGAAGACCGCGTCGCGGCCGCCGGCGCGCGCCAGCCGGACGATGGTGCGGCCGGGCGACACCACCTCGCCCGGCTCGGCCGCGACCGCGATCACGACGCCCCGGGCGTCGGCGGTGAGCTCGGTGAAGCTCACCTGGTCGCGGGCCAGCTTGAGCTGCGCCAGGGCGGCGTCGACCCGCGCCTGGGCGGTCTGGTAGGCCTGCCGGGCGCGCTCGTAGACCGCGCGCGCCGCCCAGCCCCGCTCCTCGAGGTGGCGCTGGCGGCCGTACTCCGCGCGCGCCTCGTCGAGCTGGCCCTGCGCGGCGATCAGGTTGGCCTCGGCGGTGCGGAGCGCGTTGAGCTCGTTCTGCGGCTCCAGCCGGGCGATGAGCTGGCCCGGCTCGACCGTCTGGCCCATCGCCACCGGCCGCTCCACGAGCCGCCCGCCGATGCGGAAGGCGAGCGCCACCTCGTCCTCGGCCTCGATCCGGCCGGTCAGGACGATCGGCACGCTGCTGTCGCGGGTGGCGAGCTCGATGGCGCGCACCGGCCGCACGACCGGCACCGGCGCCTCGGCCTGCTCGCCGCAGCCTGCCAGCAGCGGGCCCAGGGCGAGGAGCGCCGCGAGCAGCGGGGGCGCGCGCCGGTGGCGATCGAGCTTCGGCACGCATGTCCTCCGAGTGGCGCGGGCCGGCGTGCCGTATGCGCCAATCGCACGGCCGG
>JBBIIE010000111.1:0-10893 GCA_037446605.1 Geminicoccaceae bacterium | reverse complement strand
CGCGGGCGATGAGGTCCAGGAAGCGGGGCGTGAGCAGGCGCTCCGGCGCGACATAGAGCAGATCGAGCTCGCCGGCTGGAGCTGCGCTGTCCGCCGCCCGACCGGCCGGGCTGGCAGGCCGTGGCCGGCCGCCACGAGAGCTACCGCCGCAGCCTCGACCCGGACCCCGAGGCCAACTTCCGGGCGCTGCGCGGCAAGCAGCGCAACATGGTCCGCAAGGGCCGGGCGCTCGGCCTGCGCATCGAGCCCGACCCGGGCTGCCGGCGCTTCGTGCCGCTCTACGCCGCCTCGGTGCACCGGCTGGGCACACCGGTGCCGCCGGCCTCCTGGTTCGTCGCCCTGGAGCGGTGCTTCGGCGAGCGCTGCGAGACCCTGGTGGTGCTGCACGGCGGCCGGCCGGTGGCCGGCGTGCAGAGCCTCTACTTCGGGGACACGGTGCGGCCCTACTACGCCGGTGCCGTGCCCGAGGCACGGACGCTCGCGGCGCACGACTTCATGTACGATGCGCTGATGCGCCGCGCGGTCGTCGAGCGCGGCTGCCGGCGGTTCGACTTCGGCCGCAGCAAGGTCGGCAGCGGGCATGCCGAGTTCAAGCGGCACTGGGGCTTCACCCCGGAGCCGGTGGTCTACGCGCACTGGTCGCCGGACGGGCGGCCGGCCCCCGAGCTCGACCGGAGCCGCGGCGCCGGCCGGCTGTTCGTGCGCGTCTGGCCGCATCTGCCGCGACCGCTCGCCGACCGACTGGGCCCGTGGCTCGCGCGGCAGATCGGCTGACGCCTTGGCCGAGATCCTGTTCCTCGCGCATCGGCCACCCTGGCCGCCGGACAAGGGCGACAAGATCCGCTCCTGGAACCTGCTCCGTCACCTGGCGGCGCGCTACCGGGTGCGGCTCGGCGCGTTCGTCGACGACCCGGCGGATGCGGCGCACGCAGGGTTGCTCGGGCGGACCTGCGCCGAGGTACAGCTCCGCCCGCTCGGCCGCCTGCGGTTGGGCCTGCGCGCGCTCGGCGGCCTCGCCCGCGGCACGCCGCTCACGGTCGCCGCCTACCGTGACCCGGTGATGCGGCGCTGGCTCGCCGCTCGTCTGCCGACGGCCGACCTCGCGGTCGTCGTCTCGGGCGGCCCGGCCGGTCTCCTGGTCGATCCGCCCTGCGGCCGCCCCTGGCTGCTCGACCTGGTCGACTGCGATTCCGAGAAGTGGCGGGCGCTGGCCGAACGGGCGGGCGGCCCGCGCCGCCGGGTCCTCGCGCGCGAGGCCGAACTGCTGCTCGCCTTCGAGCGGCGCGCCGCGGCCGCCGCGGCCGCGACCTTCCTCGTGACGGGAGCCGAGGCGCGGCTCCTCGAGGCGCGCGCGCCGGAGCTGCGCGGCCGCACGCGGGTACTCGAGAACGGCGTCGATGCCGCGCATTTCGACCCGGCCCGGCTGGAGGGGCCCGATCCCTGGCCGCCCGGGCCCGGCGCGCGGCTGGTCTTCACCGGGGTGATGGACTACCCGCCCAACGTCGATGCCGTGCTGTGGCTCGCGGGCGAGGTCCTGCCACGGCTGCGCGCCGGGCTCGGGCCGGTGCGGCTCGCCGTGGTGGGCGCCCGCCCGTCCGCCGCCGTCCGCCGCCTCGCCGCCCCGCCAGAGCTCGTGGTGACCGGCCGGGTCGCGGACGTGCGGCCCTGGCTCGGCCGCGCCGACGTCGCGCTCGCCCCGCTTCGGATCGCCCGGGGCGTGCAGAACAAGGTACTGGAGGCCATGGCCATGGCGCGGCCCGTGGTGGCGACACCCGAGGCGGCCACGGGCCTGCACGCCACGCCCGGGCGCGAGCTCCTCGTGGCAGGGGATGCCGCCGGGCTCGCCCGGGCGATCCGCGGCCTGCTGCGCGATCCGGCGCGCGCCGCCTCGATCGGTGCCGCCGGCCGCGCCTACGTGCTCCGCGCGCACGACTGGGCGGCGACCCTGGCGCCGCTCGATGCCGCGGTCAGCGCGCTCCTGGACCGGTCCCGGCAGGCGCGCTGAGCGGCGAGCCCGGCGGGCGGACGAGCCCACGCGCGAGCTCCTCGACCCGCCGCGCGTTGGCGTCCCAGGTGAGCTCGCGCTCGAGCACCGCGGCGCGCGCCCCCGCACCCAGCCGCGCGCGCAGCCCGGGGTCGCCGGCGAGCCGGTCGAGCCCGGCCGCGAGGCCGTCCGGGGCGACGAGCCAGGCGCTCTCCCCGTGGCGCAGGACCTCGCGGATGTTCGCGCTGTCGGGGGCCAGGATGGCGCGGCCGAGCGCCATGTACTCGACCAGCTTCAGCGGCGAGGCGTAGTCGACCACGGCCGGCTGCAGCGCGATGTCGAAGGCGCGCACCACGGCCGGCACCCGCTCGCGCGGGACGATGCCGAGGAAGCGCACCCGGTCGGTGATCCCGAACTCGTTCGCGCGGCGCGCCAGGGCGGCGCCGTGCGGCCCGTCGCCGGCTATCAGCAGCACCGCCTCCGACCGCTCCGGCCGGGCCAGCCAGTCGAGTACCGCATCGAGCCCGTGCCAGGCCTTCACGAAGCCCACGAAGCCCAGCACCAGCCGGCCCTCGAGGCCGAGCGCGCGGCGCGCCGGGGCCTCCTCGGGTGCCGCCGCGAGCCGCTCCGGGTCGACGCCGTTGGGCGTCACGGTGATGCGGTCGGCGGGCACGCCGGCGGCGCGCACGCGGGCCGCCAGCACCTCGGTGACCACGAGCACACGGTCGGCACGCCGCCAGATCACCCGCTCGACCGTGCGTCCCAGGCGTGGCAGGGCGAGCCCGTCGAAGCGGGCCCGCTCCTCGGCGAGCGGGGCGTTGACCTCGAGCAGGAGCGGCGGGCCGCCGAGTGCCCGGACGAGCGCCCCGGCCGGGGTGTGCAGGCTGTAGCGCTCGTAGAGCAGGTCCGGGCGGAGCCGCCGCGCCGCGAGCAGGAGGCGCAGCCCGGCCAGGAGCCCGTAGGCGAGCTCGAGCAGCTCGTAGACCGCGGCCGGCAGGCTGCGCTTGAGCCGGTCGACGATGCCGCCCTCGGCGCCGAACGGGCGGTCCTCGTAGAGCGGCGGGGCGAGCACCGTGACCTCGTGGCCGCGCCGGCCGAGGGCGCGGACCAGCTCGTCGACGTGCACGAGCTGGCCGTCCCTGGAGGCGAGGCGATGGTGGTAGAGGATCCTCACGCGCGTCCCCCGCTGCGGCCGGCGGCCTCGGCCAGGACCGACCCGAACAGCTCGAGCTGGCCGCGCGTGGTGGGCTCCCAGTCGAAGCCGCGGGCGTAGGCGCGGGTGGCGGCGCGCGCCGGCGGGTCGGCGAGCAGTGCCCGGACCGCCGCCGCGATCGCCGGCCCCGAGCGTTCCGCCACGAGCCGCCCGGCCGCCGGCCCGGTCACCACCTCGGGCGTGCCCCAGACCGCGGTGGCGACCACGGGCGTGCCGCAGGCCATCGCCTCGAGCAGGACGTTGGCCCAACCCTCGCGCGAGGAGGCGAGCACGAGGCAGTCGGCCTGATTGTACAGCTCGGGCAGCCGCTCGTGCGGCAGGACGCCCAGGAAGCGCACCCGGCCGGCGAGGCCGAGCCGCTCGGCGCGCCGGCCGAGCGCCGCCCGCTCGGGTCCGTCACCGACCACGAGCAGGGTGCAGCCCGGCAGCTCGGCGAGCGCGTCGAGCACGAGGTGCACGCCCTTGCGCTCGATCAGCTGGCCGACGGTCGCCAGCACCGGCCCGTCGAGGCCCGCCGCGGCGCGCAGGGCGGCGCGGTCGAGGGGGCGGAACAGCTCCAGGTCGACGCCGTTCCGCAGCACCCGGATGCGCGCCGGATCGGCGCCCAGCTCCTCGTAGACCCGCGCCAGCGCGGCGCACACGGCGACGAGCCCGCGGGCCCGGCCGATCGCCCAGCGGATCCAGCGCCGCGGCAGCGGCTCGCGGGCCAGGAGGTTGAGGTCGCTGCCGCGCGCCGTGATGACGAGCGGCAGGTCGAAGCGGCGGGCGAGGAGGGCCGCGGCGACGCCGTCCGGATAGACGTAGTGGGCGTCGATCAGGTCGATGCGGGCGCCGCCGGCGAGCCGCCGGGCGAGGCGCGGCGCCACCGCGCGGTAGATCGCCCAGGGCTGCGCGGGCACGCCCAGCCGCGGCAGGTGCAGGTAGCGCGGATACTCGACCGGGATGCCGTGGCGCTGCTCCGCGGCCGGGGTCAGGGCCATGGCGCGGCGTTCGGGATCGCGCGCGAGTCCGGGCGGGCACCAGGGCAGGGGGGCGAGCACCTCGGGCCGGACCCGGCCGGTGGCGGCGAGCCGGCGCAGCCGGTTCTCGACGAACACGCCGAAGCTCGGCCGGCTGCGGCTCGGATAGAGGCCGGACAGCACGAGGGTGTGCAGCGGTCCGGCGCCGGCCGCGGTCGGGCTCATCGGCGCAGCGCCGCCGGGACGCGGCCGCGCGGCAGCCGGTCGTACAGCTCGCCGAGCCGGACGAGCAGCGTCCGCTCCGCTCCGGGCGGCCGCCCGCACGCCCGCCAGAGCCCGAACAGGCCGGCTGCGAACAGCGGCGCGCCGACGGCGATCCCGGCGAGCAGGCGGGCGAGCGGCGGCTCGACGGCGGCGGCGGCCGTGGCGACCCCGGCCGCCATCACGGTCGCGGCGAGCATCGTCCGCCAGGTCACGGCGAGCAGCCGGCCGGGGCCGAGCCCGAGCAGGCGGCTCACGATCACGAGGTTGAGGGCGAGGTTGACGGCGGCGCACACGGACAGCGCCAGGACCGCGCCGATCACGCCCTTGTGAACGACGAGCACGGTCAGGAGCGGCAGGAGCATGGCGAGGTAGAGGGCGAGCAGGGCCGGCTCGATGCGCACCCGGCCGAGCGCCAGGTAGACCGGGCCGGTGATGGTCGAGCCGGCGCGCATCAGCCCGTAGAGCACGAGCGCCTCGACGAGCGGCACCGACCCGAGCCAGGCGGGACCCAGGAGCAGGCGGACCAGCGGTTCGGCCAAAAGGGCGATGCCGAGCGAGGTCGGCAGGCAGATCACCAGCACGAGGCCGAGCGTCTCCAGATAGGCGTCGGCGAGGCGCGCGCGGTCGTGGGCGATGCGCGCGTAGCCCGGGTAGGCGGCGCGCGCGATCGGCTGCGCCAGCTCGGAGGTGGGCAGGTCGGCGATCTCCTGGGCGATCGCGTAGAGGCCGAGCGGCGCCGGCCCGGCGAGCTTGCCCACGATCAGGGCATCGGCGCGCTCGCGCACGAAGCTCAGGGCGTTGTTGGCGAGCACCCACTTCGAGAAATCGACCAGCTCCCGCAGCCGGGCGAGCGAGAGCCGCGGCCGGTAGGCGGACATGGCGTAGCTGGCGACGAGCAGCACCACCCGCCGGGCCAGGATCGCGGCCACGAGCGCCCGCCAGTCGCGCCACAAGAGCGCCAGGCCGATCCCGGCCACGAACTGGGCGAGGCGGCCCCAGAGGTGGAAGCGGAACTCGCGGGCGATCTCGAGGTCGCGGCGGAAGTCGACCGTGCCGATGTTGCCGAGCCCCTGCAGGAAGGCGGCGAGCGCCAGCCAGGCGAGCACCGGCTCGAGCCGCGGGTCGCCGAAGAAGGCGGCCGTGGGGCGGGCGAGCGCGAGCAGGAGGAGGGCCAGGAGCGCACCCTTGGCGAGCGCCAGGGTCCAGGCGGTGTCGTACTCGGGTCTGCCTGCCCTGCGGTCGCGGATGATCGCCAGGTCGAAGTTGAAGTCGGAGGCGATGTCGAGGAGGGCCGCGAGCGTCGTGGCGAGGGCCACCAGACCGAAGTCCTCGGGGGTCAGGAGCCGCGCCAGCACGAGCATGCTGGCCACGCCCAGGATCCGGGTGGCGAGCCGCAGGCCGACCATCCAGGCCGCGCCCGCGGCCACCCTGCGCCCGAGATCCTGCACGCTGTACCCGTCCCCGGGGGCGCCGGCCGCCCCGCCGCCACCCTTCAATAGGAGTTGACCGCTTCCCGCAAATGATATCCTTAAGCACGTGACGACGGAACCAAGGAAAGAGGCGGGCGGGGGAGACGACGGTACGGATGCGTATCTTCCGGCATCACATCGAGCTCCGCCTCCTTGCTCTGGGGTTGATCGAGTGCGGCGTGTTCCTCGCCTGTTTTTATATTGGATACTTTGCGCGCTATGCCGATCCGGAGTTCCTCGCCTCTGAGTTGAGGGCGTACCTGCCGACCGCGGCCACCTTCACGCTCGTGATGGCGGCGAGCTTCGTCTCGATCGGTCTCTACGAGCGCGCCGCGGTCGGCGACATGCGGACCGTGGCGATCCGCGTGCTGAGTGCCGCGGCACTCGCCTTCGTGCTGCTCGCGGTGATCGCCTACGTCCTGCCCGAGCTCAAGATCTGGCGCTCCGGGCTCGTCATCGCGATGCCCGCGAGCCTGGCTGCCACGCTCGCCCTGCGCCGGCTGTTCCTCTGGCTGGTCGGCCGCGACGCCTTCCGCCGGCGCATCCTCGCGCTCGGCGATCCGGGCCCGCTCGCCGACCTCCTCGCCTGCGAGCGGCGGCTCGGGCTGGCGCCGTTCCGCGTGGTCCGGACGATCGAGCTCGGCGCACTGCCGGCCGGCGTCAACGACGAGAGCTGGCTGCTCGAGGCCTGCCGCGAGGCGGCGGTGGACGAGGTGGTCGTGGCGGCCAGCGACCGGCGCGGCCGGCTGCCGATGGGCGCGCTGCTGCGCTGCCGGCTGGCCGGCGTCCGGATCTGCGAGTACCACGATTTCTGCGAGCGGGAGACCGGCCGGGTCGACCTGGAGCGGCTGCAGCCGGGCTGGCTCGTGTTCAACGACGGCTTCGGCCACGGCAAGCTCGACGCGGTCGCCAAGCGGCTGTTCGACGTGGTCCTCTCGGCGGCCGCCCTGGTCCTGGTGGCGCCGCTGCTCGTTCTCGCCGCACTCGCGATCAAGCTCGAGGACGGTGGGCCGGCGCTCTTCCGCCAGGCCCGGGTCGGCCGCAACGGCGTGCCCTTCGAGATGCTCAAGCTCCGCAGCATGCGGGTCGACGCCGAGCGCGACGGGCCGCGCTACGCCGCGCTCGGCGACCGCCGCGTCACCCGGGTCGGCCGGCTGCTGCGGCGCACCCGGATCGACGAGCTGCCGCAGCTCCTCAACGTGCTGCGTGGCGAGATGAGCTTCGTCGGGCCGCGCCCCGAGCGACCGGTGTTCGTCGCCCGGATCGCCGAGCAGCTCCCCTACTTCCCGGAGCGCCACCGGCTGCGCCCGGGCCTCGCCGGCTGGGCCCAGCTCAACCATCCCTACGCAGCCGATCTGGCCGATACGCGCGCCAAGCTCGAGTACGACATGTATTACGTGAAGAATTGGAGCCTGTTCCTCGACCTCCTGATCCTGGCGCAGACGCTGCGGGTGATCGTCTGGGGCAACGGCGCCCGCTGAGCCACCGATGCCCGCCCCCGGCTCGCTCGAGCTCTGGCTCTCCGCCGCGGCGGCGGTCACCTTCGCGGCGATCTGGCTGCTCGCCGTCCGCGCCGGTGGTGGCCCGGCCGGGCGCGGGCCGCTCGAGGCGGCGCTGCTCGTGACGGCACTCGCCTCGGGCCTGAGCGCCACCGCCCGCGGCCTGTCCACGGCCGAGCCCCTGGCGCGCGCCGCGTCCCTGCTCGAACCCGTGGCCTGGACGGCGGCGCTCGCGGGGTGGATCGGCCGCGGCCATCGGCTGTGGCAGGAGCTCCATCCGGCCGCGCGGCGCGGCCTCCTCCTGGCCGGCCTCGCGCTCGTCCTGGCGGCGAGCCTGGAGCCGCCCTCCAGCCGGCTGCACGCCGCGATCGAGGCGGGTGCCGCCCTGCTCGGCCTGCTCGTCCTGGCCACCCTCCTGCGCGAGCTCGACGAGGACGGGTTCTGGAAGCTCAAGTACCTGCTCGCCGCCGTGGCGGCCATCCTGAGCCTCGACCTGCTCGCCGCCGAGCGGCTCCTGCGCGCGCCCGCGGCGAGCCAGGACGGGCTCGCCCTCGGCCGCGCCACGATCGCCCTCCTGGCGGCGCCGCTCGTGCTGGTCTCGCTGCGCCGTCTCGACGCCGAGGCGGTCCTGCCGGCGCGCGGACGGGCGCTCGCCGCCGGCGCGCTCCTGGCCGGGCTCGTGACGCTGTACGGAGCCGGCGTGGGCTGGCTCTCCTACGAGCTCCAGGACGAGCTCCGGGAGGAGCTGCCGGCGGGCGCGCCCGGCCTCGCGCTCGCGGCCGGCCTCGCGGCACTTCTCCTCCTGGCGCTCGCCGTCGCCTCCGGCCGCGTCCAGGCGCTCGCCCGCCGCCTGCTCGGCCGGGCGGCCGGCGCCCGCTTCGACTACGAGCAGGAGTGGCTGCGCTTCATCGACACGGTCGGCGGGGGTGAGGAGGGCGGCGACGACGGGCTGCCGCTGCGCGTGATCCGGGCGGTCGGCGAGGCGGTCGACGCGACCGGCGGGGCGGTGTGGCTGTGCTCGCGCGGCGACCGCTTCGAGCTGCTCGCCATCCGCAATCTCGACCGGCCCCCGGCCCCGCTGGTCGAGGCCCGGGGCCTGGGTGCCCTCCTGCGCCGGCTCGACGGGCCGCTCGAGCTCGACCGCCTGGCGGCCGTCCCGGACGCCCCGCGCTGGCCGGCCTGGCTGCCGGCCCCGCCGCGCGGCTGGCTGGTGCTGCCGCTCGTCCATCGCGGCGAGCTGCTCGGCCTCATGGTGCTGGCCGAGCCGCGCGCCGGCCGCACGCTCGCCCCCGAGGAGCGCCGGCTGCTCCGCATCCTCGGCCGCGAGGCCGCCTCCTACCTGGCCGAGGACCGCGCCACCGCGGCCCTCGCCGAGGCCCGCCAGTTCACCGCCTTCAGCCGCCGCTTCGCCTTCCTCGTGCACGACCTCAAGAACGTCGTGGCCGAGCTCGCTCTGGCCGCCGCCAACGCCCGCCGCCATCTCGACGATCCCGAGTTCCGCCGCGACCTGCAGCGCTCGCTCGACGACACCGTCGCCCGGCTGCGCGGCCTGCTCGAGCGGCTGCGCGTCGGCGGCGGCGCCGAGGAGGCCGACCTCGTCCAGCTCGTGGCGGCGGCACGGGGCTCGCGGCCCGGCCGCCGGCCGCGCATCCTGGCGGGACCCGGCCGGTTGCCGGCGCGGGTCGACGGCGAGCGCCTGCTGGCGGCGCTCCGCCATCTCGTGGACAATGGCTTCGAGGCGACCGGCGAGCGCGGCCCGGTCGAGCTCGGGCTGCGCGGCGAGCGGGAGATGGCGGTCATCGAGGTGCGCGACGCCGGGCCGGGGATGCCCGGGGCCGAGGGCGGCCGGCGCCGGTTCCGGCCGTTCGTCACGAGCAAGCCCAATGGCCTCGGCCTGGGCCTGGTCGCCGCCCGTGACCTGGTCGAGAGCCTGGGCGGCCGGCTCGAGGTCGAGAGCCGGCCGGGCAGCGGGACCACGGCGCGGATCTACCTGCCGCGCTTCGAGGCGGCGGCATGAGCGGGCCGCGCCGCCTGCTCGTGGTCGAGGACGATCAGGGGCTGCAGCGCCAGCTCCGCTGGCAGCTCCAGGGCTACGAGCTCCTCCAGGCGGGCGATCGGAGCGAGGCACTGGCACTGCTGCGCGCCCGCGAGCCGCCCGTGGTGCTGCTCGACCTCGGCCTGCCGCCGGACCCGGCCGGGGTGGCGGAGGGCTTCGCCGCGCTCGAGCAGATCCTGGCCCTGCGCCCGACGACCCGGGTGGTCGTCATGACCGGCCGCGACGGCCGCGAGCACGCGCTCCGCGCGATCGCCGCCGGCGCCCAGGACTTCCACGGCAAGCCGGTCGACCCGGCACTCCTGACCACGCTGCTCGACCGCGCCTTCTGGGTGAGCGAGCTCGAGGCCGAGCTGCGCCGCACCGCGCCGGGCCCGGCCGATCCGCGGCTGCCCGGGGTGATCGGCGCGAGCCCGGCCATGCTCGAAGCCTGCCGCATGGTCGAGCGGGTGGCACCGGCCGAGGTGAGCGTGCTGCTCACGGGCGAGAGCGGCACCGGCAAGGAGCTCGTGGCACGCGCGCTCCATGCGCGCTCGCCGCGCCGCGACCGCCGCTTCGTCGCCATCAACTGCGCGGCGATCCCGGCAAGCCTGCTCGAGGCCGAGCTGTTCGGCTTCGAGCGCGGCGCCTTCACCGGCGCGCACAAGCAGACCCCGGGGCGGCTCGAGCTGGCCGATGGCGGCACCCTCTTCCTCGACGAGATCGGCGACCTGCCGATCGAGCTGCAGGCCAAGCTGCTGCGCTTCGTGCAGGAGCGGGTGATCGAGCGGATCGGCGGCCGCGAGGAGATCCGCCTCGACCTGCGCATCGTCTGCGCCACCCACCGCGACCTGCGCCGGGCGATGGTCGAGGGCCGCTTCCGCGAGGACCTCTACTACCGGCTGGCCGAGATCGTGGTCGAGCTTCCGCCGCTGCGCGAGCGGGCCGGCGATGCGGTGCTGATCGCCCGCCATCTCCTCGCCGTCTACGCCCGCGAGCAGGGCCGCAAGCTCACCGGCTTCGCCGCCGACGCGCTGCAGGCGATCGACGTCCATCCCTGGCCCGGCAACGTGCGCGAGCTGCAGAACCGGCTGAAGCGCGCGGTGCTGCTGGCCGAGGGCTGCCGGATCACCGCCGCCGACCTCGACCTCGAGGGGCCGCTCGCGGAGGCCGCCGGCCTCGAGCTGCGGCGCGCCCGCGAGCGCGCCGAGCGCGAGACGCTGGCGCGGGCACTCGCCCGCACCGGCGGCAACATCTCGCAGGCCGCGGCGCTCCTCGGGATCAGCCGGCCGACCCTCTACGACCTCTTGCGCCAGCACGGGCTGCGCGACTGACCGGCCCCGCCCTCCGCCGATCCCGCCAGGGCGAGCAGCTCCACGGGCGTGGTCGGCCGCCCGCCGAGCTCGCCCAGCACCAGCTCCAGGATCGCCTCGATCCGGTCGAGGAGCACGGTGCAGGCGGCGGCGTCGGGCG
>JBBIIE010000110.1:0-10969 GCA_037446605.1 Geminicoccaceae bacterium | reverse complement strand
CCTGATCGTTTCCGGCACGGGCCTCCTCACCATGCTGATCGCCGCCTGGATCGCGATCTTCAAGGACGATCTCAAGGGGCTCCTGGCCTTCTCGACGGTGAGCCATCTCGGGCTCGTGACGATGCTGCTCGGGCTCGGCACGGGCACGGCGGCGCTCGCCGCGGTCTTCCACGTGCTCAACCATGCGAGCTTCAAGGCGGCGCTTTTCATGACCGCCGGCATCGTCGACCACGAGGCGCACACGCGCGACGCACGCCGGCTGGGTGGCCTCCTGCATCTCATGCCGATCACGGGCACGCTCGCGATCCTCGCCTCGCTGTCGATGGCCGGGATCCCGCCCTTGAACGGCTTCCTGTCGAAGGAGCTCATGCTCGAGGAGGCGCTGCACACCGCGTGGGGCGGGACGGGCCGGCTCTTCCCGATCCTGGCGGTGCTCGCCGCCACCTGCTCGGTCGCCTACTCCTTCCGCTACGTGACGCACGTCTTCCTCGGGCCCGTCCGGGACGACTACCCGCACCGGCCGCACGACCCGCCCGCGGGCATGTGGCTGCCGGTGGCGCTGCTCGTGGCCGCGGTCGTGGTGATCGGGGTCCTGGCCGAACCGGTGGCGGGGCCCCTGGTGCGGCTCGCGGCCGGTGCGGTCACCGCCGGTTCGGCACCCGCACTCGGCCTGAAGCTCTGGCACGGGGTGACGCCCGCGCTCCTGGCGAGCGGCATCGCACTCCTGGCCGGCCTCGTCCTGCTCGCCGCCTTCGGTCCGCTCGTCCGGCTGCGGGAAGCACTCTGGCGGCCCGAAGCGAAGCGGATGTTCGAGGCGACGGTCGAGGCGGTCGCGACCGGCGCGCGGACCGTGAGCGAAGCGATCCACGACGAGCGGCTGCAGCGCATGGTGGTTTGGACCGCGCTCGCGATGCTGGTCGTGGGGCTCGTCACCGGCTGGGGCGCGGTGGGCGCGGGCGGACGGCCGGGGCTCGCCGTCAACGCGCTCGGCCTCCTGCTCTGGGCCGGGGCGGTCGGGGCGGCGCTCTCCGTCGCCCTGTTCCACCACCAGCGCCTCCTGGCGCTGATCGTCACCTCCGTGGTGGGCCTGATCGTCTCCTTGACCTTCGTCTGGTTCTCCGCCCCCGACCTGGCACTCACCCAACTCTCGGTCGAGATCGTCACGACCGTGCTCCTGCTCCTGGCGCTCAACTACCTGCCGCCGGAGAGCCCGCGCGAATCCACCCCCGCCCGGCGCGGCCGCGACGTCGCCATCGCGGCGGCGGCCGGGCTCGGCGTGGCGGGCCTGCTCTGGGCGATCCTCACCTCCGACTTCGCACTGCCCTCGATCTCCGCCTACCATCTGGCCGAATCGAAGCCCGGCGGCGGCGGCACCAACGTCGTCAACGTGATCCTGGTCGACATCCGCGGCTACGACACGCTGGGTGAGATCATCGTGCTCGGGATCGCCGCCCTCGCCATCTTCGCCGTGCTCGACAGCACCTTCCGCGGTGCCGCGGTCGAGCGGCTGCGGACCTGGTCGCACGGGCCGGAGGCCGCCGACCGCCACCCGATGATGCTGGTGGTGGCCACCCGCATCATGCTGCCGCTCGCGCTCATGGTCGGCGTCTACATCCTCCTGCGCGGCCACAACCAGCCGGGCGGCGGGTTCATCGCCGGCCTCGTCGTGGGCGTCGCCCTCATCGTCCAGTACATGGCCTCGGGCTGGGCCTGGGCGCGGGCCCGCACGCGCATCGACTACCACGCGCTGATCGGCTTCGGTGTCCTGGTCGCGACCGCGACCGGGGTCGGGAGCTGGCTGTTCGACCGACCCTTCCTCACGAGCAGCTACGGCTACTTCCACCTGCCGATCGTGGGCGAGGTCGAGCTCGCGACCGCCATGCTGTTCGATCTCGGCGTGTTCGCGACCGTGGTGGGCGTGGTGATGCTCGTGCTCGCCAACATGGCGCGCGTGGCGGCGCGGGCCGAGCCGCAGACGGCCGCACCCACCGCCATGGACTCGGTGCCGGAGCCCCCGCCCTCGGACGGTGCACTCGCCCCGGCCGCGCCGAGCCCGGCATCCGCCGGCGCCGTGCAGGAGGCCTGAGATGGAGCTCCTGATCGCCAGCGGCGTGGGCGCGCTCACCGCGGTCGGGGTCTATCTCTGCCTGCGCGGGCGGACCTTCCCGGTCGTGCTCGGGCTCTCCTTCCTCTCCTACGCCGTCAACCTCTTCCTCTTCGCCACCGGCCGCCTCGTGGTCGGCCGCCCGCCGATCATCGATCCGGCCGCGGCCGGCTACACCGATCCCTTGCCGCAGGCGCTGGTCCTGACGGCGATCGTCATCTCCTTCGGCATGACCGCCCTCGTCGTCGTCCTGGCGCTGCGCGGCTTCCTCGAGGCCGGCAGCGACCAGGTGGACGGCCGCGAGCCCGGGGCGGAGGGGCGGCGATGAGCCATTGGATCATCGCCCCCGTCGTGGTGCCGGCGCTGGTGGCCGCGTTCCTCGTGCTCGCGGCGCGCTTCGACCTCCTGCTGCAGCGGACCTTCTCGATCGCCGCTACGGTGGCGCTCCTCGCGATCGCCGCGGGCCTGTTCGTGCTCGCTTCCGACGGCGTCCCGCGCGCCTATCCGCTCGGCGCCTGGCCGGCGCCCTTCGGCATCGTGCTCGTGCTCGACCGGCTCTCGGCGCTGATGCTGCTGCTCACCCAGATCCTGGCGCTCGCGGTCGTGCTGCACGCCGCCGCCGGCTGGGACCGCCAGGGCCGCCACTTCCACGCGCTGTTCCAGTTCCAGCTCATGGGGCTCAACGGCGCCTTCCTCACGGGCGACGTGTTCAACCTGTTCGTCTTCTTCGAGGTCCTGCTGATCGCCTCCTACGGCCTGTTCCTGCACGGCGCGGGGGCGGCCCGGCTCGTCACGGGCTTCAAGTACGTGACGGTCAACCTGTTGGCCTCGACGCTCTTCCTGTTCGCGGTCGGCACGATCTACGCGGTCACCGGCACGCTCAACATGGCCGACCTCGCGGTCAAGGCCGGGCAGGTGGGGCCGGAGCAGCTGGGCCTGCTGCGCACCGGCGTGGCGCTGCTCTTCGTCGTCTTCGCGGTCAAGGCCGCCCTCGTGCCGCTCCATCTCTGGCTGCCCGGCACCTACGGTGTCGCCGCCGCGCCGGTGGCGGCGCTCTTCGCGATCATGACCAAGGTCGGCGCCTATGCGATCCTGCGCGTTCACGTCATGGTGTTCGGCGGCGAGGGCTCGGCCACGGGCGGACTGGCCGAGCCCTGGGTGGTTCCCGCCGCCGTCGTGACCCTGATCCTAGGAACGCTTGGGCTGCTCGCCGCCCGAAGCGTGCAGCGGCTCGCCGCCTTCGCGGTGATCGCCTCGATGGGCACGCTGCTGCTGGCGCTGGCCATGCCGGGGGCGGACGCGACCGCCGCCACCCTCTTCTACCTCCTGCACGGCACGCTCGCCGCGGGCGCGCTCTTCCTCCTGGCCGATCTCCTGGCCGAGCGGCGGGGTGCGGTGCGCGACGAGCTCGTCCCGGCCCCGGCCTTCCCACAGCTCGACCTGTTGGCCGGGGGGTTCTTCCTGGCCGCCATCGCCACGACCGGGCTGCCGCCGCTCTCGGGCTTCCTGGCCAAGGTCTGGATCCTGGACGTGCTCCGCGCCCACCCTGCCTGGCCCTGGCTCTGGGCCGTGATCCTCGGCACGAGCCTCTTGGCCGTCCTGGCCTTCGCCCGTGCCGGGAGCCTCGTGTTCTGGAAGTCGACCGCGACCGCCCTCCCGACCGCGGCCGATCCGCCGCCACGGACCCGTCCGGTCCTGCCGGTCGTGGCGACCCTGGCGCTCGTCGCCCTGCCGGCGCTGCTCGCCGCCTTCGCCGGGCCGATCGCACGGGACCTCGAGGCGACCGCGGCCCAGCTGCACGAGCGGACGGCCTATGTCGAGGCGGTGCTCGGGCCGCGGCCCGTTGCGCGTGCCGCGGAGGATTGAGCCCGTGCTCGCCCGCCTCCTCCCGCACCCCCTGCTCACCCTCCTCCTGACGGTGGTGTGGGTGCTGCTCGCCAACGGCCCGAGCGCGGGCGCCCTCGTCCTGGGCCTGGCGCTCGGCATCGTGCTGCCGCTCCTGACCCGACCCTTCTGGCCCGACCGGCCGGTCGTCCGCGCACCCGCCACGGTCGTCGAGTACGCGCTCGTCGTGCTCTGGGACATCTGCGTGGCCAACCTCCAGGTGGCCTACCTCATCCTCTTCCGGAAGCCCGACGAGCTGCGCTCGCGCTTCGTCGTGGTGCCGCTCGACACGCGCGCGCCCGAGGCGATCGTGACCTTGGCCGGAACGATCACCATGACCCCGGGCACGGTGAGCTGCGACGTCTCGGCCGACGGCCGGGCACTCCTCGTCCATGCGCTCGACGCGCCCGACCCGGACGAGCTCGTGGCGACGATCAAGCACCGCTACGAGCGGCGGCTCCTGGAGATCTTCGGATGATCGAACTGGCGGTCGCGATCGGCTTCGCCGCGGTCGGGCTCGGCACGATCTTCTGCCTGATCCGGCTCGCCCTCGGGCCGGACGCGGTCGACCGTGCGCTCGCCCTGGACACCCTCGTCGTCAACGCCGTGGCGCTCATCATGCTCTTGGGCATCGCCCAGGCGACCGCGATCCACTTCGAGGCGGCGCTTCTGATCGCGATGCTCGGCTTCGTCGGCACGATCGCGTTCTGCAAGTTCATGCTCCGGGGCGACGTGATCGAATGAGCGGCGATCTCCTTCCCTGGCTCGGCCAGGCGCTCGTGGCGCTGCTGCTGCTCGCCGGCAGCTTCTTCCTGGTGGTGGGCTCGTGGGGGCTCCTGCGGCTGCCGACGCTCCTGCAGCGGCTGCACGCGCCGACCAAGGCCACGACGCTCGGTGTGGGCGGCATCCTGATCGCCTCGATGGTCCACTTCCTGCTCGAGGACGGGCGGCTCTCGGTGCACGAGCTGTTGATCACGCTCTTCCTGTTCCTCACCGCACCGGTGACGGCCTACATGCTGGCCAAGGCGCAGCTGCACCGCGCCCGCCTCGAGGGCGGCCTGCCGCCGACCGGCCGGCCGGTGGGCTGGGCGACCTTCGATCCGGCCGCCTCCGATCCCGACCCGGACCGCGGGCTCCGCCCCGACCGCGGCGGCTGAGCCCCGGCCGCGGAACGAGCGAGGGGCGGCGCGCGGCCGCCCCTCGGGATCCTTCCGATCGGTGGTCGCTCAGGAGGCGATGACGCCGCCGTCCTCCTTGGTGATGACCACGATCGAGGGCCGGGTGGGCATGCCCTCCTTGAAGTCCGGCCAACGGGTGGCCGGGTTCTCGAAGGTGCCCGACCTGCCCTCGACGTCCTCCTCGCCGGGATGCTGCACGGCGAGGAAGAGCGTGCGGCCGTCCGGGGTGAACTCCGGCCCGCAGACCTCGGCGCCGATCGGTGCGGAGAAGAAGTGGCGGGCGAGGCCTCTGAGCTCGCCCTCGGTCTCGATCGACCAGAGCCCGTCGTTGCGGCCGGTGGCCTTGGGGCTGTTGCCGTCGGTGGCGATCCAAAGGCGACCCAAATTGTCGACCGCGCAATTGTCGGGCATACCGAACCAGCCGGCCTCGCTCGTCGCGGCGTGGAAAGTGGCACCGACGCTCGCGACGCGGTGATCGCCGCAGCGGACGAGGATGTCCCAACGGAAGCGGTCGGCCGCGTGGTCACCGTCCGGCGGGATCATCTCGACGATGTGGCCGAACACGTTCTCGGGCCGCGGATTGGCGGCGTCGACCTGGTCGGCCTTGCGCCGCGTGTTGTTGGTGAGCATCGCGTAGACCTTCTGGGTCTTCGGATTGGCCTCGACATCCTCGGGCCGGTCCATCTTGGTCGCACCCAGGAGGTCGGCCGCCCGGCGCGCCTCGATCACCACGTCCGCCTGGCTCCTGAAGCCGTTCGCCTCGGTCAAGGGGCCGCGACCGTAGACGAGCGGCAGCCAGGTGAGCGTCCCGTCGGCGTCGTAGCGGGCGACCGAGAGCGTGCCGCGGTCGAGGATGTCGGCATTGGCTTTCGGGTTGGCGAGGTCGACCTTGGCCTCGGTCACGAAGCGGTAGACGTACTCGAACCGCTCGTCGTCACCCTGGTAGAGGACGTAGCGACCGTCCTTGTTGATCAGGCCCGCGGCACCCTCGTGCTTGAAGCGGCCGAGGGCCGTCCGCTTCTTGGGCATGCTCCGCGGGTCGAACGGGTCGATCTCGACGACCCAGCCGAAGCGGTTCGCTTCGTTCGATTCCGCGCCGACGTCGAAGCGCGACTCGTACGCACCCCAATTGTACCAGCCGCCCGGCACGCCGTAGCGCTTGTGGTTGGCGGCTTCCGGGTGACCCTCGGGGAGCTTGCCACGGAAATAGCCGTGGAAGTTCTCCTCGCAGCTGAGCCAGGTGCCCCAAGGCGTGCGCCCGCCGGCGCAATTGTTGAGCATGCCCAGGACCCGGGTCCCGGTCGGGTCGGCCGAGGTCCGCATCCGCTCGTGACCGGCGGCGGGCCCGGTGATCTCCATGGGCGTTTCGGCGGTGATCCGTCGAGCGTAACCGCTGCCCGCGACCACCCGCCAACCGCCGCCCTCCTTCTTGACCTCGAGCACGGTGCCGCCGTGCGCCATCATCTCGATCCGGGCGAGCTCGGGCGTCATCTTGGCGAAGCCGGCCTCCTTGGTGTCCTGCCGGCCGCCCATGCCCGGGAACATCAGCTCCTCGTTGGTGTACTCGTGGTTGACGCACAGGAGGCCGTGCTCGGAGCTGCCGTCGATCGGCAGGTAGCCCAGATAGTCGTTGTTGTAGCCGAACTGGGCGGCCTGCTTGGCGCCGGTCTGCGCCATCGGGTCGAAGGGCGGGGCGCCGGGCAGGACCGGGTCGCCCCAGCGGATCAGCACCTGGGCCTTGTGACCCTTGGCGACCAGCAAGTCCGGGCCGATGTTGACCGGGACCTCCTCGAAGACGAAGTTGCCCTGGCCGGCGGCCGCGGCCGGGCGGGCGGCGGCGAGCGCCATCGGCCCGAGCGTGGCGGCGATGGCGGTCGTGCCCAGGATGCCGCGCATCAGGTCGCGGCGGCCGAGGCGGGCGGCGATCACGTCGCCGATGGTCGGGTTGGCGGTCGGGTTGCGGCCGACATTCTCGGCGGCGTCGAAGGCCTGCGACCGCGTCAGCGGCTTCTGGTCCATTCCTGTGACTCCCTGGCTCCCGGGCGGTTCCGCGGGACCCCGCCCGCGGCTGGTCCGGAGCGCCTTGAATCATTCCATCTCGACGGCGCGATGACAATTGGATGGACACCCGTCGACCGTCGGGCGCGCCTGGGCTAGAGCGGGTCCCGACCAGCAGCGAGGGATCCGCCATGCCCCAGCCCGACCAAGTGCACGCGCTCGCCGGCGTGCCGGTGCCGACCCGGGCCGAGGTCTCCGAGGCGACCGGCCGCTACTGGGACAAGTGCGTCGAGAAGATCGGGCTCTACCCCAACGTCCTCAAGGCCTACAGCTTCGACGACAGGAAGCTCTTTGGCTTCACGACGATGTACAACGAGCTCATGCTCGGCGAATCGGGCTTGTCCAAGCTCGAACGCGAGATGATCGCGGTGGTGGTGTCCTCGATCAATCGGTGCTATTATTGCTTGGTTGCGCACGGGGCGGCGGTGCGCGAGCTGTCGGGTGATCCCGAGCTCGGCGAGATGCTCGTCATGAACTACAGGGTGGCGCGACTGCCGGCGCGGCAGCGGGCGATGCTCGACTTCGCCGCCAAGCTGACCGAGGCCTCGCACCGCATCGAGGAGCCGGACCGGCAGGCGCTGCGCGCGGTCGGGCTCTCCGACCGCGACATCTGGGACGTCGCCGCCGTGGCCGCGTTCTTCAACATGAGCAACCGCATGGCCTCGGCGATCGACATGATGCCCGACCGCGCCTACCACGGAATGGCGCGCGGCGCGCCGGCTCCGGACGACCGGGGCGCCTAGCCGGAGAGCGCCGCGAGCAGCAGGCAGAGCGTCACGACGAGGGTCGAGGGCCAGCGCAGGCGCGGGTACCAGGCGGGCGCCTCGCCGGCGCGCACGGCGCCCAGATCGTAGGCGAGCAGCGAGGCGAAGCTCGCCACCAGGAGGAGGAAGGCGAGCCCGCCGCCGATCAGGAGCGCCGCCCAGCCGAGCAGCGCCGGAACCACGCTGGCGCCGTAGCGCAGCCAGGACGGCCGCTCGGCGGCCATGGCGAGGCCCCAGTGCACCCCGCCCATGAAGGACAGGATGACGGCCGAGTAGCCGAGCAGGGCGGACGGCGCCCAGCGGCC
Organism: Geminicoccaceae bacterium; assembly: GCA_037446605.1. Lineage (GTDB taxonomy): Bacteria > Pseudomonadota > Alphaproteobacteria > Geminicoccales > Geminicoccaceae > JANXAZ01. Next base: position 2,676 of record JBBIIE010000110.1, on the reverse strand, counting down.
GAGCGGGCCGCCGTCGAGCGTGGCGAGGGCGCCCACCACGAACGGGAGGAGGCCGGCCAGGCCGAGCAGGGCGGCGGGGTCGGGAACGCCGCCACGGCGCAGCGGAGCGAGCATGCGGAGGTCCTCCCGGAGGCGTGCTCCCCGATGCGCCCTTGCCGCGGCCGCGCCGCCGGGTCAACGTGACCATCGATGCGACGGAGGGAGGCTTCGATGCGACGGTCGCCCATCCTCGGCGGGCTCGCGGCAGTCGCGGTGCTCGCCGGCGGCCCGCTGCGCGCGCAGGAGCTGCCGGTCGACCTCGAGCTGGTGCTCGCGGTCGACGTCTCCGGCAGCGTCGACGATGTCGAGGCGCAGCAGCAGCGGCAGGGCTATGTCGAAGCGCTGCGCGACCCGCTCGTGCACCGTGCGATCGAGCAGGGCGCGCTGCAGCGGATCGCCGTGGCCTATGTCGAATGGGCCGGGTCGAACGACCAGCGGACGGTGGTGGGCTGGACCCTGCTCGACGGTCCCGAGGCCTGCGAGCAGCTCGCATCGCAGCTCGCCGAGGCGCCGATCGCGCGCGGCCGCTGGACCTCGATCTCCGGGGGAATCGACTACGCCGCCCGGCTCTTCGAGAACAACGGCTACCAGGGCGAGCGCTTGGTGATCGACGTGTCGGGCGACGGCACCAACAACAACGGCCGGCCGGTCGAGGAGGCGCGCTGGGATGCGCTCGACAAGGGTCTGGTCATCAACGGCCTGCCGATCCTCAACGACCGGCCGCAGCCGTTCGGCATGCCGACGCCGAGGCAGGTGGCGCTCGACGACTACTACGAGCGCCACGTGATCGGCGGGCCCGGATCGTTCATGATCGTGGCGACCGACTTCGACGATTTCCGCCGCGCGGTCCTCGCCAAGCTCGTGCGCGAGATCGCCGGCGTCGACGGCCCGCGCCAGGTCGTCCTCGCCCGACGGTGAGCCGGCGCCCGAGCCTCGTGGCGCACGCCGACTGGTCGGCCGCCGACGCGGGGCGCGCGCTCGTGCTCGCCGAGCCCGGCCCGGGCGCCCGGGGATGGACGCTGCGGCCAGCGGCCCCGGCCGTCCTGCCCGAGCTCCTCGCCACGCCCGGGGCCCTGCTCGGCTTCGACGCGCCGCTGGGCCTGCCCCGGGCCTATGCTGGGGCGCGCGGGATCGGCTCGTTCCGGGCCTTCCTCGCCGGCCTCGCGCCCGACGATCCGTTCTGGACGCCGGTCGCCCCGCCGGCCCTGCCCAGCCTCGCGCGCCCCTTCTATCCGGCCCGGCCGGGCGGGGCGCGGCGCGCCCTGCTCGAGGAGGGGCTGGGGCTCGGCCGCTTCGCCACCCATCTCCGGCAATGCGACCGGCTGGCCGCCGCCAACTGCCTGTTCTGGACGCTCGGGCCCAAGCAGTGCGGCCGGGCGGCGCTCGCGATCTGGCGCGAGCTCCTGCGGCCGGCGCTCGCGCGCGTCGCCCTCTGGCCGTTCGACGGGCCGCTTCGGGGACTGCTCGGCGCGCCGCGCGCGGTGGTGGCCGAGACCTATCCGGGCCTCGCCTACCGGCTCCTGGGCCTGCCCCGCTTCGCCAAGAGCCGGCCTACCGACCGGGCGGCGCGGGCCGGCCGTCTCCTGGCGCTGGCCGAGACGCTCGCGGCCGGGCTCGATGCCGAGCTCCTGGACGAGGCGCGCGCCGGCTTCCCCGTGCGCCGCGACCACGGCTTCGACGCACTCGTCGGCTGCCTGCTCCTGCTCGCGGTCGTCGAGGGCCACAGCCCCGCCGGCGATCCGGTCCCGGGCACGGCCCTGCCGGTGGAGGGCTGGATGATCGGGCTCGAGGCGCGGGAACCCTAGGCTCGCTCGGCGCCGTGCCGGCGCCGCCCGCTCCCGGTTCGTTTCACCAGGTGCCGGTGTTGGGCATCGACTTCCAGGGCTCGGCCGGCGGCTTGGGCGCACCCTTCTGCAGGAGCTCGATCGAAATCCCGTCCGGGGTCTTGATGAAGGCCATGTTGCCGTCGCGCGGCGGCCGGTTGATGGTGATCCCGGCATCCATCAGCCGCTGGCAGAGCGCGTAGATGTCGTCGACCTCGTAGGCCAGATGCCCGAAGTTGCGGCCGCCGGTGTAGACCTCGGGATCCCAGTTCCAGGTCAGCTCGACCAGGGGCGAGCGCCGGTTCTCGGGGCCGGTCAGGGTGTCGTCGGGTGCGGCGAGGAAGACCAGGGTGAAGCGACCCTGCTCGTTGGTGATGCGGCGGACCTCGCGCATGCCGAGCTTGTTGCAGAAGAAGTCGAGCGACTTGTCGAGGTCGCTGACGCGGATCATGGTGTGCAGGTAGCGCATCGGGGTGCCGTTCCCTGTCGTCCTGTGGCCGGGCCGGCCGCTATGTAGCGCCGCGGGCGACGGGCGGCCAGCGGGGCGGCGCATGGCCGCCCGCCGGGAACTCGGGCCGGGGACGCGGATGGTGGACGAGCTCCTCTGGACGCTGCTCCTCCTGGCCGCGGCGCTGTTCTTCCTCACCGGACCGTTCGTCGCCTGGAGCACGCGCAACCGGGTGCGGCGGCTGGAGGCCGAGCTCGCCCTGCTCCGGGCGCGGCTGGACGGCACCGCGCCGCCAGCCTCGGCCGAGCCGGGCCCGGCCGAGGCCGCAACGCCCGAGGCCGAACCACCAGCCGAGGAGCCGCCCGC
>JBBIIE010000109.1:0-11003 GCA_037446605.1 Geminicoccaceae bacterium | reverse complement strand
GCTCTTCCGATCTCGACCGGCTCGAGGGGGAGGCCCGGGGGCTGGGTGCCGAGGCCTGCTCGAGCCGGCTCGAGGAGCTCGAGCCGGAGCTCGAGGCGCTCGCCCGGCAGCGGGCCGCGCTCGAGCGCGAGGCGGCCGCTTGGCGGCTGCTCGCGGACGAGCTGGAGACGGCCGAGAAGGCGGTCCGCGACCGGCTGGTCGAGCCCGTGCGGGCACGCTTGGCGCCGCTCCTGCGGCATCTGTGGCCGGATGCCGAGCCGGTGCTCGATCCGGCGAGCCTGGCGCCGCGCAAGCTGCTCCGCGACGGTGTCTCCGAGGCCCTGGACACGCTCTCGGTCGGCACCCGCGAGCAGCTCGCCATCCTGGTCCGCCTGGCGCTCGCCGAGCTCCTGCTCGAGCGCGAGGGCGAGGCGCCCTGCCTGATCCTCGACGACGCGCTGGTGTTCGCCGACGAGGCGCGGTTCGAGCGCATGCAGGCGATCCTGGCGGGCGCGGCCACACGGCTGCAGGTCCTCCTGCTGACCTGCCGGCCGCGCGACTTCCTGGGTCTGCCGGGGCGGCGGATCCGGCTCGAGGAGTGCCGGCGGCCCGACTGAGGCCGGCCCGGCTTGCCGTGGGCGGCCGGGCGCCTAGTCTCGTTCGACCGGGCCGGCCCGATCCGCGGTCGGCCGGCGCATATGGGCGCGCGAGGAGGCAGGGGATGGCGGCGGCGCAGGAGGCCGTGCGGCAGGGGCGGGGCGAGCGGCCCGCGCCCGCGCCGGTCGTCCTGGTCCAGTTCCCGCGCGTGTGGGGCCGCAACGTCAGCCCCTTCGCCCTCAAGCTCGAGACCTGGCTGCGGCTCGCCGACATCCCCTTCACGATCGAGGAGAGCACGCGCCCGGACCGGATGCCCAAGGGCAAGCTGCCCTGCATCCGCGACGGCGACCGGCTGGTGTGCGACTCGAGCCGGATCGTGGCGCATCTCAAGGCCAGCCGCGGGATCGACCCGGATGCCGCGCTGAGCGACCGGCAGCGCGCCGAGGCGCTCTGCCTGCAGCGCCTCCTGGAAGAGCATCTCTACTTCCTCATCGTCTGGGCGCGCTGGGTCGACCCGGAGGGCTGGTCGAGCGTGGCCCAGGGGTTCTTCGCACCGTTCCCGGCGGCGCTCCGGCCGCTCGGCCGGTGGACCCTGCGCGCCCGTATGCGCCGCATGCTGCACCTGCAGGGCCTCGGCCGGCACGACCCCGAGGAGCTCGAGGAGCTCGCCCGCGAGGATCTCCGTGCCCTCTCGACCCATCTGGGCGACAAGCCCTTCCTCATGGGCGAGCAGCTCACCACGATCGACGCCGTGGCGTTCGGCTTCCTCGCCAACATCCTGCTCGTGCCGATCGAGGGCCGGCTCAAGCGCGTGGCGCAGGGGTTCGCCAACCTCGTCGCGTTCTGCGAGGCCATGGAAGCCGGGATCTACGGCGAGGAGCGCGAGGCGGGCTGAGGCGGCCCGCCGTCGAGCGGCTCGCCGACCGGCCCGAGCACGGTCAGGCTGTGCGAGCGGAACTCGCGCCGCCAGCTCACCAGCACCACCCAGAGGGCCGCCGCGGCGAAGAGCAGCGGGTGGACGAACCAGGCGAGCCCCGCGAGGCCGAAATAATAGGCGCGCATCGCCTTGTTGAAGTGGTCGGCGGCCCGCGTCGCCATGCGCGCCGCGCGCTGGATCAGCTGCTCGGCCGCCGCCGAGCCGGCCTCCGCCGGCGGCGGCGCCGCGCCGATCAGGATCGCCACGTAGTTGAACTGGCGGAGCGTCCAGGTGAACTTGAAGAAGGCGTAGACGAACACGAGGATCATCAACAGAACCTTGGCGTCGAACAGGGTCCGGCCGCCCGGTGCCGCGAGAGGCAGCTCGGCCAGGATGGCGAGCGCCTGGTCGCGCGCGCCGAGCACGGCGACCAGTCCGCCGATCAGGAGGATCGAGGAGCTCGCGAAGAAGGCGATGTTGGCGACCAGCACCTGCACCACCTGCAGGTCGGCGACGCGGTTCTCGCGGCCGAGCATGCGGCGCATCCACACGAGCCGGTACTCGTGCATGCGCGCCATCAGGCTCGGCCGCCCGGGCGAGTCCGCCCAGCGCGCGTAGCCGACCCAGGCGGCGAGGAACAGGAGGGGGGCCAGGAGGTCGGCCGGGCCGATCCCGAGGCGGGTCTCGAGGGTGGCGAGCATGGTGCTTCCCTTGCCGTCCTGCGCCCGGATCGCTACCTCTGCGCGGCCATGCGCACGAGCCCCCGCCGCCCGGTCGTGGGCGTCACGCTCGACAGCGAGCCGCCCGGTGGCTACGCCAAGCTCCCCTGGTACGCGTTGCGCGAGAACTATTGCGACGTGCTGGCGGCGGCCGGCGCCGTGCCGGTCGCGCTGCCGCACGAGCCCGCGCTCGTGGCCGAGTACCTGGCGCTGATCGACGGGCTCGTGGTGACCGGCGGCGCCTTCGACATCGACCCGGCGCTCTACGGGGCCGGCGAGCGCCACGCCACCGTCCGCCTCAAGGAGCGGCGCACCCGCTTCGAGTGGGCGATCACCGAGGGCGCGCTCGCCGCCGACCTGCCGCTCCTCGGCATCTGCGGCGGCCAGCAGCTCCTCAACGTCGTGCTCGGCGGCCGGCTGATCCAGCACATCCCGGACGCGGTTCCGGACGCACTCGCGCACGAGCAGCCGAACCCGCGCACCGAGCCGGGCCACGAGGTGCTGGTCGAGCCGGGCACGCTCCTGCACCGGCTGACCGCGGCCGAGTGGCTGCCGGTCAACAGCGCCCACCACCAGGCGGCCGAGACGGTCGGGCCCGGCATCGTGGTGAGCGGGCGCGCCCCGGACGGCGTGATCGAGGCGATCGAGGACCCGCGCCGGGCCTTCTGCCTGGGTGTGCAGTGGCACCCCGAGTACCGGATCGGCCCCGGCGACACGGCGATCCTCGAGGGCTTCGTCGCCGCCTGCCGCGACCGGCGGGGTGCCGTCCGGCTCCCGTCCGCGGCCCGATGAGCGGCGCGCTCCGTCCGCGCCGGCGGCACCGGACGGAGCCGGCCGCCAAGCCCGGCGAGCGGCTGGCCAAGCGGATCGCGCGGGCCGGGCTCTGCTCGCGGCGGACCGCGGAGGCGTGGATCCGTGCCGGCCGGGTGGCGGTCGACGGCAGCGTGGTCCTGGGCCCGGCCCTGGACGTGCTGCCCGGGCAGACGGTCACGGTCGATGGCGAGCCCCTGCCCGAGCCCGAGCCGACGCGGCTGTTCCGCTACCACAAGCCGGCCGGCGTGCTGACCAGCGCGCGCGACCCCGAGGGCCGACCCACCTTCGTCGAGCGGCTGCCGCCCGGCCTGCCGCGGCTGATGCCGATCGGCCGGCTCGACCTCGGCTCGGAGGGGCTCCTGCTGCTCACCAACGACGGCGAGCTCAAGCGTCGCCTGGAGCTGCCCGCGACCGGGTGGATCCGGCGCTACCGGGTGCGCGCCTTCGGCACCGCCGACGATGCGGCACTCGCCGGGCTGGCGCGCGGGATCACCGTGGCGGGCGTGAGCTACGGGCCGATCGAGGCGCGGCTCGACCGGGTGCAGGGCCGCAACGTCTGGCTGACGCTCGGCCTGCGCGAGGGCAAGAACCGCGAGGTGCGGCGCGTGCTCGAGGCGCTCGGGCTCGTCGTCAACCGGCTGATCCGGATCGCCTACGGCCCGTTCCAGCTGGGCCACCTGCCGCGCGGGGCGGTCGAGGAGGTGCCGCGCAAGATCCTCCGGGAGCAGCTCGGCTCGGCCCTGGCCCCGACGCCGCGCCGGCACCGGCCGGCCGCCGCCGGCGCCGGGTGAGGCGGCCTTGCGGATCATCGCCGGGCGGCATCGCGGGCGGCGGATCGCGGCGCCCGCCGGGCTCGCCACGCGGCCGACCGGCGACCGGGCGCGCGAGGCGCTCATGGGCATCCTCGAGCACGGCTCGCCCCCGCTCGCCGGGGCCCGGTTCCTCGATCTGTTCGCGGGCTCGGGCGCGGTCGGGCTCGAGGCCGCCTCGCGCGGGGCCGAAGCCGTGCTCCTGGTCGAGCGCGACCCCGAGGCGGTGCGGGCCATCCGCGCCAACCTCGAGCATCTGGGCGAGGCCGGCCGGGTCCGCCTCCTGGTCGCGGATGCCACCCGCCTGCCGGCGGCGGGCGAGCCCTTCGACATCGTGTTCCTCGACCCACCCTGGCGGTCCGGTCTGGCCGGCCCGACCCTCCTGGCACTGCTCCGCGGCGGCTGGCTCGCCGCCGGCGGCCGGCTGGTGGTGGAGCTCGCCCGCGACGAACCGCTCGAGCTGCCGGAGGGTCTCGTGGCCGAGGAGGACCGCCGCTACGGCAGGACGAGCTTCCGGTTCCTGCGCGCCGCGGCGGCACCGCCACGGCCGGCAGGGAGGCGCCGCCGGCGGGCACCCGGCGATGGCGGAGCGGCCGGCTGACCCCTTGCCAGGGCGGTGGCGAGGGCGCATCTGCCCGGGCGGCGTGGCGAGGGGCTTCGGGCGGTGCTGACGCGCGAGCGCATCCGGTCCGGATGGGTGCAGGAGATGGTGCGCGCCACGGGCGCCCCGGGCGTGCTCGACGAGGCCGCGCTCGCCGCCTCGCGCGCCGCCTGCCTCGCGCGGCGGCCGACCCCCGGCGAGGTCTGGGTGTTCGGCTACGGCTCGCTGATCTGGAACCCCTGCTTCCACTTCGTCGAGCGGCGGGTGGTGACGGTGCCCGGCTGGCACCGCCGCTTCTGCCTGTGGACCAGCCTCGGCCGCGGCACCCGGGAGCGTCCCGGGCTGATGCTCGGGCTGGAGCGCGGCGGCTCCTGCCGGGGCGTGGCGTTCCGCCTCGCACCCGAGGAGGTCGACAGCGAGCTCGACATCGTCTGGCGGCGCGAGATGGTGACCGAGGCCTACCGTCCGGCCTGGGTCCGCGCGCACGCCGCCGGCGGGCCGCTCTGGGCGATCGCCTTCACGATCAACCGCCGGCACCCGCGCTACGCCGGGCGGCTCGAGGAGGCGCGCATCGTCGAGGCGATCGCCACGGCGCATGGGCCGCTCGGCGCCTGCTGCGAGTACCTGTTCAACACGGTCGCGCATCTGGACGAGCTCGGCGTGCCGGACCGGCGGCTGCACGCGCTCTGCCGGGCGGTGCGCGCCCGCCAGGCGGCGGCCGGCGGCCCGGGCGAGGCCGCCTCGGCGGCCCGGGGCGAGATCCGGGTCGGTTGACGGCTGGTTAACGCGGCGTCGTACGAAGATGCCGTTAAGTCCCTCTTAACCAAGCGATCCTTCCCGCTCGAGGTGATACCGGCGGCAGCTCAAGACGCCGCCGCGGGTCGCCGCCCGCGAGCGCGAGCCGGGAAGGAAGACCGTGAGCAAGATCACCTTCGCGCGCAGCTTCGATCGTCTGCTCGACCCGAACGAGCCGCCGAGCTCGCAGGCCTGGACCCGCGACTTCGGCACGGCCAAGTTCAAGTGGAACGTGCTGCCGTTCAGCGGCGTCGACGCTCCCAAGGTCAAGGTCGCGCTGAGCGGCAACCCGGGCGACATGAAGTTCTCGGCCGGGATGAACGCCAAGGGCTGGGGCAAGGTCGGCGCGGTCGCGCTGGAGCTCGACGACGCGCTGCTCGCGCAGACCTCGAAGGTCAGCCTCACCAACTTCACCGACGTGCGGCTGACCCTGGGCGACGGGTTCCTCGACGGGCCGGACAGCGATCACGGCACCGAGGTTCGGCTCACCAACCTGGTGCGCGGCCGGGTCGACGCCTCCGAGATGGACGGGCCCTTGACCCTCAAGCTCGACTTCCTCAACAACCCCTACACGGCCCCCAACCTCTTCGGCGGCGAGCTCACCCGGTTCGCCGACTGGGTCGAGGTCGGCTCGGGCTCGCTCGGTGGCAAGAAGAGCATCCAGGCCTACAACGGCCGCGACACCGAGATCCAGCTCGACCTCGGCAACGGCAACGACACGTTCCTCTCGAACGTGGCCTTCGCCAGCAAGGACCAGATCGTCGGCGGCTTCGGCAACGACAAGATCTACGGCGGCTCGGGCGAAGATCTGATCATCGGCGACCAGGACGAGCGCGGCTTCGCGTCCACGCTCGACGTCAAGGTCGAGGTTCGGTTCGCCGCCGAGAGCGCCAACTTCCAGAACACCTTCGGCTGGTACGACCGGACCACCGGCGAGGCGCACATCCTCCTCGCCAACACCGATCTCGACAGCGACCCGAACGTGGTCCGCTTCCTGGCCGAACTCAACCTGACGCCGGAGCAGTACCGCAACCTCGAGTTCTTCCTGATCCCGAACGGCTACGCCGAGAACGCCTGGCTCGCCGACGGCGATCCGACCCAGCTCGAGCTGCAGCTGATCCGGCAGGACGGCGCCTGGGTGATCCAGGACCTCGCCACCGGCCAGGTGCTGCGCGGCTTCGAGGGCACCAACGCGCTCTTCACCGAGCCGGGCAGGAACCCGAACGGCTGGTACACCGGCCATCTCGTGGACGAGACCGGCGCCGAGCGCGAGTTCCGCCTCGCCCTCGAGGACCATCCGGCCGACTCGGGCGACTTCGACGACGCGGTGTTCGCGGTGCGCGCCCGCGCCGAGGGCGGCCTGCCCGGCAACGACCATCTCAACGGCGGCGCCGGCGACGACCACATCTGGGGCGGCCAGGACACCGGCCGCTACGCCCTCAAGTACCTGATCGACGGCGACTTCGACCTGTTCGGCGAGACCTACGCCGCCTCCGACGCGTTCGCGGTCGCCGAGCTCAACGAGTTCGGCAACATCGTGGTCTCGATCGGCGGCGCCCTGCAGGCGGTGGCCCTGCTCACCCTCGGCGACGGCAGCCAGGCGCTGATGCTGATCCAGCTCACCGGCGACATCTACGCCCAGGCCGAGGTCACCATCACCAACGACTTCCTGGTCGAGACCTTCGGTGAGGTGCACAGCAGCTTCAACGTCGAGGTCGTGCCGCTCGAGGGGCTCGAGGGTCCGCTCGTCCTGTTCAACGAGGTCGAGATCCTCGGCGGCGACCATCTCCTGGGTGAGACCGGCCGCGACACGTTCTGGTTCAACGACGGCGACGGCGTGGACGTGATCGGCGACTTCAAGCGCGGCGTCGACACGCTCAAGCTGGAGCGCGGCGAGGAGATCCGCCAGACCGTGGTCACCGATGCCACCTACGGCCGCGGGCTCCTGATCGAGCACGGCGGCGACGGCGACGCGATCTTCCTGCAGAACGTCGAGAGCATCCTCACGCTGCAGGGCTCGGGCGGCGGCTACGACAACTACACCTGAAGCGGCTCCGGCGGAGGGTGCGGTCCGGTCCGGGCCACCCCCTCCGCCGGGTGGAGCCTCCGCCCTCGGATCGACACCTTCCGCAGGGCCCCCGCCGAACGGCGTAGGCCGCGCGGCACACCGAAGAGGAGATCCCCCATGCGACTGCGCGCCTTCCTCCTGGCCAGCACCCTCCTCACCGGTGCCGGCCTCGCCCGGGCCGAGCCCGCCCGGCTCGAGCCCGCCACGCTCGATGCGATCGCCGCCGGCGGCCTCAGGGTCCTGGTCGGCAGCACGGCGACGCAGGGCAGCGCGTTCGCCGCGGGCCCGGTCGCCCGCGCCGAAACGCAGGCCGACAACAGCTCGGCGAGCAACGGGCGGACCGCCCGCTTGAGCGCCCGGACCCGCAGCCGGGCGGCGGTGGCGATCCGGCCGCGGTGACGCGGCGGCCCCGCCGAGCGGGCGGCGACGGCGAGCCGGTCGGCAACGCCCGGGAGTACAAGTCCCGCCCCGCTCTACTTTCCGTAACTACGCCGAAGGGAGATCCTCCTTGCGGGCGCTTGCGGCGCCCGCCTTCTGCTTCCAGCATGCACACTAGGGAACGTGGAGCGCGGCCGCGGGTCCCGGGGCAAGGCCACGGGCAGCCGGCCCGCAGGGGGGAACGATGGCTCGCAGGACGATCGGGGCGGCGATGCTGCCCGTCCTGGCGCTGGCGGCGGGGCTCGCCGCGGCGCCCGTCGCCGCCGAGCCGATGCGGCTCGATCCGGAGGCCCTCGACGCGGTCGTGGCCGGAGGCGGCAAGCGCCTCGGCGCGCGCGCCGTGGTGAAACCGAAGGCGAACGCCGGGCTGGCCCTCCTGTCGCTGGCGCTGGTGCAGCGGCAGCTCGTCGTCCTGCCGCAGACCGCCGGCAGCGGCTCCACCGGCGGCGGCAAGAAGTCGATCTCGCTCTCGGGCAAGAAGACGTTCAAGGCCGACCGGGTGACGAAGCCGCACACCGAGACGCTGGTGGTGCGCGGCTCGGCCGGTGGTTGAGGCGGTCGGTCGGCCCGCCTACGCCTTCGGGTGATCGACCCGATGCACGTCTGCAGCCGAGCGGCCGGGCGATCTATCCTGTCCGGGCTGGCGGCCGATGGGCCGTGCCAACCAACCCGGAGGAAATCGCCATGAAGCTCGGCAGGCTCGTGCTCGGGGCGGCCGTCGGCATCACGCTCGGCGTCGCCGCGCAGGCGGGGGAGCTGAGGCTCACCGAGGACCAGATGGACCAGGTTACCGCGGGGGGGCCGGTCGGTGATCAGATCCGCGCGGTGTTCGCAGGGCTCGCGCTCACCGAGCTGAACAGCGGCTTATCGGGTGGGATCGGCGGCGGTCAGGTTCGGTCCGGCATCACCGTGCTGCGCGAGTACGTCCTGCTCGAGATCCTGATCGCTCAGAACGGGCTCTGAGCCCGGCAGCGGGCCGCAGCGACGGCGACGGCCGCGGCGCTCACGCGCGGCCGTTCTCCGTTCGGGCGCACCAGCGCCGCCACGCCTCGCGCAACAGCGCCTCGAGTTCGCGGGCGACGCGGGTCCCGTCGCAGAGCGGCGAGACCCGCATCCGCTCGCGCTGCAGGAGCCTGAGCGCCGCGAGCCGGCCGGGTGCCGCCGCGAGACCGGCCGCGATCCGCACGTAGCCCTCGGCGTCCGACGCGACCCAGCCCGGCTCGCCGAGCTGGCGCAGGAAGGCCTCGCCCTGGCGCTCCATCGGGTGCGGCCCGGTGAGCGTGACCAGGGGGCAGCCCATCCAGAGCGCCTCGAGGCTGGTCATGCCGCCGCCATAGGGGAACGGGTCGAGCGCGATGTCGACCGCCCCGTACTCGGCGAGCATGTCGGCGTGGCTCGAATGGCCGCGAAACTCGAGACGATCCGGGCCGATGCCGTGTCCGGCGAAGGCCTCGCGGAAGTGCGCGACCTCGCTCGCCTGGTCGAACGCAGCCCATTTGAGCAGCAGCCTCGAGCCGGGAACGGCCCGCAGCACCCGGCTCCAGAGGGCGACCACCTCCGGGCCGATCTTGAGCACGTTGTTGAAGCTGCCGAAGGTCACCCGGCCGCTGCGCAGGGAGGGCGGGAGCTTGACCGCGGCGGCATAGTCGGGCGGGGCGTAGCACAGCCGGCCCGAGGGGAAGCGCAGCACCCGCTCGACGTAGAAGCGCTCCTCGCCCGGGCGCACCATGCTCTCGTCGGCGAGGATGCAGTCGATGGCATCGAGGCCGGTCGTGAACGGATAGCCGAGCCAGCTCACCTGCACCGGGGCCGGCTTCAGCGCGAAGCAGCGCAGGCGATTGCCGGCGGTATGGCCGGAAAGATCGACCAGGATGTCGATTCCATCCGCCCGGACGAGCGCGGCCAGGGCGCGATCGTCGAGCTCGGCGACGTCGCGCCAGGCATCGACCTGTGCGCGGATCCGCGCCGTCCAGGCATCGGGCTTCGGCCGGGTCGAATAGACGGTCGTCGGATGGCGTTCGCGGTCGAGGCCCGCGAGCACGGGCAGGACCATCATCCCGACGGGGTGGCGGCCGAGATCCGGCGAGACGAGGCCGAGCCGCAGCGACCGGTCGGGATCGGGGTCGTTCGGCCAGCTCGTCCAGCGGTCGGCCGGCCGGCCGTGCCGCTCACCCCAGGCCCGGTGCTCGACGGCGAGCTCCTCGAGCCCGACCAGGCCGCCGAAGAGGAGGCACAACAGCAGATCGCTGTGCGAGACCGAATCCTCGGGTGCCAGCGCCAGGCCGCGGCGGAAGGCCTCGGCGGCGCGGCGCGAGTCTCCGAGCTTCATGTGGGCGCGACCGAGCCGCATCGCCGGCTCGGCGCTGGTGGGCCACGACCGCTCCGCCTCCGCGTACCCCGCGATCGCCTCGTCGAGGCGGTTCAGCCGTGAGAGGGCAAGGGCACGCTCCAGCACGATCTCGGGGTCGCCCGGGTCGAGAGTCCGAGCGCGCTCGAGCACGGGCAGCGCCCGCGCCGGCTGCCCGCCGCGGATCAGCGCCACACCCAGGGCCAGAAGGTGGGCGGGGTCGTCGGGCTGCTCGGCGACCAGCCGCTCGAGCTCGGCGATGGCGCGGCCCTGCTCGTCCTGGCCGAGGTCGGCCAGCGCCAGGCCGTGCTCGAGGCGCGCCTCGGCGTGGCCGGGCTCGCGGGCGAGCGCCGCCTCGAGCGGCGCCAGCGCCTCGGCCGGCCGGTCGAGCAGGCGCAGCAGCCGCCCCCGCCACACCAGGAGCTCGACTTGGTCCGGCACCGCCTCGAGCGCCGCCTCGGCGGCGGCGAGCGCCTCCTCCCGCCGGCCGAGGCCGTCGAGGATCCGAAGCATGGCCAGATGGGCGGGAAGCGAGCCCGGATCGGCGGCGAGCGCCGCCTCCAGATGCGGCAGGGCGCGGCGCGGCTCCTCGAGCCGCTCGATGGCGAGTGCCAGGGCCAGGTGCGCGGCGGCGAGCGTGCCGTCCCGGGCGAGCGCGGCGCGGGCGGCCTCGGCCGCCTCGGACCAGAGCTCCAGATCGACCAGGACACTGGCCCGGTTGGCGTGCAGGAGGGCGAGGTCTGGGGCCAGCGCCAGGGCGGCCTCGAAGCCGTCGAGGGCCGGCTGCAGGCGGCGCAGGCGGTGCAGGAGCGCGGCCCGGTTGACCTGGGCCAGGAGGTAGTCGGGCTTCAGGCGGACGGCCGCCTCCCAGGCGGCGAGCGCCTCCTCCGCCCGGCCCTCCCGCTCGAGACTGTGGCAGCC
>JBBIIE010000108.1:0-11082 GCA_037446605.1 Geminicoccaceae bacterium | reverse complement strand
GGTCCCGTCAAGCGGCCGCCGCCGCACCTCCGGCCTTGCGCCGGCCGCGCCCCCGGCCGAGGCTCGGCCAGCACTCGGCGGACGGGCAGGGGAGGGGGACGCGATGCGCGAGGCGATCGGCTGGGGGATCGTGGGGGCGAGCACGATCGCGCGGGAATGGGTGATCCCGGCGATCCGCGCCACCGGCGGCGCGGTCGAGGCGGTCATGAGCGCCGATGCGGAGCGCGCCGCCGCCTACGCCCGCGCCCAGGGGATCCCGCGCGCCTGCGCGCGCCTGGACGAGCTGCTCGGCGCCGGCATCGACGCCGTCTACGTGTCGACCACCAACGAGCTGCACCACCCGCAGACGCTCGCCGCGGCCGCGGCCGGCAAGCACGTGCTGTGCGAGAAGCCGCTCGCGCTCTCCCTCGCCCAGGCCCTGGAGATGGTCGAGGCGTGCCGGCGCGCAGGCGTGGTGCTCGCCACCAACCACCATCTGCGGAACGCCGCCACGCAGCGGGCGATCCGTGCGGCGGTCCAGGCCGGGCGGATCGGCCGGCCGCTGTTCGCGCGCGTCTTCCACGCCGTGCGCCTGCCCGACCATCTGCGCGGCTGGCGGATCGACCGGCCGTCGGCCGGCGCCGGGGTGGTGCTCGACATCACCGTGCACGATGCCGACACGCTCCGCTTCGTGCTCGCCGACGAGCCGGTCGAGGCGGCGGCGATGGTCCAGGAGGGCGGGCTCGGCGTCGGCGGCGTCGAGGACGGCGCCATGGTGACGCTGCGCTTCTCCTCGGGGCTGCTCGCCCAGTGCCACGAGGCGTTCACCACCGGCTTCGCGCCGACCGGCCTCGAGGTGCACGGCAGCGAGGGCTCGCTGATCGGCCGCGACTGCACGAGCCAGCGGCCGGTCGGCACGGTGGTGCTGCGCCATGCCGGCGGCGAGGAGCCGCTGCCGCTCGTCCACGAGAACCTCTACGAGCGGGCGCTGCGCGCCTTCCACGCCGCGATCCGCGGCGAGGGGCCGCCCGCGGCCACCGGCGAGGACGGCGTGCGCTCGCTCGCCGTCGCACTCGCCGCGCTCGAGGCGGCGCGGACCGGGCGGACCGTGGCGATCCCGCCGCCGTCCCGTTGACCGACGGCCGGCGATGGCGCACCTGAGCGCCGGGAGCCGCCCGGGGTGGCGGCGCACGGCGCGTATCGGGGAGGTACTTCGGATGGCACTGCACACGCGGTTGCTGGCGGGCACGGCGCTCCTGGCCGGCCTCGCCCTGGCCACGGGCGCGCGCGCCCAGGTCAAGGAGGTCGAGATGGTCCATTGGTGGACCTCCGGCGGCGAGGCGGCGGCCTTGAACGTCCTCAAGGAGGAGATGCAGAAGAAGGGCTTCGCCTGGAAGGACAACCCGATCGCCGGTGGCGGCGGGAGCCAGGCGATGACCGTGCTCCGCGCGCGCGTGACGGCCGGCAACATCCCGACCGCCGTGCAGATGCTGGGCTTCGACATCATCGACTGGGCCGAGGCCGGCGTGCTCGGCGACCTCAACCCGGTCGCCGCCAGGGAGGGCTGGGACAAGGTCGTGCCGGCCGCCCTGCAGCGCTTCTCCAAGCCGCAGGGCAAGTGGGTCGCGGCCCCGGTCAACGTGCATTCGACCAACTGGATCTGGGCCAACAAGGCGGTCATGGACCGGATCGGCGCCAAGCCGCCGACCAGTTGGGACGAGCTCGTGGCGGTGCTCGACAAGGCCAAGGCGGCGGGCGTGATCCCGCTCGCCCACGGCGGCCAGGCCTGGCAGGACGCCACGATCTTCGATTCGGTGGTGCTCACCACCGGCGGCCCCGACTTCTACAGGAAGTCGATGATCGATCTGGATGCCGGCGCGCTCGGCTCGCCCACCATGAAGACCGTGTTCGAGCGGATGGCCAAGCTCCGCACCTATGTCGATCCGAACTTCTCCGGCCGCGACTGGAACCTCGCCTCGGCGATGGTGATCAAGGGCGAGGCGGCCATGCAGATCATGGGCGACTGGGCGAAGGGCGAGTTCCTGAACGCGGGCAAGAAGCCGGACGTCGACTTCCTCTGCTTCCGCTTCCCCGGCACGCAGGGCTCGGTGACCTTCAACTCCGACCAGTTCGTCATGTTCAAGGTCGGCGCCGACCGGCAGGAGGCGCAGAACGCCTTGGCCTCGGCGACCATGTCGCCGACCTTCCAGTCGGCCTTCAACGTGGTCAAGGGCTCGGTGCCGGCGCGCACCGACGTGCCCGACACGGCCTTCGACGCCTGCGGCAAGAAGGGCATGAAGGACCTGGCCGAGGCGAGCGCCAAGGGCACGCTGATGGGCTCGATGGCGCACGGCCACGCCAGCCCGGCGGGCGTCAAGAACGCCATGTACGACGTGATCACCAAGCACTTCAACGGGCAGATCACCACCGACCAGGCGGTGGCCGAGCTGCCAAAGGCGGTCGCCGCCGCCAGGTGAGCCGGTGCGGCCGGGGCGGTCCGCCGCCCCGGCCGGGAGCGGGGAGGGGCGCATGGCGACCGAGGCGATCGCCGGCGGGGCCGTGACACGCCAGGGGGCGGGCGACCGGCTGCGCGCCTGGCTGCCGCGGCTCGTCCTCGCCCCCTCCTTCGCCGCCGTGCTGGTGTTCGTCTACGGCTTCATCATCTGGACGATCGTCCTCTCCTTCACCCGCTCGCGGCTCCTGCCGGTCTACGAGTTCGTGGGCTTCGACGCCTATGTGCGGCTGTTCGCCCAGCCCTCCTGGTGGGTGGCGCTCCAGAACCTCGCCATCTTCGGCACCCTCTACATCGCCATCTGCATCGCGATCGGCCTGCTGCTCGCGATCCTGATCGACCAGCGGATCCGCGGCGAGGGCCTGTTCCGCCCGATCTACCTCTACCCGATGGCGCTCTCCTTCATCGTCACCGGCACCGCCTGGAAGTGGTTCCTCAATCCCGGCCTCGGCCTCGAGAAGGTGGTCCGCGACTGGGGCTTCGAGAGCTTCCGCTTCGACTGGCTGATCAACACCGAGATGGCGATCTACACGATCGTGATCGCCGGTGTGTGGCAGGCCTCGGGCTTCGTCATGGCGATGTTCCTGGCGGGCTTGAGGGGCATCGACGGCGAGATCCTCAAGGCCGCGCAGATCGACGGCGCGCCGATGCACCAGGTCTACCGGCGGATCGTCATCCCGATGCTCCGCCCGGTGTTCCTGTCGGCCTTCATCGTGCTCGCCCACATGGCGATCAAGTCCTACGACCTGGTGATCGCGCTCACCGGCGGCGGCCCCGGCAACGCCACCGAGCTGCCCTCGACCTTCATGTACTCCTACACCTTCACCCGCAACCAGATGGCGGTCGGCTCGGCGAGCGCGGTGATGATGCTCATGACCATCTGCGCGATCATCGTGCCCTACCTCTATTCCGAGCTCCGGGAGAAGGGCCGGTGAGCGCGCGCGCGGTGGCCGCCGGCCCGGCCGGTGGGGCGATCGTCCCGCGGCTGGTCATCTACGGCCTCTTGATCCTCTTCTGCCTGATCTACCTCCTGCCGCTGTTCGTCATGGTCGTGACCTCGCTCAAGACGCTCGACGAGATCCGCGAGGGCAACATGCTGGCCCTGCCGCGCGAGGTCACCTTCGAGCCCTGGCGGCAGGCCTGGGGCAGCGCCTGCATCGGCCTCACCTGCGCCGGCCTCAAGGGCTACTTCGTCAACTCGATCGCCATGGTGGTGCCGGCCGTCGTCATCTCGACGCTCCTTGGGGCGCTGAACGGCTACGTGCTCACCAAATGGCGCTTCCCCGGCCACCGCTGGGTGTTCGGGATGATGCTCTTCGCCTGCTTCATCCCCTTCCAGTCGGTGCTGATCCCGATGGCGCGCGTGCTCGGCGCGCTCGGCATCGCCAACAGCACGGCCGGGCTCGTGCTGGTGCACGTGGTCTACGGGCTCGGCTTCACCACCCTCTTCTTCCGCAACTACTACGAGGCCTTCCCGAACGAGCTGATCCGCGCGGCGCAGATCGACGGTGCCTCGTTCTGGCAGATCTTCCGCCGCATCCTCCTGCCGAGCTCCGGGCCGATCATCGTGGTGACCGTGATCTTCCAGTTCACCAACATCTGGAACGACTTCCTGTTCGGCGCCTCCTTCGCCAGCGGCGAGGCGGCGCCGATGACGGTGGCGCTCAACAACCTCGTGTCCTCCTCCACCGGCGTGAAGGAGTACAACGTGCACATGGCGGCGGCGATGATCGCGGCCCTGCCGACGCTCGCCGTCTACGTGCTGGCCGGGCGCTACTTCGTGCGCGGGCTGATGGCCGGCGCGGTCAAGGGCTGAGCCGCGGCGGGGGGGCGGACGGGCATGGCGTTCCTCGAGATCCGGGGTCTGAGGAAGCGCTTCGGCGCGGTCGAGATCCTCAAGGGCATCGACCTCGAGCTCGAGAAGGGCGGCTTCCTCGTGCTGGTCGGCCCCTCGGGCTGCGGCAAGTCCACCCTCCTCGCCACCATCGCCGGGCTCGAGACGGTCAGCGAGGGCGAGATCCGCATCGACGGGCAGCGGGTCAACGAGCTGCACCCCTCGAAGCGCGACATCGCCATGGTCTTCCAGTCCTACGCGCTCTACCCGAACATGACCGTGGCCGAGAACATCGGCTTCGCCCTCGAGATGCGCGGCGTGCCCAGGGCCGAGCGGCGCGCGGCCGTCGAGGCCGTGGCCCGGACGCTGCAGATCGGCCACCTGCTCGACCGCCGCCCGGGCCAGCTCTCGGGCGGCCAGCGCCAGCGCGTCGCCATGGGCCGGGCGCTGGTGCGCAACCCGCGCGTGTTCCTGTTCGACGAGCCGCTCTCCAACCTCGATGCCAAGCTCAGGGTCGACATGCGCACCGAGATCAAGCGGCTGCACCAGACCACCGCCACCACCGTGGTCTACGTCACCCACGACCAGATCGAGGCGATGACGCTCGCCACCAGGATCGCGGTCCTCAAGGACGGCGAGCTGCAGCAGGTCGGCAGCCCGTCCGAGATCTACAACCGCCCGGCCAACCTGTTCGTCGCCGACTTCATGGGCTCGCCGGCCATGAACCTGGTCGAGGCGGTGGTCACGGACGGCGGCGGGTCGCCCGCCCTCGAGCTGGCGCGCGCCGGTGAGGAGCCGGTGCGCCTGCCGCTGCCCGCCTCGGCCGCACCCGGATCCGTCCGGCCGGGCCGCAAGGTCGTCCTCGGCATCCGCCCGGAGGCGATCACCGACCGCGACGGCGCCGACCGCCACTCCGAGGCGGTGCACCTCGTGGACGCGCTCGTCGAGGTGGTCGAGCCGGCCGGCTCGGACACCTTCGTGGTCACCCATCTGGCCGGCAAGGAGGTCATCGCGCGCATGCGCGCCGACGCCGAGGTCCGCCCGCAGACCCGCGTCGCCTTCGCCTTCAACCTCGACAAGGCGGTGCTGTTCGACCCGGAGAGCGGCCGCCGGCTCTGAGCGGCACGGCCATGGCCGTCTCTCCCGACATCCTGATCGTGGGCTCGGGCATGGGCGGGGCGACGCTCGCCGCCGGCCTCGCCGGCTCGGGTGCCCGCGTGGTCCTGCTCGAGCGCGGCGAGCGCCTGGTCGACGGGCCCGAGGCACGCGACGCGCGGGCGATCTTCGTTCAGGGCCGCTTCCGCCCGGCCGAGACCTGGTGGGACGGGCGCGGCCGGCCCTTCTCGCCCGGCAACCATGCCTGCGTCGGCGGCAACTCGAAGTTCTACGGGGCGGTGCTGATCCGTTTCCGCCGCGAGGACTTCGCCGCCCGGTCCTTCGCCGATGGCGACCGCCCCGCCTGGCCGTTCGCCTACGAGGAGCTCGAGCCCTGGCACGGTCGCGCCGAGACGCTCTTCGAGGTGCGCGGGGCGGCCGGCCTCGACCCGACCGAGCCGCCGCGCTCGACCCCCTATCCGCATCCACCCGTACCCGACGAGCCCTCGATCGCCTGGGCGCGCGAGCGGCTGCGCGCGCAGGGTCTGCGGCCCTTCCCGCTGCCGCTCGCGGTCGACCTCGGGCGCTGGCTGGCACGCGCTCCCACGCCCTGGGACGCCTACCCCGACACCACCGGCGCCAAGAAGGACGCCGAGAGCGCGGCGCTCGCCCGGGCCCTGGCCTGCCCCGATGTCGAGCTGCGCACCGGCACCACCGCGCTCCGCCTCCTGCCCGCACCCGACGGCCGGCGCATCGAGGGGGTCGAGGTCGAGCGCGGGGGCGAGCGCTCGATCCTGCGCGCCGGCACCGTGGTGCTTTCCTGCGGTGCCGTGCGCTCCGCGGCGCTGCTCCTGGCCTCGGCCTGCACCGTCTGCCCCGCGGGCGTGGCCAACCGCTCGGGCGTGGTCGGCCGCCACTTCATGAACCACAACTGCACGGCGCTGCTCGCGGTTCATCCGCGCCGCCGCAACGATGCGGTCTACCAGAAGACGCTCGGCCTCAACGACTTCTATCTCGACGACGGGCGCGGCGGCGGGCCGCTCGGCAACATCCAGCTCCTGGGCAAGATCACCGCCCCGGTGCTCGAGCCGCACCTGCCCCGGGTGCCGCGGGCGGCGCTCGGCTGGCTCGCCCGGCACAGCTGGGACTGGTACCTGATGAGCGAGGACCTGCCCGATCCCGAGAGCCGCGTGCGCCTCGACGGCGGGCGGATCGTGCTCGACTGGAAGCGCAGCAACGCGACCGCGCACGCCCGCCTCGTGGCGCGCGCCCGCGAGCTGTTCCGCGCCGCCGGCTGGCCGATCCTGCTCACCCGCCCGTTCGACCGCCGCACCCCCTCGCACCAGTGCGGCACGGTGCGCATGGGCGAGGATCCCGCGACCTCCGCACTCGACCCCTGGTGCCGGGCGCACGACCACCCGAACCTCTACGTGGTCGACGCCTCCTTCCTGCCCTCCTCGGCGGCGGTCAACCCGGCCTTGACCATCGCCGCCCAGGCGCTGCGTGTGGCCGACCACATGCTGCGCGGCGGAGGTCGGCGATGAGGGCCGGGGCGGGGTTCGACTACGTGATCGTCGGCGCCGGGCCGGCGGGGTGCATCCTGGCGGCGCGGCTGAGCGAGGATCCCGACCTCCGCGTCTGCCTGCTCGAGGCGGGCGGGCCCGACCGCCACCCGCTGTTCCACATGCCCGCCGGCTTCGCCAGGATGACCAAGGGCATCGCGTCGTGGGGCTGGCACACCACCCCGCAGCGCCATCTGGGCGGCCGCGTGCTGCGCTTCACCCAGGCCAGGGTCCTGGGCGGCGGCAGCTCGATCAACGCCCAAGTCTACACCCGTGGCCATCGGCTCGACTACGAGGAGTGGGCGCAGGAGGAGGGCTGCACGGGGTGGAGCTACGCCGAGGTCCTGCCCTATTTCCGGCGCGCCGAGGACAACGACCGCTTCGCCGACGCCTTCCACGCCTATGGCGGCCCGGTGGGCGTGTCGGTGCCGGTCAACCCGCTGCCGATCTCGGAAGCCTTCCTGCGCGCCGCGCAGGAATACGGCATCCCCTACAATCCGGACTTCAACGGCCGCCGCCAGGAGGGGATCGGCCACTACCAGGTGACGGTGCGCGCCGGGCGGCGCTCCTCGGCGGCGACCGCCTATCTGCGGCCGGCGCTCGGCCGCCGCAACCTGACCCTGCGCACCGGCGTCCAGGCCCTGCGGGTGGTGGTCGAGCGGGGCCGCGCGGTGGGTGTGGAGATCGCCGCCACGGGTGCCGCGCGCGAGCTCGTGCGCGCCGAGCGCGAGGTGCTGCTCGCCGCCGGGGCGATCGGCTCGCCGCGCCTCCTGCTGCTCTCCGGCATCGGCCCGGCCGGCCATCTGCGCGCGGTCGGCGTGCCGGTCGTGCACGATCTTCCGGGTGTCGGCTCGAACCTGCAGGACCATCTGGATCTCTACGCGATCGCCGAGTGCACCGGCGACCACACCTACGACGGCTACACCCGCCTCGACCGCATGCTCTGGGCCGGGCTCCGCTACCTGCTCTTCCGCAACGGGCCGGTCGCCTCGACCCTGTTCGAGACCGGCGGCTTCTGGTTCGCCGATCCGGACGCCCGCTCGCCCGACATCCAGCTCCATCTGGGCCTGGGCTCGGGGATCGAGGCCGGCGTCGCGCGGCTGGCGCATGCCGGGGTGACGCTGAACTCGGCCTTCCTGCGGCCGGCCTCGCGCGGCACGGTGCGGCTGGCCTCGGCCGACCCCGGCGCCGCCCCGCTGATCGATCCGAACTACTGGGCCGAGCCGCGCGACCGGACGATGGCGCTGCGCGGCCTCGAGATGACGCGCGCCATCCTGGCGCAGCCGGCGCTCCGGCCCTTCCTGCTCGCCGAACGCCAGCCGGGGCCCGAGGTCGGCGACGAGGCCGGGCTCGTGGCCTATGCCCAGCGCACCTGCAAGACCGACCACCACCCGGCCGGCACCTGCCGGATGGGGACCGGGCCGGATGCCGTGGTGACGCCCGACCTGCGCGTCCGCGGCCTCGAGGCGCTCCGGGTCTGCGACGCCTCGATCATGCCGCGGCTGGTCTCCTCGAACACCAACGCGCCCACCATGATGATCGGCGAGAAGGCGGCCGATCTGGTGCGCGGCCGGCCGCCCCTGCCGCCGGCGGTGCTCGACGGCAACCGCTGAGGCGCTCAGGCCGGCGGGGCGGGCGGTGGCGCAGGGGGCGGGGCCGGCGGGCAGGCGGCGAGCGCGCTCGTGAGCCTGGTGCGGGTGGCGGCATCGGCGGTCCCCGCCCGCAGCACCGCCATCAGCCCGTCGAAGTGGCCCTGGTCGGTCACCGTGCGGGCGATCCGCTCGCCGGCCCGGGCCAGGATCGTCGCCGCTCCTCGGCCGGCAGCGCCGGCACCGCCCCCTGGCCGCTCGTGGGCGCGAACCAGCCGGCGACGAACACCTCGGCCGCCTGCCGTCGCTTCGGGCCCGGCTTGCCGTCGGCGCCGCAGCCCGAGCGCCCGGCGAGCTCGGCCAGGGGTGCCCGCACCGCATCCGCCCGGTCCCGGGCGGCGAGCGCCGCACCGAGCTCGGTGAAGGCGTTCATGGCGGTGGCGAGGCCCTCGTCGGTCTTGACGACGGGCGGGCTCAGCCCGGCGAACCGCCTGTGGAGCTCGTCGAAGGCGAGCTGCAGGCGGGGCGAGTCGAGGGGCTTGGGGGCGCGTGCCACCTGCAGCACGAGATGGGTCTGCTCGCGCCAGGTGCAGCCCGCCGGCAGCTCCTCGCCGCGGCATACCGGCCGGTCCCAGGTGAGCCTCCCGGAGGGGGTGTGGAACCTGAGCCCGGTCCACTCGGTGTCGCGGTCGCGCTGGTTCTGGCGCACCAGCACGATGTCGGAGGGTGCGAGCGGCACGCCCCTGAGCCCGTCGCCCGTGGGCGTGCCCAGGGTCAAGGTGTAGTGGAAGGCCGGGTCGTCCTGGCGGTCGGTGATCAGCGTGCCGGCCAGCCGCGCCAGCGGTGCGGCGATCGGCGCCGCCGGCGGGAAGGCGGTCGCACCCAGTGCCGCGAGCACGCTCAGCAGGCGCCGCGCCTGGTCGCCCGGCTGGTCGAGCTCGACGATCCAGAGATCGACGCGCAGCGGGAAGCCGTTCCACGTCGCGGGTCCGTAGATCGGCAGGCCCGGCCCGATGTTGAGGAACTGGCCCTCGACCACGTCCTCGTTGAAGTAGACCACCCGCGCATTGGCGAGCGCATCGGTGCCGAAGCGCTCGGGCGTCCTGCCGTCGTCCTCGAACGCCGCCACGACGATCGCGATCTCGCCATTGGGCCTGCCGCCGCTCACCCCGGGGTGGCCGAAGACGGACCAGAAGTCGGCCACGAAGGCGGTCTCGAGCGTGATCTGGACGACCTCGCCCGTGCCGATCGGGAGATCGCTCGCCTCGGCCGCCTGCAGCTTCACCCACCCCGTCCCCGCCTCGGGCCGGGCGAAGCGGAAGTCGGTCGCACCCTCGTCGCTGACCGCGCAGCCCGCGAGCGCGAGGAGCGCGGCGGCGGCGAGGCACCGGCCGGGGGCATTGCTCATGGGCGGATCCACAGGCCGTGCGCGCGGAACTGGCTTCCGGTCCACCACCGCGTGGTGCCGAGGAAGCCGTGGCGGAAGTTGCGGGCGCCCGCCTGGCTCTGCAGCGGCAGCGTCACGGCCCCGCCGGCGCGCCGGGCGGTGAAGGCGCCGTGCTCGGGGGCGACGATCTGGATGTGGCCGGAGCGGTTGAGGTCGACCCGCTGCGCCACGATCACCGCGGGCCGGCCGGCGTTGGCGGCCTTCTGCAGCGCATCGGGATCGAACACCCGTTGCCAGCCGAACCGCGGGCCGAACTCCTCGAGCCAGTCGCAGAGCGCGTTGGCGTTGAGCTCGCCGATCGTCTTGCCGTACTCGGGCGCCACCGGCCTGCCCTGCGCCAGCTCGGTGAGCGCGCGGCCGGTCCACCAGACCCGCGGCAGGTAGACCCCCGCCAGGTAGCAGACGTCGTAGGCGTAGATGTTGCAGAAGGTGAGCCCGGCGCCCGGCCGCCAGCGCGCCCCGCTTTCGACGTCGAGCCAGTCGATGATCGCGAGCAGGGCGTCCCGGCGCTGCGCGTCGCTGCCGGATGGCGCCGGCGGCCGTCCGGGCTCGCCGATCGGGAAGGCCCTGCCACCGTCGCGGTCGCGGCGCACGTCGGGCCGGTTCTCGCTCGAGTGCACGGCCTCGATCGCTCGCGCCGCGGGCACGGCCGGCGGCTCGCCCGCGGGCACGAGGTGCCGGGCCGCCACGAAGCCCTCGACCGGGGTGCCCGAGAGCGTCGTGCGCACCTGCCACCAGCCCTCCGTGCCGCTCTCCCCGAGCTTGGTGACGAGCTGGCCCTCGGGCAGCACCGCGATCCGGTTGCCGGGCCGGACCAAGGGTTCGCTGCGCAGATTGAGCGAGGTCGCGGCGACCCGGTGCTCGTCCGTCATTCCGGCCTCCCCGCTCCGTTCCTCGGGTCGCCCCTCTCCGAGCCGGGCGACCGCAGACGGTTCGCTCAGGGTCGGATCGGCCCGGGGCGGCGTCAAGGCGCGATTGGGCGAGGTCGCGCCGCCGTTCGGACGATAACCGGACAGCGCGCGCGGCGGCCCGCCGCCGATCGCCCCGGCGCGGTCGATCAGGGG
>JBBIIE010000107.1:0-11123 GCA_037446605.1 Geminicoccaceae bacterium | reverse complement strand
GCGCTACCTCACGGTGCGGGTCGACCGGCTCGAGGACGGGCCGAGCCCGGTGATGCTCGCCAAGGCGAGCCGCGACGAGCGGTCGCGGCGCGACCGCGAGTTCCGCGGCGACCGCGAGCCGCGCGGCGACCGCGAGGAGCGCGAGCCGCGGCGCGAGCGCGAGGAGCGCGAGCCGCGACGCGAGCGCGAGCCGCGCGAGGAGCGCGGTTGATGTCGAGCCAGCCGGCCTGATGCGGAGGATCCCGGGATGAGCGAGGACAACGAGGGCGGCGAGGTCCGCGGCGAGCGCCGGCGGTCGGTGGAGCCGCCGAACATCACCATCCGGCGGCCGTTCTTCCGCCGCCGCAAGGCGAGCCCGTTCGCGCACGCCGAGGCGCCGCGGATCGACTACAAGGACGTCAAGCTGCTGCAGCGCTTCATCTCGGAGCGCGGCAAGATCGTGCCGCGGCGGATCACCGCGGTCACCGCCAAGGAGCAGCGGGCGCTCGCCCTCGCCATCAAGCGGGCGCGCGAGCTGGCGCTCCTGCCCTACGTGGCGCACTGAGGGCGGCGGCGAGCGCCGGCCCCGGCCCGGCCGCACCGGCCGCGGCCGGCCCCGCCCGTCCGATCGGAGGAAGGTTCGTGCAGATCATCCTGTTGGAGCGCGTGCCCAAGCTCGGGCAGATGGGCGAGGTCGTGAAGGTCAAGGACGGCTACGCCCGCAACTTCCTGATCCCCAAGGGCAAGGCGCTGCGCGCCACGGACCGTGCCCTGGCCGAGTTCCAGAAGCGCCGGGTCGACCTCGAGGCGCGCAACCTGGAGCGCCGGCAGGAGGCGCAGGCGGTCGCGCGCGAGGTCGAC
This sequence comes from Geminicoccaceae bacterium, assembly GCA_037446605.1. Classification (GTDB taxonomy): domain Bacteria; phylum Pseudomonadota; class Alphaproteobacteria; order Geminicoccales; family Geminicoccaceae; genus JANXAZ01. The sequence goes on along the minus strand of JBBIIE010000107.1, from coordinate 10,283 downwards.
GGGCGGAGCGTCACGGTGCTGCGCCAGGCGAGCGAGACCGGCCAGCTCTACGGCTCGGTGAGCGCGCGCGACGTCGCCCAGGCGTTCGGCGAGGCGGGCGTGCAGCTCGACCGCCAGCAGATCCGCCTCGACCAGCCGATCAAGACGCTCGGCCTGCACGCCGTGACGGTGGCACTCCACCCCGAGGTCGAGGTCACGGTGACGGTGAACGTCGCCCGCTCGCAGGAGGAGGCCGACATCCAGGCCGGCAAGGCGGCGCCGCCCGCACCCGGCGAGGGCGAAGCCGAGGGCGAGGACTTCCCGGGCGAGCTGGGCTGAGCCGCGCGGCGGCGGGGCCCGGGTCACGCGGCGGCGAGGGGGACAGGCGATGGCCAGGTCGCGTCCGGGCGAGGAGGAGGGCGGCAAGGCCGTCGCGGTCGTCAAGAAGTACGCCAACCGCCGCCTCTACAACACCGCCACCAGCTCCTACGTCACCCTCGACGAGCTCGCCCAGATGGTCCGCGCCGGCGAGGAGTTCGTGGTCTACGACGCCAAGTCGGGCGACGACATCACCCGCTCGGTGCTCACCCAGATCATCCTCGAGGAGGACGCCAAGGGGCGCAACCTCCTGCCGATCGGCTTCCTGCGCCAGCTCATCGGCTTCTACGACGACCAGCTGCACGCCTTCCTGCCGCGCTACCTCGAGATGAGCATGGAGAACTTCGCGCGGCACCAGGACCAGATCCGCGCCTATGTCGAGCAGACCTTCGGCCGCTTCTTCCCCTTCGGCCAGCTCGAGGACATGGCGCGGCAGAACCTCGCCATGTTCCAGCGCGCCGCCTCGATGTTCGGGCCGTTCCCGGCCGGTGCCGGGGACGAGCCGGCCGGCAAGGAGGCGGCCCCGCCGACGGCACCGCCGCGCCCCGACCTCGGCTCGCAGATGCAGGAACTCGAGCACCGCCTCGAGGCCATGCAGCGCCAGCTCGAGGCGCTCGCGCGCGCCGGCCGCAAGGACGAGCCGGACCGCTCCTGAGCCCGGCCGCCCGCCTCAGAGCGCGAAGCTCACGAGGTTGCTCCAGTAGCGCTCGAGGCCGGTGAGCGTCTGGTTGAGCTGCTTGAGCTCCTCGGCGGTGGCGATCCTGCCCTCGATCTGGGCGGCGTTGCGGGCGTAGAGCTCGTCGATCTTGGCAGTGAGCTCCAACCCCTTCGGCGACAGCTTGACCCGGGTCATGCGCCGGTCGTGCGAGCTGCGCTCCTGCAACAGATAGCCGTTCTCGACCAGCTTCTTCACGTTGTACGACACGTTCGAGCCCAGATAGTAGCCGCGGGCGGTGAGCTCGCCCACGGTCAGCTGGTCGACGTTGATGTTGAACAGGATCAGCGTCTGCACGTTGTTGATGTCCTGGATGCCCAGGCGGTCGAGCTCGGCCTTGATGACATCGAGGAACCGACGATGCAGCCGCTCGATGAGCCGGGTCGTCTGGAGGTAATGCTCTTTCACGAAGGCCTCGACGCGGGTCCGCGCCGGACGCGGGCCGCGGTCATCCGAGGCCGCCCGCCCTAGCGCATTCGTTTAATCGTCCTTTCCCGCGATCATCCTCACGATTGCAGAAAAATCCAGCCCCTCGGTCGCCGGGGAGGCGAACAAGTTGTAAAGCTGATACGCTTCGGCGCCCAGGGGCGTGCGCGCGCCGACCGCCTGCGCCGCCTCCTGCGCCAGCTTCAGGTCCTTGCGCATCATCGCCACCGTGAAGCCCGGCGCGTAGCCGCGGTTGGCGGGCGAGCTCGGCACCGGCCCCGGCACCGGGCAGTAGCTGGTCAACGACCAGCATTGACCCGAGCTCTTCGAGGCGATCTCGAACAGGGTCTGCTGCGAGAGCCCGAGCCGCTCGGCCAGGGCCATCGCCTCGCACACCGAGATCATCTGGATGCCGAGCATCAGGTTGTTGCAGATCTTGGCGGCCTGGCCGGTGCCGGCCGGGCCCGCGTGGATCACCACCTTGCCCATGGCCTCCAGGATCGGCCTGCCGCGCGCGAACGCCTCCGCGGTGCCGCCGACCATGAAGGTGAGCGTGCCGGCGGTGGCCCCGCCGACCCCGCCCGAGACCGGTGCATCGAGCATCGCCCGGCCGCTCGCCGCGGCCGCGGTCGCGACCGCGCGCGCCGTCGCCACGTCGATCGTCGAACAGTCGATCAACAGCGCCTCCTCGGGCGCCACCTCGAGCACGCCGCCCGGCTCGGTGTAGGCGAGGCGCACCTGGCGGCCCTCGGGCAGCATCGAGATCACGACATCGGCACCGGCGAGCGCGTCGGCCGGCCGCGTGACGATCCCGCCGCCGGCCCGCGCCAGCCGCTCGCGCGCCGCCTGCACCGGGTCGAAGCCCACCACCTTGTGCCCGGCCTTGACCAGGTTGGCGGCCATCGGACCGCCCATGTTGCCGAGCCCGAGGAAACCGATCCGGGCCATGCCCGCCTCCCTCAGATCCCCTCCCAGTCGAACGTCAGATCGCCCTCCGGGATCGGCGCGAAGAAGCGCTCGATCTCCGCCTCCTCGACCGCCTCCAGGTGATCGTGCCGCCAGCGCGGCCGCTTGTCCTTGTCGATCAGGAGCGCGCGCACGCCCTCCGCGAACTCGCCCGATTCGAGCACGTGCCGGACCATGCGGTACTCGAGCGCGAGGCACGCCTCGAGGTCCAGCCCGGCGCCGCGGCGGAGCTGGGCGAAGGTGAGACGCACGGCGAGCGGCGAGCGCTCGCGCAGGAGCTCGATCTGGCCGCGGCCCCACCGGGTGGGCTCATCCTCGAGCCGGCCGAGGAGCTCCGGGAAGCTCTCGGCCGTGAAGGCGTCGCGGATCGAGGGCAGCCGCTCGGCCAGCCGGCCGGGCTCGGCGGGTGCCGTGCCGAGCTCCTCGAGCGCCCGGCCGAGGGCGGCCGCGACCTCGCCCGGACCCGCCGCCACGAGGCGCTCCTCGAGCTCCAGGTGGCGGGCGGCCGGGACGTGGTGCGTGGCGAGCCCGGCGGTGAGCGCGTCGGCGGCACCGCAGCGCGCACCGGTCAGCCCCAGATACATCCCGACCCCGGCCGGGCAGTGGCCGAGGAACCAGGTGCCGCCCACGTCCGGGAAGAAGCCGATCGCGGTCTCCGGCATGGCCAGGAGGGTGTGCTCGCTCGCCACCCGGTGGCTGCCGTGCAGCGAGATCCCGCACCCGCCGCCCATGGTCACGCCGTTCAGGAGCGCCAGATACGGCTTGGGGAAGCGGGCGATCCGCCAGTTCATGCGGTACTCGTCGTGGAAGAACGGGAGTGCCGCGGCGACACCGTCGCGCTGCACCGTCTCGACCACCGCGCGCACGTCGCCGCCGGCGCAGAAGGCGCGCCCCGGGACCGCCTTGACCAGCACCGCCTCGACCTCGGGATCGACGCGCCAGCGCGCGAGGTGCGCCGACAGCTCGCGCACCATCCCGCGGGTGAGCGCGTTGAGCGCCTCCGGGCGGTCGAGCACGACGACGCCGATGCGCCCCTCCCGGAGGAAGCGGATCGGCTCCCGCCCGCTCACGGCGCCCCCGCCAGCAGGCGGCGTGCGATCACGAGCCGCATGATCTCGTTGGTACCCTCGAGGATCCGGTGCACGCGCGTGTCCCGCAGATAGCGCTCGATGCCGTAGTCGCGGATGTAGCCGTAGCCGCCGTGCAGCTGGAGGGCCCGGTCGACGATCGAGAAGCCGAGATCGGTGGCGAGCCGCTTGGCCATGGCCGCGGCCACGGTCGCATCCGGGGCCGCCCGGTCGAGCTTGCCGGCCGCCCGCCAGACCATGAGCCGGGCGGCCTCGAGCTCGCTCGCCATGTCGGCGAGGGTGAACTGGGTGTGCTGGAACTCGGCGATCGGCCGGCCGAACTGGCGGCGCTCGCGGGCGTAGGCGATCGCCCGCTCCAGGCACGCCGCGGCGGCGCCGAGCGAGCAGGCGGCGATGTTGATCCGCCCGCCGTCGAGCCCGCGCATGGCGATCTTGAAGCCCTCGCCCTCCGCCCCGATGCGGTTGCGCGCCGGGACCCGGCAGCCCTCGAGGATCACCATCGCGGTCGGCTGGCTGTGCCAGCCGAGCTTCTCCTCCTGCTTGCCGAAGGAGAGGCCGGGCGTGCCCTTCTCGACCAGGATCGCGCTGATCCCGGAAGGGCCGGGGCCGCCGGTCCGGCACATCACGAGGTAGAGGTCGGAGGCACCCGCGCCGCTGATGAAGGCCTTGGCGCCGTCCAGCACGTAGTCCTCGCCGTCGCGCCGGGCCGTGGTGCGCAGCGCGGCCGCGTCCGAGCCGCTGCCCGGCTCGGTCAGGCAGTAGGAGCCGAAGCGGGCCATGGTGCAGAGGTCGGGGAGGAAGCGCCGGCGCTGCTCGGGATCGCCGTGCGCGTCGATCATCCAGGCGACCATGTTGTGGATCGAGAGGTAGGCGGCGGTCGAGGTGCAGCCGCGGGCGAGCTCCTCGAACACGAGCGCCGCCTCGAGCCGGCCGAGGCCCGCTCCCCCCACCTCCTCGGCGACGTAGATGCCGGCGAGGCCGAGGGCGGCGGCCTTCCTGAGCGTCTCGACCGGGAAGACGTGGTCGCGGTCCCAGGCATCGGCGAAGGGTGCGAGCTCGGCTGCGGCGAAGTCGCGCGCGAGATCGGCGATGGCCTGCTGCTCCTCGCTCGGCTCCAGCTCGATCGCCAAGGCGCCCTCCGTGCCGCCGCGCCGGGGTAGCCAGCGTGCGCGCCCGGGTCAACCGCGCGACCCGAGGGCGACACGCGGCTCGGTTGCCAGCCCTTGGAACGAGTCCTAGAGACGTTCGAACCGGGCGTCACGAGCTCGTCACGCAGCGGGGCTGCCATGAGCACACCGGAGCATCTCGCGGTCCAGCCGCCCTTCCCGCGCACCCGCCTGCGCCGGCTGCGACGGACCGCCTGGGCGCGCGCGCTGGTCGCCGAGCACGCGCTGCGGCCGGCCGATCTGGTGCAGCCCTTCTTCCTGCTCGACGGCCAAGGCCGGCGCGAGCCGGTCCCCTCGCTGCCCGGCGTGGAGCGGCTGTCGATCGACCTCCTGGTCCGCCAGGTCGAGCGCTGCGCCCGGCTCGGCATCCCCATGGTGGCGCTGTTCCCCTGCACGCCCGGCGAGCGCAAGACGATCGACGGGCGCGAGGCCTGGAACCCCGAGAACCTGCTCTGCCGGGCGATCCGCACGCTCAAGCGCGAGGTGCCCGAGGTCGGGCTCATGGGCGACGTGGCGCTCGACCCCTACACCACGACCGGCCAGGACGGGATCGTCGAGGACGGGGTGATCCTCAACGACGAGACGATCGAGGCGCTGGTCCGCCAGGCGCTCTGCCAGGCCGAGGCGGGCTGCGACGTGGTGGCCCCCTCGGACATGATGGACGGGCGGGTGGGCGCGCTGCGCCGGGCGCTCGACGAGGCCGGCCACGGCCAGACGATCGTACTCGCCTACGCGGCCAAGTACGCCTCGGCCTTCTACGGCCCGTTCCGCGACGCGGTCGGCTCGGCCGGGGCGCTCGGCAAGGCCGACAAGAAGACCTACCAGATGGACCCGGCGAACGGCACCGAGGCGCTGCGCGAGGTGGCGCTCGACATCGCCGAGGGCGCCGACATGGTCATGGTCAAGCCGGGCCTTCCCTATCTGGACGTGATCGCGCGGGTCAAGGACGCCTTCAGGATGCCCACCCTCGCCTACCACGTCTCGGGCGAGTACGCGATGGTCAAGGCCGCGGCCGAGCGCGGCTGGCTCGACGGGCCGGCCTGCATGGGCGAGTGCCTGTTGGCCTTCAAGCGCGCCGGCGCCGACGGCATCCTGACCTACGCCGCGCTCGAGGTGGCCGAGCGGCTCGCCCGTCAGGGCTGAGGGGTGCGCCGCACGAGCCGGGCGCGGATCCAGCCCGCGAGCGCCTCCTCCGCGACCTCCCCCGCCGCGAGGTCGAGCATCACGACCGTCGCCTCGGCCTTGTCGGCGACGAGGCGCCAGCCGTTGATCGCCACGAACAGACCGATGCTCAGGAACGCGGCGCGCTTGTTGCCGTCGGCGAAGGGGTGGTTGCGGGCGATGCCCGCCGCGTAGGCCGCGGCGAGCCGGGCGATGTCGCCCACACCTTCGTAGGCGAACAGGTTCTGCGGCCGGGCGAGCGCCGACTGCAGCAGCCCGAGGTCACGGACTCCCGCGAGCCCGCCGTGCTCGGCGATCGACTCCTCGTGCAGGAGGAGCACCGCGTCGAGCGCGATCCAGGCCGGCTCGATCACCGGGCGAGCGCGCGGAACGTCTCGCGGTACTCCTTCATGAACTCGCGGCCGAGCTCGATCTGCTCCTCGAGCGTCGGATCGTGCGCGGTCAGCCGGATGCCACCCGGCACCTCGGTGACGAACAGCTCGTCGCCCTGGTCGACCTTGAGGCGGGCGAGCACCTCCTTGGGCAGGATCACGCCCACCGAGGTGCCGATCCGGCGGAGTTTGAGGCGGACCATCGGTCGTCTCCCATTGCCATATCCATTATAATGACCCCGCCGCCGCGCGCAAGCTCAGCGCACGCCCTCGACCGCCTCGAAGGTCTCGAGCTGCGGCGGGCCGAGATAGAGCCCCTTGTGCTCGCCCGCGCCGCGGTGCGCCGCGCGGAACGCCTCCGAGCGCGTCCAGTCCTCGAACGCGGCGCGCGACTGCCATACGGAATGCGAGGCGTAGAGCGTGTGCTCGGCGCTGGACGGGCCGCGCAGGAGGTGGAAGGAGACGAACCCGGGCACGCGGTCGAGCTGGCTCTCGCGCCGCCGCCAGACCTCCTCGAACTCGGCCTCGCGGCCGGGCTGGATCTTGAACCGGTTCATCGCCACGAACATGCGCACCTCCTCCACCGGCGCAGGGCCCGCCCCTGCAGATAGGCCACCGCCCCGCCCGGGGCGAGGGCCGCGGCGCCGGGCGCGGGCGTGAGCGCGCTCGTCTTCGCGGTCGTGCTCGCCGCGGCCGTGCTGCACGCCGCCTGGAACGCGCTCGTCAAGCAGGGCGGCGATCCCTTCCTCCGCCTCGCCGTCGTGATCCTCACGGGCTCCCTCGTCTGCCTGCCCTTCCTGCCCCTCGTGGAGCCACCGCCCGCCGCCGCCTGGCCGTGGCTGTTGACCTCGGTGGTGGTGCACATCGGCTACGACTGGCTCCTGTGCCTCGGCTACCTGCGCGGCGACCTCTCGCTGGTCTATCCGGTGGCGCGCGGCGTCGCGCCACCGCTCGTGGCACTCCTGGGTGCGCTCGTCGCGGGTGAGCATCTGCCACCCTCGGGCATCCTCGCCGTGACCGTGGTCTCGGCCGGGATCCTCCTCCTGCTCGGCCTCGGCCGGGTCGCGCGGGCGCAGCGCCGGAGCCTGCTCTACGCCACGGGCTGCGGGGTCACCATCGCCCTCTACACGCTCGCCGACGGCCAGGGCGTGCGCGCCGCGGGCGAGCCCTGGGGCTACATCCTCTGGCTGTTCGCGCTCGACGGCCTGCCCTTCGGGCTGCCCGTGCTCTGGCTGCAGCGCCACCGCCTGCAGGGCCTCGCGACCCCCGGCCTCGCCCCGGCCGCCCTCGGCGGGCTCCTCTCCTTCTCCGCCTACGCGCTCGTGATCTGGGCGATGGCGACCACGCCCATGGCGCTCGTCTCGGCCTTGCGCGAGACCTCGGTCGTGCTCGCCGCCTGGATCGGCACGCGGCTCCTGCGCGAGCCCTTCGGTGGCCGGCGGATCGCCGCCGCCTCGCTGGTCGCAGCCGGCATCGTGCTCCTCAAGCTCGCCCGGTGAGCATGCCCGCCCTTGCCAGCCGACGCGCCGGCGGCGAGGCTGGCCCGGTTCCGCGCCCTCGAAGCCCGTGAGCCCGCGCCTGCGCACGATCCCGGTCCTGTCCCTCGAGCCTTCGGCCTTCGCGCCCTTCGGCACGGTCCACGCCGCCCCGCCCGGGCCGGGCCGGCGGTGGGACGACGCGGCGCTGGGCTGGCAGGGCGGGCTCGCCCCGAGCCTCTCCCTCCTCCACCTCGAGCCGACCCCGCCCGAGGCGCTCGTCGTGCGGACGCTCGAGCGGCATCCCCGGACCTCGCAGACCTTCCTGCCGCTCGAGGTCGGCCGCTGGCTCCTCGTGGTGGCACCCGACGCCGCGGCGGGCGGGCCGGACCCGGAGCGCGCCCGGGCCTTCCTCGCCGGGCCGGGGGTCGCCGTCACCTACGCGCTCGCCACCTGGCATCTGGCGATGACGGTGCTCGACCGGCCGGCCACGATGGCGATCCTGATGGGCCGTGACGGGACCGCGGCCGACGACGAGATCGTCCCCGTGCCGCCCTTCGCGCTGCGCCTGCCGCCTTGAGCCCGGCCGAGCTCGAGCGCCGCCTCCTGCACCGCGACGGGCTCGTGCTGGTGCTCGACAAGCCCGCCGGCCTGCCGGTGCACGCCGGTCCCAAGGGCGGACCCAACCTCGAGGCCATGCTGGAGGCGCTCCGCTTCGGCCTGCCGCAGCCGCCGCGCCTCGCCCACCGCCTCGACCGCGACACCTCGGGCTGCCTCGTGCTCGGCCGCCACCCCAAGGCGCTGCGCCGGCTCGGCCGACTGTTCGCGCAGGGCCTCGTCGAGAAGACCTACTGGGCCGTGGTGATCGGCCGCCCGGAAGGGACGGAGGGCCGCATCGACCTGGCGCTCGCCAAGCGCTCGGCGCTGCGCGGCTGGTGGATGAAGGTCGATCCCGCGGGCCAGCCGGCCACCACCCTCTGGCGCCTGCTCGGCACCGCCGCGGGCCTCGCCTGGCTCGAGCTCCGCCCGCTCACCGGCCGCACCCACCAGATCCGCGTCCACCTCGAGGCGCTGGGCTGCCCGGTGCTGGGCGATCCGGTCTACGGCCGCGACCGCCAGCCCAGGCCCCCGCCGCCGCTGCACCTGCACGCCCGCGCGCTCGTCCTGCCGCTGCAGGAGGGCAAGCCGCCGATCCGCGTCGAGGCGCCGCCGCCGCCGCACATGCTGGACGCGCTGCGCGCCTGCGGCTTCCGCCCCGAGCCCGAGGCCCCGCCGGCCGCCGCCTGAAGCGGCCGCCCGCCCGAGAGGAACCCCATGGCCGTCAACCGCCGCATCGTCCTCGCCCGCCGCCCCGTGGGCCGACCGCGTCCCGAGGACTTCCGCCTGGAGGAGGTGCCGGTGCCGCGGCCCGGCCCCGGCGAGGTGCTGGTGCGCAACCTCTGGCTGTCGCTCGACCCCTACATGCGCGGGCGCATGGGCGAGGGCCGCTCCTATGCGCGGCCGGTGGAGCTCGGCGAGGTGATGGTCGGCGGCACGGTCGGGCAGGTGGTCGAAGCGAACGCGCCGGGCATCACCGCGGGCAGCTTCGTGGTCGGCCGCGGCGGCTGGCAGGAGTGGTCGGTGCTGCCGGCCGGCGAGCTGCGCACCGTCGATCCGCAGGCGGCGCCGCTCTCGACCGCGCTCGGCGTGCTCGGCATGCCCGGGCTCACCGCCCATGTGGGCCTGCGCGACATCGCCCGCCCGAAGCCCGGCGAGACGCTCGTCGTGGCGGCCGCCACGGGCCCCGTGGGCGGCACGGTCGGCCAGCTCGCGAGGCTCGCCGGGGCGCGCGTGGTGGGCATCGCCGGCGGGCCCGAGAAGTGCCGGCTCGCGGTCGAGCGGCTGGGCTTTCCGATCTGCCTCGACCACCGCGCCCCGGACCTCCCCGGCCGGCTGCGCGCCGCCTGCCCGGACGGGATCGACGTCTACTGGGAGAACGTGGGTGGCGGCGTCCTGGAGGCGGTGCTGCCGCTGCTCAACGACTTCGCCCGCGTGCCGGTCTGCGGCCTCGTCGCCTGGTACAACGCGACCGAGCCGCCGCCCGGCCCGGACCGGCTGCCGGCACTGCTGCGCCTCGTGCTCACCCGCCGCCTCCTCGTCCAGGGCTTCATCGTGAGCGACCGGCCGGAGGGCGACTTCCGCGCCGAGGTCGGGGCGCTGGTGCGCGACGGAAGGCTCGCCTGGCTCGAGGACGTGCGCGAGGGGCTCGAGGCGGCGCCCACCGCACTGGCCGGCCTCCTGGAGGGCGAGAACCGCGGCAAGCTCCTGATCCGCCTCGCTCCCCTGCCCACGGCCTGAGCCCGGGGCGCATCCCCGGGCAGGCCGCACATCGCCGGGGCGGACCCCGGGACGTCCCGCATGCCGGTTTCACTTGCCCGGGCGGTGGTGTTGGGATAGCCGCCTCTGGTCATGAAGCGGCCTTCTCGGGCGGGCCTGAGGTGAGCGAGATCGGGGACTTGGCCGCGGTCGCGCGGCAGCCGGTGGTGGACGGCGGCCTG
>JBBIIE010000106.1:0-11286 GCA_037446605.1 Geminicoccaceae bacterium | reverse complement strand
CCTGGCGGTGCGCGGCCGGCGGGTGTGGGACAGCCGCGGCCGGCCCACGGTCGAGGCCGAGGTCGAACTCGCCGGCGGTGCCACCGGCCGCGCGATCGCCCCGGCCGGCGCCTCGACCGGCTCGCTCGAGGCGATCGACCGGCGCGACGGCGGCGCGCGGCTCGGCGGGCTCGACGTCCGTGGCGCCATCGCCTCCGTCTCGGGCGAGATCGCCCGCGCGCTTTCGGGCCTCGATGCCGCCGACCAGGACGGGATCGACGCGCGGCTGGTCGAGCTCGACGGCACGCCGCAGAAGGCCCGTCTCGGCGGCAACGCGCTGGTCGCCACCTCGATGGCGGTCGCCTGGGCGGCGGCCGCGGCGCACGGGCTCCCGCTCTGGCGCTGGCTGGGTGGTGCCGAGGCCCGCACCCTGCCCCTTCCCGAGATCCAGATCCTGGGCGGCGGCAGGCACGCCGCCGGCCGCCTAGACGTCCAGGACTTCCTCCTGGTCTGCCCCGGTGCCGAAAGCTTCGCCCAGGCGCTGGAGTGGACCGCCGAGGTCTACCACGCCGCAGGTAGCCTCCTGGCGGAGGCCGGCCGGCTGCAGGGCGTGGCCGACGAGGGCGGCTTCTGGCCGGCCTTCGAGGGGAACGAGCAGGCGCTCGGGCTCCTGCTGCGCGCCATCGAGCGGGCGGGCCTGCGGCCGCTCGAGCAGGTGGCGATCGCCCTGGATGTCGCCGCCTCGAGCCTCGGCCGAGCCGGACGTTACCGCCTCGCCGCCGAAGGCCGCGAGCTGGATACGGCCGGGATGATCGAGCTCCTCGCGGGCTGGATCGAGCGCTACCCGATCGTCTCGATCGAGGATCCGTTGGCCGAGGACGACCCCGAAGGCTTCCGTGCCTTCACCGCCCGCTTCCGCGGCCGCCTCCAGATCGTGGGCGACGACCTCCTCGTGACCTCGGCCGAGCGCGTCCGCCGGGCGTCCGCCGAGGGCTGGTGCGACACGGTCCTTTTGAAGCCCAACCAGGTCGGCACGTTGAGCGAGACCCGGGCCGCCTTCGAAGCGGCACGCGCCGCCGGCATGGGGGCGATCGTCTCGGCGCGCTCGGGCGAGAGCGAGGACGTGACGATCGTCCACCTCGCCGTGGGCTGGGGGGTGCCGCAGCTCAAGGTCGGCTCCTTCGCCCGCTCCGAGCGCATGGCCAAGTGGAACGAGGCGCTGCGGATCGAGGAGGCGCTCGGCCGGCGCGCCCGTTTCGCGGGTGGCGAAGCGCTCGCCCGGCCACGCTGAGCCCGGTGGCCGAGGCAGCGGGGCCGATGTCGGGGGGCGCGCGCCAGCGGCCGCGCGAGCCGCTCGCCGTGCTGCGCGAGGTCTGGGGCTACCCGGCCTTCCGCGGCCTGCAGGCGCAGGTGATCGAGCACGTGCTGGCCGGTGGCGACGGGCTCGTGCTGATGCCCACGGGCGGCGGCAAGTCGCTCTGCTACCAGGTCCCGGCCCTCTGCCTCGCGGGTCCGACCCTGGTCGTCTCGCCGCTGATCGCCTTGATGCAGGACCAGGTCCTGGCGCTGCGCCAGCTCGGGGTCGCCGCGGCGGCGCTCAACTCGACCCTGCCGCCGGCCGAGCAGCGGCGCATCGAGCGCTCGCTGCTCGACGGGTCGCTCAGGCTCCTCTACGTGGCGCCCGAGCGGCTCGTCCAGCCGGGCTTCCTCGAGCTCGTGGCGCGGGCGCGGCCGGCGCTCTTCGCGATCGACGAGGCGCACTGCGTCTCGCAGTGGGGCCACGACTTCCGGCCCGACTATCTCGAGGTCGCCCGCCTGCACGCGCGCTTCCCCGAGGTGCCGCGCCTGGCACTCACCGCGACCGCCGACCGGCCGACCCGCGAGGACATCCTCGACCGGTTGGAGCTGCGCGCCGGCCGGCTGTTCCTGGCCTCCTTCGACCGGCCGAACATCCGCTACCGGGTCGAGCCCAAGCACGAGCCACGCCGCCGCCTCCTGGCGCTGCTCCGCGAGGAGCATGCGGGCCAGGCGGCGATCGTCTACCGCTCGACCCGGGCGGCCGTCGACCAGACCGCGGCGCGCCTCGCCGAGGCCGGGATCCGCGCCCTCCCCTACCATGCCGGCCTGCCCGCCGAGGAGCGCGCCCGCAACCAGGAGCGCTTCCTGCGCGAGGATGGCATCGTGATGGTCGCCACGATCGCCTTCGGCATGGGCATCGACAAGCCGGACGTGCGGCTGGTCGCCCATCTCGACCTGCCCAGGAGCCTCGAGAGCTACTACCAGGAGACCGGCCGGGCCGGCCGCGACGGGCTGCCGGCCACCGCCTGGATGGCCTACGGGCTCGACGACGTCGCCCGCCTCAAGGCGCTCGTTGCCGCCGACGACGGCCGCGAGGAGCGGCGGCGCTGGATCGACCGGCAGAAGCTCGACGCGCTGCTCGGCTACTGCGAGACCACGCGCTGCCGCCGCGAGGTGCTCTTGGGCTATTTCGACGAGACGCTGGCTGCACCGTGTGGCAACTGCGACACCTGCCTGGAGCCGGTCGCGGGCTACGACGGGACCGTGGTGGCGCAGAAGCTCCTCTCGGCGGTGTACCGGACCGGCCAGCGCTTCGGTGCCGGCCACGTGATCGACGTGCTCCGGGGCGAGGACCAGGAGCGGATGGCGCGCCTCGGCCACGACCGGCTGAGCGTGTTCGGGATCGGCCGCGAGCTCGACCCGGCCGGCTGGCGCTCGGTCGTCCGCCAGCTCGTGGCGCTCGACCTCCTGAGCGTCGACGTCGCGGGCCATGGCGGCCTGTCGCTCGGGCCCGCGGCCCGGCCGGTGCTGCGCGGCGAGCGCCGGGTCGAGCTGCGCCGCGATCCGGCCCTGCGCCCGGCCCGTGGCACCCGTCCCGGCGCCGCGCGGCCGGCGCTCGACCTGCCGACCGAGGCGCTCGGCCGGTTCGAGGCGCTGCGCCGCTGGCGGCTCGAGGAGGCGCGCCGCCAGGGCGTCCCGCCCTACGTCATCTTCCACGACGCGACGCTCGCGGCGATCGCCGCGTCGCCGCCCTCGGGCGAGGCCGAGCTCGCGCGGATCCCCGGCCTCGGGGCGAGCAAGCTGGCGCGCTACGGCGCGGCCATCCTGGCGGTCCTGGGCGAGCCGCCGGGAGCACCCGGCACCGGCCGCGCGGCCGCGGGCGGGTGGGCCTAGAGCAGATCGGCGAGCGCCGCGGCGAGCGCCTCGGGGCAGGTGACGTTCGGGCTGTGCGTCGCGTCCAGCTCGCGCAGCACCCAGCCGGGCTCGGACGCGGCGCGCCGGGCGAACGGGCGGAAGGTGTCGTCCGGGCCGACCTGCGTGCAGAAGATGTAGGCGCGTGGCAATGCCGGGACCGGGATCGCCGGCAGGGGCTGCTCGAAGGTCCGGATCGGCTGCGGCACGCGGCGCGGCCTGGCGTAGAGCACGTCCTCGGGGGAGGTGTCGGGGGTCATCGGGTTGGGCGGGATCCGCCAGCCCTCCCCCTCGGCGGCGGCCGCGGCGCGCATCCGGGCGGCGACCTGCGGCGGTGCGAGTGCGAACAGCGACTGTCCGGGCTCGGGCACGAAGGCATCCAGATAGACGATCCGGCGCAGCCGCTCCGGCCGGCGCTGGGCGACGCCGGTCGCCACCATCCCGCCATAGGAATGGCCGACCAGCACGACCTCCTCGAGGTCCTCGCAGTCGAGCAGGCCCACGACGTCGCGCACATGCGTCTCGAGATCGACGGCGGGGCTCGCCAGATGGCCGCGCTCGCCGAGCCCGGTGAGCGTCGGCGTCCACACCTCGTGCCCGGCGGCCGCCCAGATCGGCCGCATCTTGCGCCACGCCCACCCCCCCGACCAGGCGCCGTGCGCCACCACGATCCGGGCCATCGCGTGATCCTCCCCGAGGCGCTCGCGGCGAGGCTATGGGGCCGCCGGGCGGGCGGCAAGCGGCCCGCCGTTGCGGGCGCCGGCGGGGCTGGCTACCGTGCCTGCGGCGCCGCGACCCGAGCCCGGCGCGCCACGAGAAGCCCGGAGGCATCATGCTGCGCAGCACGCGTCGTCTGGCCCTCGCCACCGCGGCCTGGATCGGGGCGGTGGGTGCCGCCTCGGCCGAGCGGTGGGACATGCCCATGGCCTACCCCGAGACCAACTTCCACACCGAGAACGCCAAGGCGTTCGCCGCCTGCGTGAAGGACGGCACCAAGGGTGCGATCGAGATCGTCACGCACGCCAACGGCTCGCTCTTCAAGGGCAACGACATCAAGCGCGCGGTGCAGACCGGCCAGGCGCCGATCGGCGAGCGGCTCCTGTCCGCGCACGAGAACGAGAACGCGCTGTTCGGCTTCGACGCGGTGCCGTTCCTCGCATCCTCCTACGAGGCTTCGGAGAAGCTCTGGAAGGCGGCGAAGCCCAAGCTCGAGGCGCTCCTCGACAAGCAGAACCTCGTGCTGCTCTACACCGTGCCCTGGCCGCCGCAGGGCATCTACACCAAGAAGCCGCTCCGGAGCGGCGCCGACATGAAGGGCATCAAGTTCCGCTCCTACAACGCCGCCACGGCGCGCATGGCGGAACTGCTCGGTGCCGTGCCGGTGCAGATCGAGGCGGCCGAGCTCACCCAGGCGCTCGCCACGGGCGTGGTCGAGAGCTTCATCAGCTCGGGCTCGACCGGCTACGACAGCAAGGTCTGGGAGCAACTGAAACATTGGTACGACACCCAGGCCTGGCTGCCACGCAACACCGTGTTCGTGAACAAAGCCGCCTGGAACGGCCTGACGCCGGAGCAGCAGAAAGTGTTCCGCGACTGCGCCGCCAAGGCCGAGGCGGCCGGCACCGCCAAGTCCGAGGAGCTCGCCGGCTGGTACATCGAGCAGCTGCGCGCCAAGGGCATGACGATCGAGCCGGCGAGCCCCGAGCTCAAGGCCGATCTCGGCAAGGTCGGCCAGACCATGACCGGGGAGTGGCTGGCCAAGGCCGGCGCCGACGGCAAGGCGATCGTCGAAGCCTTCCGCAAGATGTGAGCCCGGACCCGGGCGTCGGGGATCCGACGCCCGGGTCGAACGCACCATGATCCGTCGCGCGCTCGATCTCCTCTACGATCTGGCCGGCTGGCTCGCCGCGCTGTTCATGATCGCCATCCTGGTCGTCATCGTGGCGCAGATCGGCGCCCGCCTCCTCGCGATCAAGTTCCCGGGCGGGACCGACTATGCGGGCTACTGCATGGCCGCCGCCTCCTTCCTGGCGCTCGCCCACACCTTCCGGCGCGGCGGCCACATCCGCGTCGAGCTCGTCCTCCAGCATCTGGGCGCGGCCGCGCGGCGCCGGGTCGAGCTCGCCGTGCTGGTGCTCGGCAGCGCACTCTCCTGGTACTTCGCCTGGTACGCGATCCGCGGGGTGCGCTTCTCCTGGCTGCTCGGCGACGTGAGCCAGGGCCAGGACGCCACGCCCTTGTGGATCCCGCAGCTCGCCATGGCCGCGGGCGTGGCCCTCCTGGCGCTCGCCTTCACCGACCGCCTCGTGCGGGTCCTGCGCGGCGCCGACCCGCGCCTGGGCGACGGCCCGGCCCCCGAGGCGTGAGCCTCCGGCCGATCGCCACTCGGCCCGGCCGGGCCACACGTCCTTGAGCGCCCCGCCGCACATCGCCTTCGTCTACCCGCATGCCGGCATCGGCCCCGCGGGGGAAGGTGTGGCGGACGCGCTCGCGGTGGTCCTGGTCGAGCTCGGCCGCCGGCTGGTGGCGCGCGGCTGCGCGGTCACCGCCTTCATCCGCCGGCGGCGCGGCGAGCCGCCCGCCTCGACCCTCGACGGCATCGCGATCCGGCGGATCGGCCAGCTTCCCGACCACCTCCTGTTCCGACTCCGTCTGTTCGACCGCTTCCGCCCCGCCGACCGCCCGCTCCGGGTGACCGGCCTCTACTACCCGGTCTTCGTGCGGAGGGTCGCCCGCGAGCTCGCCCGCACGGGCGTCGACCTGATCCACCTCCACAACAATGCCTGCTTCGTCGAGCCGCTCCGCCGGCGCCTGCCGGACGCCGATCTCGTGCTGCACCAGCACGACCACGCGCTCGCCGACTTCGCCCCCGACCTCACCGCGGCACGGCTGCGCCGCGTGCACCTCCTGCTCACCTGCAGCGACCATGTCCGCGCGCGCGTGCTCGAGCGCTTCCCCGAGATCGCCCCGCATGCCGCGACGCTCTGGAACGGCGTCGACGCGCGCTTCCTCGAGGTCGCTTCCGATCCGGCGGCATCCTCCACGATCCTGTTCGTCGGTCGGCTCGCCCCGGAGAAGGGCGTGCACCTCCTGCTCGAGGCCTTCGACCGCATCGCCGACCGCCACCCCGAGGCCCGGCTCGAGCTCGTGGGTGCCCCCGACTTCTCGCCCAAGGAATTCGTCGACCCGTTCGACCGTGACCCCGTGATCCGCCCCCTCGCTCCCTGGTTCGCCCAGCCGCAGGCTTGGCGCCGGCACCTCGAGGCGCTCGCCGCCCGGCGGCCCGGCCGGATCGTGCTGCGCGGCCCGCTCCTCAACCGCGAACTGCCCGCGGTGATGGCGCGGGCCGGCATCTTCGCCTTCCCGACCCTCTGGCACGAGCCGTTCGGCATGCCGCCCGTCGAGGCCATGGCTGCGGGCCTGCCGGTCGTCGCCGGCCGCGCCGGCGCCCTTCCCGAAACCGTCGAACATGGGCGGACGGGGCTCCTCGTCGAACGCGGCTCGGTCGAAGCCCTCAAGGAAGCGCTCGATTCGCTCCTCGCCGACCCGCAGCGGCGCCGGGCCATGGGACAGGCCGGCCGCGCCCGCGTCCGGGAGCGGTTCCGCTGGGAAAGCCTCGCCGACCGGCTGCTCGACCTCTACCGCGCGCACTGCCCACGCGCCGCACGCCGATCGACCTTTGCCCGCTGAGCCGCGCCTGCGCATCGCCTTGGTGAGCCAGCCGCGCGATCCGATCGCCGCTACGGGCCCCGAGCGTGGCTCGGTGGCGATCGTCCTCGTGGAGCTCGCGCGACGCCTCGCCCGTCGCCACGAGGTCCTGGTCCTCGCGCCGCGGCGGCCGGGCGAGCCCGCGGACGAGGTGACGGTGGAGGGCGTGCGGGTGGCCCGTGTGGTACCGCCCGCGGCCGCCCTCCATCGGCTCGTGGAGGCGGCGGGCGGCCTCCTCCCCGGCACCCGACCGCACATGGCGCGAAGCGTCTACTTCGCAGGATATCCGAGCCGGCTCGCGCCCCTCCTGGCCGCCTTCCGTCCCGACATCGTCCACGTGATGTGCGCAGCACCGTTCCTCGCGGCGCTCGCCCGCGCACTCCCTGGGGTCCCCCTCGTGCTCCATCTGCACGACGAGCTCCTCCTCGGGCTCGACCGCTCCACGGCGTCGGCGCGCCTCGCCCCCGCAGCGGCGGTCGTCACGGTCAGCACCTGGCTCGCCCGGCGCCTCGCCAATCGTTTCCCCGAGCACGCGACCAAGTTCGTTCCGATCGGCAACGGTGTCGATCTCGACCGGTTCACAACCGAACCACGAGCGGAAGCCGAACCGTCACGCGAACGCCTGCTCTTCGTCGGCCGGATCTCGCCCGAGAAGGGGGTGCACCTGCTCCTCGACGCCTTCGCCCGGCTCGCCCAGGAGCGCCCCGGCCTCGTCCTCGAGCTCGTGGGTGAGCCCGGCCTCATGCCGCGTTCGTTCCTCGGGCTCCTGGAGCGCACCCCCGCGCTCGAGACCGCCCTCGCCTTCTACGGCCGCGGGCCCCTCGAGCGGCTTCGCCGTGAGCTTTCCGGTGGTGCGGGCTATCTGCGGACGATCCTCGCCCGTCTGCCCGAACCGGTCCGCGCCCGGGTGCAGGTCGCGGGATCCGTGCCGCACGACGCGCTCGTCGAGCGCTATCGGGCGGCCGACCTCCTCGTCGCCCCCTCGGTCTGCAACGAGCCCTTCTGCCTGCCGGTGGCGGAGGCCATGGCCTGCGGCCTTCCCTGCGTGGTGAGCGACGCCGGCGCACCGCCGGAGCTGATCGGCGCCCGGGGTCCCGAGGGGATCGGCGCGGCCGGGATCGCCGTCCCGCCGGGCGACGCCCGAGCCCTCGCCCGCGCGATCGCGACCCTGCTCGACGATCCCGACCGGCGTCGGGCGATGGGTCTCGCCGCCCGTCGCCGCGCCGACGAGCTTCTCGGCTGGGACGCGGCCGTCACCCGCCTCGAGGACGTCTACCGCGCGCTCCTCGCCCCGGCCGCAGCCCGCGCCTGATCCGCGGGGCGCGCCGTCCGCCGCTCGGCGAGCAGGGCGCGCAGATTGGCGAGGAACGCCCCGAGCGACCGCCGCTCGCGCTTGCCGTCGACCAGGATCCCGGCCTCGCTCACGGTGAGCGTGTGCAGCCCATCGGGGCAGGGCCCGGCGGGGTCCGGGTCGAGCCGGGCGATTTGCACCTCGCGGTAGAGATCCGGTGTCAGCGCCTCGATCCGGTTGACGACGACCGCCCCGCCATAGGTCCGCGTGCAGTCCTGCGCCGGGCGGAAGAGCCGGCCCTCCTGTTCGAAGATCGGTCCCGCGGGTCGTGCCGAGCCCAGATCGTCCACGACCGGGCTCATCGGGTGCCGCCGCCAGGGCCCGCGCAGCGCCTCGGCCACGAACAAATGGAGCCGCGCCTCGTCCTGGTCGGCCCGATCGCCGGCGAAGAGGTACCAGTGACCGTCGTGGCGCAGCACGGTCGGATCGACCCCGGCGAAGCCCTCGACCAGCACCGCGTCGGGCTCGAAGCGGTCGGGGAACGGGGCCGCGCGCCAGAGCCGGACGCAGCCGCTGGCGGACGCCTCGGGCAGCAGGAGGATCTCGCCGCCCTCCTCGACCAGGAACGGCCAGGAGAGGTGGTGGGCGGCGCGCAGCACCGGCACCACCGGGGCCCCGGGCTCGAGCCCGGTACGCACGAGATGGCCGCGCTTCGTGGCGGGATCGAACGCCTCGGCCAACACAACCGTCCCGCGCACGCCCACGGGATCGGCGAGCCAACCCTCGCGCCGCACGGGCAGCCATCGGATGGCCGGTCTCGATCCGTCGAAAAGCGCCGCGGGTGGCGCGTCGATCGCTCCGAGGCGCCACGCTTCCTCGATCGCGCAATCGAGCAAACGGCGCGCCGCCCCGAGCAGCTCGTGGACTCGCTGTGCCCGCGGCTCGATCGGGGGCTCGGGGTGGAGCCGGACGATCGGCCCGCTCTCCGGCCCCGTGAGCCCGGCCCGCCGCCAGGCGAGCGCCCGGGCCGGCCAGCGGGCGATCACGTCGAGCACGCGCGCCCGGGTCGCGGCGAGCGAATGGCGGATCGTCTTGATCCGGCCCTCGACCAGCACCCGGCCCTCGCTCGGACCCGTGAGCTCGACCAGGCGCGCGAGGACCGACCGTTCGCCGCGCAGGAGCTCGGGTCCGCCGGGCGGGCCCGGCCGGCCTTCCGGGCCGAAGCGGAACTGCCAGACGGTGACACCCAGATCGAGACGGGGTGGGCCGGAACCGAGATCGACCACGAGCTCGATCCCGGCTTCGCGCAGGCGCGCGGGCAGATCCGGCACCCGTTCGTCGATCCACGGCCCGAGCCCCGCCCCGTCCAGGGCAGGACCGAGCCATGAAGGGCGCGGCAGCTCCAGCTCGGCGAGCGCCGCCGCCACGGCCCGCTGCCAGGGCTCGACCGGCCCCTGGACCCGGAGCGCCACGCCTCGCGGTCGGAACGCGGCATTCATCGCGACGACGCCCGAGCGGAGGGTGTCCAGACCGCGCCACATCGACCGCGGCATTTCGGCAACGGCACCGGGGCGAGATGACCGCACCCTCGCGCGGCGCATGGGTGCGACGGCAACGAGGCTTCGAGCACCCGGCAGGGCCATGGTAGGGTTCCGGGCATAACCGCTTCCGAACGGGAGAAACGCTCAGGATGGCCGAGACGCGGCCGCTCGTGAGCATCGGTCTGCCGGTGTTCAACGGCGAGGCCTATCTCGAGGAGGCGATCCGCTCGGTCCTCGCCCAGACGCTCGACGATCTCGAGCTCGTCATCTCCGACAACGCCTCGACCGACCGGACGGCCGAGATCTGCCGCGACTGGGCTGCCACGGACCGCCGTGTACGCTGCCTGCGCAACCCGGAAAATCTCGGCGCCGCGCCGAACTACAACCGAACGTTCGCCGCAAGCCGCGGCCGTCATTTCAAGTGGCTGGCCCACGACGACCGCTTGCTGCCGGGCTATCTCGCCGCCACCGTGGCGGTGCTCGAGGCGGACCCGAGCGTGGTCCTGTGCAACACCGCCGTCGCCTACATCGACGCAGAGGGTGCCCCGCTCGGCGTCTACCGCAGCCCGCTCGGGCTCACCGGCGCGGCGCGGCCCTCGGAACGGTTCGCCGCCCTCGTGCTGCGCTCGCACAGCTGCGTCGACTTCTTCGGCACGATCCGCCGTTCGGTGCTCGAAGGCTCGTTGCTGCACGGCCCCTTCCACGGTGCCGACCGGGCGCTCCTGGCCCAGCTCGCGCTGCGCGGCCGCATGGTCCACTTCGAGCCGCCACTCGTCGAGATGCGCGAGCACCCGCACCGCTACACGCGCAGTCGACGCAGCGGTGCGGAGCGGCAGAGCTGGCACGACGCTGCGGCCACGCGCCGGCCCCTCCCTTCGCTGGAGCTCTGGCGCACCTACCGGCGCCTGGTCGCGAGCGAGCCCCTCGACCCGGAGGAAGGTCGCGCCTGTCGGCAGGTGCTGCTGCGCTGGTGGTTCGTCAATTGGAACGCGCTGCGGCTCGCGGCCGACCTCGCCGACCGTGTGGCACCCGGCGCCGTGGCCCGGGCCGAAGACCTCAAGACCCGGCTGTTCGGACCGGCTCCCGGCCATTTCATCGAGGCGGCGGCGCCACGGCGGCCGAGCACGGGCCCCGCCCTCGCGCGCCGGGCCGACCCCCACGGCCTCGGCGCCTGCTTCGAAGACTGCGCGCCGGTCTTCGTGGTGGGTGCACCACGCTCCGGCACGAGCCTCCTGGCCCGCATGCTGGATGTGCATCCCTCGATCGGCCTCGCCGACGAGCTCTGCTTCTTCGACATCGTCCTGGGTGCCCGGCGCGAGGTGCCGGAGCTCGACGGCGCCGAGCGGATCGATCGGTTCCTCGAGCTCCTGCCGAAGATGGACCATGTCCGCTACTGGGCGGACGGTGCGGCCCTGATCGCAGCCGCGGCCGAGCGGCTGCGCGCCGACCCGCGGCCGAGCTGGGCCGCCTTCTACCGCCACCTCATGGAAAGCCGTGCCGCGGCGCTCGGCAAGCGCCGCTTCGGCGAGAAGACGCCCTGGAACGTGCGCCACCTGG
>JBBIIE010000105.1:0-11416 GCA_037446605.1 Geminicoccaceae bacterium | reverse complement strand
GCGCGCGACCCTCTCCTGGTCGAGGTCGATGCGCCGCAGCCCGGCGTCGACCAGGACGAGGATGAAGGGGAGGGCGAGGGCGGCGTGCGCGAGCACGAGGCCCGTGAGGCTGTTGAGCAGGCCGAGCCGGACCCAGAGGTAGAAGATGCCGATCGCCAGGATGATGACCGGGACGATCAGGGGGGCGGTGAGGAGGAGGCGGAGGGTGCGCGCCAGCCGGCCCGGCGCCAGGTGCAGGCCGTAGGCCGCGGCGACGCCGAGGGGCGTGGCGAGGAGCGTGGTGAGCAGGGCCGCCAGGAGCGAGGTCCGGGTGGCGGCCATCCATTCGGGTGTGCCCAGATAGGCGCGGTACCAGCGCAGCGACCACTCGCGTGGCGGGAACTCGAGGTATTGGCTGTCGGAGAAGGACATCGGCAGGACGATCAGGACCGGCAGCACGAGGAAGGCCAGGACCAGCCCGGCGATCACCCAGAGCCACCACCGCCGGCCGGGCGGGATCCAACCCTCGCCGCTCACCGGGCACCCGCGAGCAGCCGCTCGAGTGGCACGAGCCGGGCGAGCAGCCAGAACAGCAGGAGGGTGACGAGGAGCAGCACCACGGCGAGCGCCGAAGCGGCTCCCCAGTCCAGGTAGAGGCCGGCGTTCTCCTGGATCTTCATGGCGACCATGAGGACCCGGCCGCCACCGAGGATGGCGGGCGTGACGTAGAAGCCGAGCGCCAGGACGAGGACCAGCAGGCAGCCGGCCAGGAGCCCGGGCAGGGACAGCGGGAGGAACACGGTCAGGAAGGCGCGCGCGGGCGAGGCGCCGAGCGAGGCCGCGGCGCGCAACAGGTCGGCGTCGATCGCCTTGAGTGCGGCGTAGGTGGGCAGCACCAGGAAGGGCAGGAGGATGTGCAGCATGCCCACCACCGTGCCGGTCCAGTTGTGCACGAGGCGGAGCGGCTGCTCGATCAGCCCGGTGCCGAGCAGCCACTGGTTGACGAGGCCGCGGCGCTGCAGGAGCACGAGCCAGGCGTAGGTGCGCACGAGCAGCGAGGTCCAGAAGGGGACGAGCACCAGCACGAGGCCGAGGCCGGCCCAGCGCTCGGGGAGCTGGGCCAGGGCGTAGGCCAGCGGATAGCCGAGCAGGGCCGCGAGCAGGGTCACGACGAAGGCGATCTCGAAGGTGGTCCAGAGGATGCGCACATAGGCCTCCTCCTGGACGAGCCGGGCGTAGTGGGCCAGCGACAGCCGATCGCCTTCGACGAGCGACAGCCAGAACAGCCAGCCCGTCGGCAGGAGCGCCACGACACCGACGAGGAGAAGGGCCGGGACGGCGAGGCAGAGCAGGCGGCGCCGCTCGGCGCGCTCGTCGCGGGTGAGTGCTTCCCGGCTGCCCGGGCCCGTGGTCGCGGCGGCGAGCGCTCCGGTGGCCGCCACGGGCTCAGCCCTCCTCGCCCACGAGCACGGCATCCGCCGCATCGAAGCCGAGCCCGACCGGCTCGCCGCGCGCGGCGGGCCGCGCCGGGTCCGGACCGCGCGGCGGCAGCCGCACGGCCACGAGCGTGCCGCCCTCGAGGCGGACCTCGGCGAGCAGGCTGTCGCCCTGGAAGACGAGGTCCTCCAGGTGACCGTCCAGGCGGTTGGCGGCCTGCTCGCCGGGGGCGAGCAGGCGCAGCCGCTCCGGGCGCAGCACCAGATGGACCGGGCCCGAGGGCGGCACCGGGTGGTCGCTCGCGAGCGGCCGGCCGGCGACGAGCAGGCCGCCGTCGCGCCGCTCGGCGGGCAGGATCGTCGATTCGCCGATGAAGTCGGCGACGAAGCGGGTGCGCGGCCGCTCGTAGAGGGCCCGGGGCGCGTCGAGCTGGACGATGCGGCCGCGGTCGATTACCGCCACGCGGTCGGAGAGCGTCAGGGCCTCGCGCTGGTCGTGAGTCACGTAGATCGTCGTGATGCCGAGCCGTTCGTGCAGCCGGCGGATCTCGATCTGCATGGCCTCGCGGAGCTTCTTGTCGAGGGCGGAGAGCGGCTCGTCCATCAACAGCACGCGCGGCTCGAACACGATCGCCCGGGCGAGCGCCACCCGCTGCCTCTGACCGCCCGAGAGCTGGTCGGGGCGGCGGTCGGCGAGCCCCTCGAGGCGGACGAGCGCGAGTGCCTCCTCGACCCGGCGCGCCGTCTCGGCGCGCGGCAGGCGGCGCA
This sequence comes from Geminicoccaceae bacterium, assembly GCA_037446605.1. GTDB lineage: Bacteria > Pseudomonadota > Alphaproteobacteria > Geminicoccales > Geminicoccaceae > JANXAZ01. The sequence continues at coordinate 9,233 of JBBIIE010000105.1, read as the reverse complement.
TGCGCAGGGGATAGGCGACGTTCTCCCCGACCGAGAGATGCGGGAAGAGGGCGTAGCTCTGGAACACCACGCCGAAGTCGCGGCGGTGCGGTGGGGTGCGGGTGACGTCCTCCTCACCGACCAGGACCCGGCCGGCGGTCGGTCGGGTGAAGCCGGCCAGCACCATGAGCAGCGTGGTCTTGCCGGAGCCCGAGGGACCGAGGAGGGTCAGGAACTCGCCGGCGCGCACCTCGAGCGAGACGGCGGCCAGCGCGCGGGCCGGTCCGTAGGCCTTCTCGACCCCCTCGAAGCGGATCGGGACCGGCCGGCGCGCCGGCACCGGCACCCCGTCCTCAGCGGGTCTTCCAGGCGTCCCAGCGCTCCTGCATCCTCTGCCGGTTGGCGGCCCAGAAGCGGGCGTCGATGACGAGCTGCTTCTTGGCGTTCTCCGGGCTCGACGGACTGATCCGCGCCATCTCGGCGGTGATCTTCCCGGCCTCGAAGGCGGCGAGCGTGGTCGGGCCGTAGTTGATGTAGAGCGGCATGTTGGCCTGCAGGTCGGGGGCCACCATGCGGGCCAGGGCCTTCATTGCCAGATCCTTGTTGCGCGAGCCCTTGATGATGCCCAGGCAATCCAGCGAGAGGATCCCGTCGTCGTAGGAATAGGCGGCCTTGGCGCCGTCCTTGATGACGGTGTCGAGCCGGCCGTTCCAGATCGACAGCATGTCGACCTCACCGTCCTTGGCGAGCTGGGCCGACTGCGCGCCCGACTTCCACCAGACCTCGATGTGCGGCTTGATCTGGTCGAGCTTCCTGAAGGCGCGCTGCACGCCCTCCTCGGTGGCGAGCACCTGGTAGACCTGGTCGCGCGGCACGCCGTCCACGAGCAGCGCGATCTCGAGGTTCGGCGTGGGATAGTCGCGCAGCGAGCGGGCACCCGGGAACGCCTTCACGTCCCAGAAGTCCTTCCAGCCGCGCGGCGGCCTGTCCTTGTACTTCTCGGTCGAGTAGCCCAGCACCGTCGAATAGTAGATGATGCCGATCCAGTGCGTGTCGAACGCCATCTTGTCGAAGCCGGCGGTCGAGATCTGCCCGTAGTCGAGCGGCTCGAGCAGACCCTCGCTCTGCGCGGCGGCGCAGTCGGCGAGGCCCAGATCGACGATGTCCCAGGTCACCGCACCGGCGCGGACCTGGGCGCGCACCTCCGCGATGCCGGTCAGCGTGTCCTCCACCCAGACGATGCCGAGCTCCTTGGCGACCGGCTCCAGGAGCGCCTTGCGCTGCGCCTCCTGGTAGGCGCCGCCGAAGGAGGTGAAGGCGAGCTTCTGCTGGGCCGCGACCTCGCCGGGGCCGAACACCAGGGCGAGCGCGGTAGCAGCCGCCAGGACCGTCCTGCGCATGATCTTCCCCCCTGCCACTTGCCACCCGACGGCTCCTCGATAGGGTGGAGCGCAAGGGGCCGCAAGCCGGGGCCGCGGGTCGCCCCGCGGATCGCCGATGATCGAGGACGAGCCGCCGCCGCTCGCCGATTCGCTGTGGACCGCGACCGCGGGCCCGGAGCCCTCCTGGCCGCAGCTCGAGGGCCAGCTCGAGGCCGAGGTGGCGATCGTGGGCGGCGGCTACACCGGGCTGTCGGCGGCCCTGCACCTGGCCGAGCGCGGCATCGCCACCGTCCTGCTCGAGGCGCACGGCCCGGGCTGGGGCGCCTCCGGCCGCAACGGCGGCCAGGTGATCCCGGGTCTCAAGGAGGACCCGGACGAGGTCGAGCGGATCCTGGGTCCGAGCGTGGGGCGGCGCGCCGTGGCGCTCGCCGCCGCGGCCCCGGATCTGGTGTTCGACCTCGTGACCCGGCAAGGCATCGCCTGCGACGCGGTCCGGGCGGGCTGGATCCAGCCGGCACCCGACGAGGCCGGAGTGAGGCTGCAGCAGGCGCGGGTCGAGCAGTGGCAGCGGCGCGGTGCGCCGGTCGAATGGCTCGACCGGGCGGCGGTGAGCACCGCGCTCGGCACCGGGCTCTACCTGGGCGGGCTGTTCGATCGCCGGGGTGGGACGCTGCATCCGCTCGCCTACGCCCGCGGCCTCGCGGTGGCGGCGCAGCGCCGGGGGGCGCGGATCTGCGGCGGCTCACCGGTCACCCGCCTCGTACGCGAGGGCGGGGGTTGGAAGGTCTCGACCCGGCGCGGGGCGGTGCGGGCGGAGCGCGTGCTGGTCTGCACCAACGGCTACAGCGGCGGGCTCGTGCCCGCGCTGGCGCGGAGCCTCGTGCCGGTCACCTCGGTGCAGGTCGCGAGCCGGCCGCTCTCGGCCAATCTGCGCGCCTCGATCCTGCCGGGCGGGCAGGCGGCCTCGGACACCCGCCGGCTGCTGGTCTATTTCCGCCTCGACCGCGACGGCCGGCTCCTGATCGGCGGCCGCGGCGCGGACGGGCCGCGCGCGGTGCGCGCCGCGCAGGCCCGGCTGCGCCGGCTGGCGCTGCGGGTGTTCCCGCAGCTCCCCGACGACCTCGAGTGGGAGCGCGCCTGGGGCGGGCGGGTGGCCGTGACCGAGGACCATCTCCCGCATCTCTGCGAGCCGGCCCCCGGGCTCGTGACCGCCGGCGGCTACAACGGCCGCGGCATCGCCATGGCGACCGCCATGGGCCGGGTGCTGGCCGACAAGGCCACGGGCGTGCCCGACCGCGAGCTCGACTTCCCGGTCGACCGGCTCCGGCCGATCCCCTTCCACGCGCTGCGCAAGCCGGCGATCCGGCTGGCCGTGGCGGTCAAGGCGGTGCAGGACCGGCTCGGGCTCTGAGCGGACCCGTGCCGGCCGGGTCGCTCAGTGCAGGAGCGGCCGGCGCATCAGGCTCGCGCGGTCGATCGAGGTGAGCGTTCGGTCGAGGCGCTTGCCGTCGCGCACCAGCACGAGCGGCACGCCCACGCCGGCCTCGCCCAGGGCCCAGACCTGGCGCCAGAGGTCGGCGAGGTCGACCACCGCGCGGCCGGCCACGGCCACCACGAGATCGCCCCGCTGCAGGCCCGCCTCGGCGGCCGGCCCGCCCGGCGCCACGCCGGTCACGACCAGGCGGTCGCCGGCCTCGGCGGCGTAGAGGCCGAGCCAGGGTCGCGGCGGCCGATCGACCGCGCCGCGCCGGGCGAGGTCGCCAAGGATCGGGGGGAGGAGGTCGATCGGCACCACCATGTTGGCCGCGGCCGCCTCCTTGCCACCGGTCTCGGCCTCGATCAGGAGCGAGCCGATGCCGACCAGCCGTCCGTCCGGGCCGATGCAGGCGGTGCCACCCCAGTGCGGGTGGGCGGGTGCCGTGAACAGCGCCTCGTCGAGCACGTATTCCCAGTAGCCCGCGAACTCGCGTTTGCCGATCAGCCGGGCCTGCACGGCGGCGGCGCGCCCGCCGCTCGCCGCGACGACCACCGGGTCGCCCGGCCGCAGCGCCTGGGCGGTGCCGAGCGGCAGGCCGCGCACGGGAAGCCGCCCGAGCAGCAGCAGCAGGCCGAAGCCGGTGTGGAAATCGTAGCCGAGCACGTGCGCCTCGACCGCACCACCGCCCTCGGCGGTGAGCCAGACCCGCTCGGCCTCGGTCACGAGGTAGCCGATGGTGACCGCGTGGCGGCCACCCTCGAGCAGCACGGCGCTGCCCTCCCGCTCGGTGCCGAGGATGCCGGCGGTGAAGGCGTCGGAGGGGATCTCGGCCCGCAGGCTCAGCACCGCCGCCAGCGCACGCTGCAGGTCGAAGTCGCAGGCCTCGGCCCGCGGCTGGAGGATCGGCGGGATCGACCAGCCCTCGCTGCCGCTCAACGGGACCTCCCGGGTTCGCTCCGGCGATCTTCGAACACCGGCGCGCCCGTGCCGTCAACGGGTGGCCTCGGCATCGCGCTCCGCCGCGGCGTCTTCAGCCGCCGGCGAGCGGCTCGGCCGGGGGCCGGGTGGGCAGCGGCCGGCCCGCCGCCTCGACCAGCCCGACCGGCCGCTCCAGGAGGTTACGCCGCACGCTCGTGAGGTGCCGGCGCATCGCCGAGGCGGCGGCTTCGGGGTCGCGGTCGGCGATCGCGCCCACGATCGCCTCGTGCTCGGCGAAGCTGTGATGGTCGGGCGCCGGACGCTGCGGCCCGCGCCGCAGACGGCCCCAGGTGATCGCCCGGCGGATCGTGTTGAGACTGTCGAGGAGGGCCAGGAGCACGCCGTTCCCGGTCGCTTGGGCGACCACCCGGTGCAGCCGGTTGTCCCAATATTCGTAGCTCCGCCAGTCGGGGGCGGCGCGGCTCTCGCGCAGGCACAAGGCGAGCTCCTCGAGATCCGCGGCGGTGGCGTGGAGGGCGGCGAGACGGGCGAGCTCGGGCTCGAGCAGGAGCCGGGCCTCCATGACGTCGGCCGGTTTGGTCCGCCGCATGACCTCGGTGAGGTCGAGTCGAGGCTCGACCGGCCGATCGCCCACGAAGGTGCCACGGCCAACCTGACGCCAGATGAGGCCTTCCGCCTCGAGCTCGGCGAGGGCTTTGCGCAGCGTCCCGCGGCTCACGCCGAGGGTGGCGGCGAGCTCGCGTTCGGGCGGCAGGCGCGGATCGGCCCCGGGTCCGCGGTTGGCGAGCCAGGCGCGGAGTTGGGTGAGGGCACTCTGGGTTTCGCCGTTGGGCATGGACCGGTTCAATGTCGAGCTCGCGGTGGCGAAGCTATCCCGAGCCACCCGCGGCCGCAAGAAGGGTTACGAGGGCGGTTGACTTCGTGAACCAATAGTCCAATGGTTCACGAGAACGGTTCGGCGGCCGACGGTGCGCCCGGTGCGGCGTGACCCGGCCAGGGAGGCAACCGATGGGTGCTGCTTCGACCCGCCGCGATTTCCTGCTCGCCACCGCCGCTTCGCTGCCGCTGCTCGCCGGTCGGCCGGCCGCCGCCGCGGGCAAGGTCCGGATGGCCCTCGGCGACGTGCTCTCGACCGAAACGCTCTGCGTGCAACTCGCCCTCGAGCGCGCCAAGGAGCGCGGCGTCGACTACGAATTGACCTCCTTCTCCAAGGAGGACCTCGCGATCCAGGCGGTGATCGGCGGCCAGGCCGACCTCGGCATCGGCACGCCCTACGCGGTCATCCAGAAGACCAAGGTGCCGCTCAAGATCCTCTTCCAGGTCAACCGGCTGGTCTTCTTCCCGGTTGTCGACGCCTCCTACAAAAGCTGGAAGGATCTCGACGGCCAACCCTTCGCCTTCCACGCCCGCGGCAGCGGCACCGAGGCGATCGGCAACATCATCGCCAAGCGCGAGGGGATCACCTTCGGCCAGCGCTCCTACGTGCCCGGCTCGGAGAACCGCGTCGTGGCGATGCTCAACGGGCAGATCAAGGCCACCATCGTCGACCTCGCCAACAAGAACCTGCTGCTCGAGAAGGGTGGCGGGCGGTTCCGCGTGCTGCCGGGCGTCGACCGGCCGGCCTCCGACGAGACCCTGTTCGGCCGCAAGGATTGGATCGACGCCAATCGGCCCGTGGTCGAGACCATCGTCGAATCGTTCCTCGCGACCTGGCGGCAGATGGTCGCGAACCCGGCCTGGGTCGAGGAGGAGCGGGCGCGTCGCAACCTCTTGGCCGACCGGCCCGAGCAGCTGCTCGCCGGGGTCGAGAAGTTCTACCGCCAGGGTGTGGAGGCCGGCATGTTCTCGGCCGACGGCGGCGGCGCCGCGGCGGCGCGCGCCGACTTCGAGTTCTACACCGAGGCGGGTCAGCTGCAGGGGCCGGCGAGCAGCCTCGCCGTCGAGGAGTTCTGGGACCTCGGGCCGCTCGAGGCGGCGCGCAAGAAGCTCGGTGCGTGAACGCGGCGGGGGCGGAGGCGGGCGTGCGCAGCGCGGCGCTCGAGGAGCCGGCAGCGGTCCCGGTCGAGGCGGAAGGCGGCCATGCTGCGCTCGGCGGCGCGGCGCTGCGCCTCCTCTCGGTCGCGATCGTGCTCGGGCTCTGGGAGGCGGCCGGGCGGGGCGGGGTCAACCCCGCGCTCCCGGCCTTCAGCGAGACCGCGCTCGCCGCCCTCGCGATGCTCGCCGACGGCTCGCTGCCCGCGGCCTTCCTCGTCACGCTCGAGCCGCTCGTCCTCGGCCTCGCGATCTCGACCGTGCTCGGCGTCGGGCTCGGGGTCGCCATGGGTCTCTGGCGGCCGGCCGAATGGCTGGGCGTGCCGGTGCTCGTCATCCTCCAAGCCGCACCGCTCGCCGCGCTCGTCCCGCTCCTCACCTTCGCCTACGGCATCGGGCTCACCTCGAAGACGCTCGTCGTCTGCATCATGGCGCTGCCCGTGATCGTGCTGAACGCCTACCGGGCGATCCGCCACACGCCGCAGTCGCTCGTCGAGATGGGCCGGGTGTTCCTCGCGAGCCCGCGGATCATCGTGCTCCGGATCGTCCTGCCGGCGGCGAGCCCGGTGATCTTCGCGGGCCTCCGGCTCGGCGTCGCGGCGGGCTTCATCGGCGCGATCCTGGCCGAGCTCCTCATCACCCCCACCGGGATCGGCGATCTCGTGACCTACCACCAATCGGTTGCCGACTATCCACGCATGTACGCCGCGATCGCGGCGATCGTACTCGCCTCCGCCCTCACGATCGGGCTCTTGGAGCGGGTCGAGATCCGCCTCTTCCGTCCCGAGCGGGCCGGCCGATGAGCGCGCCCTCGACCGCGACGGCCACCCGGCCCACGGCCGCGAGCACCCGCCCGATCGTCGAGGTGCGGGGGGTCTCCAAGGTCTACGGCAAGGTCCGCGCGCTGCACGCGATCGACCTCGAGTTCGAGCAGGGGCGGCTCACCTCGCTCCTCGGGCCCTCGGGCTGTGGCAAGACCACGCTCTTGAAGATCATCGCCGGGTTGATCCCGCCGAGCGAGGGTGAGGTCCGCATCCAGGGGCGTCCGGTGACCGGCCCGGGCCCCGAGCGCGCCTTCGTCTTCCAGGACTTCGCGCTCCTTCCTTGGGCCACGGTGCTCAAGAACGTGGCCTTCGGCCTGGAGCTCCGGGGTGTGCCCAGGGCCGAGCGGGAGGAGCGGGCCCGGCATTGGATCGCCGAGGTCGGGCTTTCCGGCTTCGAGCAGAGCTACCCGCACCAACTCTCGGGCGGCATGCGCCAGCGGGTGGGCCTCGCCCGAGCGCTCGCCGTCGACGCGCAAGTGCTCCTCATGGACGAGCCCTTCTCGGCGGTCGACGAGCAAACCCGGCGCAAGTTCCAGGAGGACCTCCTGGGGCTCGTGGCCCGCGAGAAGAAGACGTTCCTGTTCGTGACCCACAGCATCGAGGAGGCGGTCTACCTCTCCGACCGGATCGTGCTCCTCTCGCCGCGCCCGGGCCGCGTGGCCGGGATCGTCGAACCCAAGATCCGCCGCGACGGCGACCCCGAGCGCATCCGCCGCGACCCGGTCTATCTCGACACGGTCGAGGCGATCTGGCGCGGGCTCAAGGGCTACGTGGAGTAGCGCGCGTGCAGGTCGCGGGGTTCCGGCTGCCGGCTTCGAGCTCGCTCCTCTTGTGGCTTCTCTCGTGGGAGCTCGTGGGCCGCGCCGAGGTCACGATCCTCCTGCCGCCGATCACGGCGATCGCGGCGCGTCTCGTCGAGATCGTGCCGACACCCTCCTTCGCCGAAGCGCTCGTCATCACCGGCCAGGCTTTCTTCCTGGGCAACGCGATCGCGATCCTCGTGGGCGTGCCGTTGGGCGTGCTCATGGGCCGCTCGCGGATCGCCGACGAGCTCCTCCTGCCCTGGGTCAACCTCTTCGTGAGCGCGCCGCTCTCGGCCCTCGTCCCGGTCCTCATGCTCTTGTTCGGGATCGGCCAGACGACGATCGTCACGACCGTCTTCCTGTTCGCGGTCTGGATCGTCGTGCTCGACACGCGTGCCGGGGTGCGCGGCATTCCGCCCTCGCTCCTCGAGATGGCGCGCTGCTACGGGGCCGGACCGCTCCAGTGCTTCTTCAAGATCCACCTCCTGGCGGCCCTCCCGGAGATCCTGACCGGCATCCGGATGGGCGTGATCCGCGGCGTGAAGGGTGTGGTGATCGGCCAGCTCCTCGTTTCGGTCGTGGGCTTCGGCCAGCTCTTCGAGATCTACTCCTCGAACTTCCTCATGGAGCATTTCTGGGCGCTCCTCTTCGTCCTGTTCGCCTTCGCCGTGCTGGTGGCGGAAGGGCTCGCCTGGCTCGAGCGTCGGGTCGACTACTTCGCCGCGGCGCGCCATTGAGCCGTCGAGAGACAGAGGGAACCGCGATGTCCTACGTGATCGATCCGCCGCCGCGGCCCGCTTTGCCGGTGCGCGGCGGCGGGCTCTTCCCGGTCCGCCGGGTCTATTGCATCGGCCGCAACTACGCCGCGCACGCGGTCGAGATGGGCGGCGACCCGAACCGCGAGCCGCCCTTCTTCTTCCAGAAGAACCCGGACGATCTCGACCCGTCCGGGCGGTTCGCCTATCCGCGCCGCTCGCGCAACGTCCACCACGAGGTGGAGCTCGCCGTGGCCCTCCACGGCGGCGGCGAAGACGTGCCGGTCGAGCGCGCGCTCGAGCTCGTCTGGGGCTATGCCGTCGCGATCGACATGACCCGCCGCGACCTCCAGGACGAGGCCAAGAAGCTCCAGCGGCCCTGGGAGGTGGCCAAGGCCTTCGCGCACTCCGCCCCGATCGGCGAGCTCGTGCCGGCGTCCGCGATCGGCCATCCGAGCCGGGGCCGCATCGCCCTCGAGGTCGACGGCGCGCTGCGGCAGGAGGGTGACCTCGCCCAGATGATCTGGAAGGTGCCTGAGATCGTCGCGACGCTTTCGCAATATTTCACGCTCGCACCGGGCGACGTGATCCTGACCGGGACACCTTCGGGGGTGGGGCCGGTCGAGCGTGGGCAGACGATGCGTGCCCTGATCGAAGGAGTGGGCGAGCTCGAGGTCGTGGTCGTCTAGGGCGGAGCTGGGCGAGGTGCGGGGGCGAGGCTTTCGATCTCGCCGCGCTCGATCACCGCGACCCGGTCGACGAAGGGGCTGAGGAGCTCCGGGTTGCTCTCGCTCACCAGCAGCGCCATCGCCCGCTCGCGCTCGACCAGCCGTGCCAGGATCTCGCCGTAGCGGCGGGCGAGCGCCGGGGCGAGGCCCTGGAAGGGCTCGTCCAAGAGGAGGAGACGGGTCCCGGTCACGAGCGCGCGGGCGAGCGCCGCCATCTTGCCCTGGCCGCCCGAGAGGGCCCCGGCCTTGCGGTCGGCGAGCTCGCGGAGTTCGGGCAGGAGCTCGAAGACCCGAGCGAGCCGGGCTTCGATCTCG
>JBBIIE010000104.1:0-11560 GCA_037446605.1 Geminicoccaceae bacterium | reverse complement strand
ACCAGAATCTCGGTCCGTTCCACGTCCTGGCGATGGGCCTCCTGCTCGGCCAGGCGCTCGGCCCGGCGCAGGCCGCGGCGGCCGCACTCGTGGTGGCGGGTGCGCTCGCCGCCCAGCTCGCGGGGCTGCGACCCGCCCGCGGCTGAGCCGCCCCCTGGCGCGCCGCCGTGAGCGTGGCATGATCGCCGCCCGTCGGGGGGAGGGACGCCCATGGCGATGCGGCTCACGAGCCCGGCCTTCGCGGCCGGGGGGCGGATTCCCGAGCGGTTCACCTGCGACGGCGCCGACCTCTCGCCGGCGCTCGCCTGGAGCGGGGCGCCGGCGGCGGCGCGCAGCTTCGTGGTCGTCTGCGCCGACCCCGATGCCCCGGCCGGCACCTGGTACCATTGGGGCGTCTTCGACATCCCGGCCGACCAGACGAGCCTCGCCGAGGGCCTCGCCAAGGCCGAGAAGGTCGGCCGCCTGCGCCAGGCGACCAACGACTTCAAGAAGCCCGGCTGGGGCGGGCCCTGCCCGCCCAAGGGGCACGGCGAGCACCGCTACCGCTTCCGGCTCCTGGCACTCTCGGTCGCGAGCCTGCCGCTCGGCCCGCGCCCGGGCTGCCGGGAGGTGCTCGCGGCGGCCGAGCCGCACATCCTGGCCGGCACCGAGCTCGTGGGCACCTATTCGCGCTGAGTCGGGCCGCGACGGTACCGCTGGCCGGCCGGCGCCGTCCTGCTAGAAGCGGCGCGGAACCGCCTCAGGGGGGAGAGCAGAGGTGGGGGAGCAGCTCGTCCCGCTCGCATTCGCGGCGATCGGTCTGGATCACCGCCACATCTACGAGATGGTCGGCCGGCTGCTCGAGCTCGGCTGCCGCTGCAAGGGCTGGTGGACCCTGGGCGAGCCGCAGCCGCTCGCGGGCTTCCGCGAGCGCTATCCCGACCTCGTCCGGGTCGACGACCGGCGCCGTCTGCTCGACGACCCGGAAGTGCGCCTCGTGCTCACCGCGGCACCCAACGACGAGCGGGCGGCCGTGGCGATCGAGGCGATGCGGCACGGCAAGGACGTGATGACCGACAAGCCCGGCTGCGTCTCGCTCGACCAGTTGGCGGAGCTGCGCCGGGTGCAGGCCGAGACCGGGCGCATCTGGTCGGTCAACTTCTCCGAGCGCTTCGAGGTCGGCTCGGTGAGCCGCGCGCTCGAGCTCGTGCGCGCGGGCGCGATCGGCAAGGTGGTGCACACCACCGGCCTCGGCCCGCACCGCCTCAACCGGCATCTACGGCCGCGCTGGTTCTTCGAGCGGCCGCGCTACGGCGGGATCCTGGCCGACATCGGCTCGCACCAGATCGACCAGTTCCTGGCCTTCACCGGCGCCACGGACGCGTGCATCGAGACCGCCCGGGTCGCCAACCTCGCCAATCCGGACGAGCCCGGGTTCCAGGATTTCGGCGAGATGCTGCTGCGCGCCGGCGAGGCGAGCGGCTATGTGCGCGTCGACTGGTTCACCCCCGACGGCCTGCCCACCTGGGGCGACGGTCGGCTCGTGGTGCTCGGCACCGAGGGCTATCTGGAGCTGCGCAAATATGTCGACCTCGACGGCCGACCGGGGATCGACCACCTGTTCCTGGTCGACCGGGCGGGGGTGCGGCGGATCGACTGCACGGGCGAGGAGCTGCCCTACTACCGCCAGCTCGTGGCCGACGTGCGGGACCGCACCCAGACCGCCATGCCGCAGGCGCACGCCTTCAAGGTGACCGAGCTGGCGCTCACCGCCCAGGCGCTCGCCGAGCGGGCGGGTGCGCGGCCATGAGCGGCCGGCGACGCATCGCGATCGTCGGGGCCGGAATCGGTGCCCAGCATCTGGACGCGCTCCTCCTCCTGCAGGACCGCTGGGACGTGCGCGTGATCTGCGACCGCGACCCGGCCCGTGCCCGCGCGCTCGCGGCGCGCGCCCCCGGGGCGCAGGTCTCGGGGTCGCTCGAGGAGGTGCTGGCGCGCGGCGACGTCGACGTGGTCGACATCTGCCTGCCCCCCTCGCTGCACGTACCGGCGGTCCGTGCCACGCTCGAATCGGGCAAGCACGCGGTCTGCGAAAAGCCGCTCGCGGCCTCGCTGGCCGATGTCGACGGAATCGCCGAACTGGCCCGGCGCACCGGCCGGACGGTCTGCCCGGTCTTCCAGTACCGGTTCGGCAACGGGCTCAGGAAGCTCTGGCGGCTGATCGAGGCGGGCGTGCCCGGGCGCCCGCTGGTCGCCACCGTGGAGACCCACTGGGACCGCGGGCCGGACTACTATCGGGTGCCCTGGCGCGGGCGCAAGGACAGCGAGCTCGGCGGTGCGCTGGTGAGCCACGCCATCCACGCCCACGACCTCCTGACCGAGGTGCTGGGGCCGGTCCGCCGCGTGCAGGCGCTGGTCGCCACCCGGGTCAACTGCATCGAGACCGAGGACTGTGCCGCCGCCTGCCTGGAGATGGCCGACGGCACGCTGGTCACCCTCTCGGTCACGCTCGGCTCGGCCGAGGAGATCACGCGGCTGCGCTTCTGCTACGCGCATCTGACGGTCGAGAGCGCACTGACCGCCTACCGGCCGGCCACCGATCCGTGGCGGTTCGTGCCGCGCGACCCCGGCACCGCGGCCGAGGTCAAGCGGCAGCTCGAGGGCTTCCGGCCCGGGCCCGAGGGGTTCCAGGGGCTGTTCGCCGAGCTTGCCGACGGCCTCGATGCCGGCGAGGATCCGCCGGTCACGATCGCCGACGCGCGCCGCTCGATCGAGCTCGCCACCGCGCTCTACTACGCCGCGGCGACGCGCGAGGCCGTCGAGCTGCCGCTGCGGGCGAGCCATCCGGCCTATGGCGGATGGTTGCACTGGCTGCCGAGCTAGTCCATCGTCGGCGCAGGGCGCCCGCGCGGACGGGCACGGGGAGGTGAGCATGCGGCTGGCTTGGATCGGTGCGGCGGCGATCGCGCTCCTGGGTCAATCGGCCTGGGCGGCGACCGAGCTGCGCTACATGTGCTACCAGGACGGCAACGAGTGCGACGTGGCCAAGGCCCTGCTCGAGGGCTTCCACAAGGCCAACCCGGACATCAAGGTCACGGTCGACACCGTGCCCTACAAGGCGATCCTCGAGAGCCTGCCGGTCCAGCTCGCCGCCGGTCAGGGCCCCGATCTCGCCCGGGTCACCGATCTGGGTGGGCTCAGCAAGTACTATCTCGACATCCGCCCGCAGGTGAACGCCGCCTACTGGGAGGAGAACTTCGGCGCGACGCTGCCCTGGTTCCGCGCCAATGCGCAGGACAAGGGCATCTACGGGATGATGACCCAGCTCACCATCACCGGCGGGTTCATCAACAGGACACTGTTCGAGCAGGCCAAGGTGCCGGTGCCCGGCGCCGAGGCGACCTGGGACGAGTGGGCCGAGGCGGCGCGCAAGGTCGCCAAGGCCACCCAGACGCAGTTCCCGATGGCGATCGACCGCACCGGCCACCGGGTCGCCGGCCCGGCCATCTCGATGGGGGCGAAGATCTTCGCCGCCGACGGCACGCCGGCGCTCGTCGACGACGGCTTCAAGGCCTTCATCTCGAAGTTCGTCGGCTGGATCAAGGACGGCACGATGGCCCGCGACGTGTGGGTGAGCCAGGGCGGCTCGGCCTACCAGGACGCGGCGCAGGAGTTCATCAACGGGCGCGTGGTCTACTACTATTCCGGGAGCTGGCAGACCGGGCGGTTCGAGAAGGCGGTCGGCGACGCCTTCGACTGGGACGTGGTCGGTTCGCCCTGCGGACCGGCCGCCTGCAGCGGCATGCCGGGCGGGGCCGCGCTGGTCGGCTTCAAGCGCACCGCGCATCCCGAGGCGGTCGCCAAGGTGATCGACTACTTCGCCTCCGAGCCGGTCCACGCCCAGCTCGTCGAGCGGACCAAGAACGTCCCGGCGCACAAGGGCATCGCCGCCAAGGGCCTCGCCTATCCGGACGCCACGCCGGCCGGGCGCAAGGCCTTGCAGGCCTGGTCCAAGGCGGTCGGCAAGGTCTCGCCCATCGCCTACGCCTATCAGGGCTATCCCTTGAACCGGGCGATGTTCAACGGGACCGTCACCCGCGTCACCCAGGCGATCGTCGGCGAGCTCACGCTCGACGAGGCGATGCGGAAGCTCGAGGCCGACATCGCCGAGGCCGTGGCGCAGGCCAAGAAGTAGGTGGGGCTTCGGGCACCCGCCCGGCCCGGTTGCGGTCGGGCGGTCAGGCCGGCGCGTCGCCCGGGCCGGCCGGGGCGCCCGCGAGCAGGGCCTCGCGCAGCGCCCGGACGGCCGGCAGGGCCGCCCCGTCCCTGCGGGTGACCACCGAGACGAGGCTCCGCTCGAGCCCGACCGGCGGGCCCGCGACGACCGCCACCCGGCCGAGGCGGGCATAGTCGCGCACCGCCGCGCCGGGGGCGACCGCCAGCAGGCGGCTTCCCGCCACCAGATGCAAGGTGGTGTGCAGGGCGGCGCACTCGACGGCCACGGGTGGCGGCGCCACGCCGCCCTCGAGGAACAGCCGGCGGAAGGCGGCATGGGTCCGCGAGCCGGCCGGCGGGACGATCCAGCGCCACCGGGCGAGCTCGCCGACCGGCACGGCGGACCGTCCGACGAGCGGGTGGCCGCGGGCCGCCACGATGCGCATGCGGTCGTAGGCGAGGGGTGCGATCTCGAACTCGCCCACCGCCAGCCCCTCGGTCACCGCCTCGTCGATCCACCCCACCACGAGGTCGAGCTCGCCGGCGCCGAGGGCCGCGAGCAGCGGCTGCGCGCGACCTTCGCGCAGGAGCAGCCGACCGAGCGCACCCGCCCGCTCGAGCCGGTCGAGGGCCGCGGGCAGCCAGCTCGCCCCGGCCACCTGGATGCAGCCGACGCGGATCGGCGGCGCCTCGGCCGGGTCGCGGGCGGCGGCGATCGCGAGGCGGACCGATTCGAGGGCGATCGTCAGGCGGTCCAGGGCGTGGCGGCCGGCCGGCGCCAGCCGGGCCCCGCGGCGGTCGCGCTCGACCAGCCGGGCGCCCACCACCGCCTCCAGCTCGCGCAGGAGCAGCGTCGCGGCGGGCTGGCTGATGCCCAGCGCCCGGGCCGCAGCCCCGAGCGAGCCGGTGCGCGCGAGGAGCTCCAGGAGCCGCAGATGGCGCAGCCGCAGCCGGTCGATCCGGATGGTCGAGGGCGGCTCGGCTCGGTCCTCGGGCACCGCACGGCTCCCGGTCGTGGGGACCTATGATAACCAGGGACTATGAGTAGCCAAGATCTTCATCATAGATGCGCATGCCGGACGCGGTACACTCCTCGCCATGCACGCGCAGCCCGCCGCAGCCGCCTCGACGGCGGCACCGCTCGCGATCCGCTCGGTCGAGGTCTTCCCGCTCGAGGCGCCGCTGCCACGCCCGGTCACCACACCGATGGCGCGGATCGCGAGCAGCGTGAGCCTCCTCCTCCGCGTCACCGACGCGGACGGGGTCGAGGGATGGGGCGAGGTCTGGTGCAACTTCCCGCGCTTCGGCCTCCACCATCGGGCCCGGCTGGTGCACGAGATCCTGGCGCCGATGCTGGTCGGCGGCCGCTTCGCCGGGCCGGCCGAGGCCTTCGCCCGCATGAGCGCGGCGACCCGGGTGCTGCGGCTGCAGTCGGGCGAGCCCGGCCCGCTCGCGGCGGCGATCGCCGGCCTCGACATCGCCCTGCACGACCTCGACGCGCGACGTGCCGGGCAGCCGCTCTGGCGCCGGCTCGGCGGTGTGTCCGGGACGGTGCGGATCTATGCGAGCCTCGGCCGGGCGGTCGAGCTCCGGCCCACCGTCGAGCAGTGCCTCGCGCGCGGCTTCGGGGCCCTGAAGCTCCACGCCACGGGCGGGGTGGCCGAGCAGCTCGCCGTGGTGCAGCCGATCCGCGAGCTCGTCGGACCGAGCGTGGACCTGATGCTCGACGTCAACGCCTCCTGCGAGGCCGAGGCGCTGATCGGCGGGGTCGCCGCACTGGCGGCGGTGCGCCTCGCCTGGCTCGAGGAGCCGCTCCCCGCCGATGCACCGGTCGAGCTGTGGCGCCGGCTCCGGGCGGCCTCGCCCGCACCGCTGGCGGGCGGCGAGAACCTGCTCGACGAGGCGGCCTTCGCCCGTGCCCTCGAGGAGGGGGTGCTCGGCGTCCTCCAGCCCGATGTCTGCAAATGGGGCGGGATCACCGGCGGCCTGTCGCTCGCCCGGCGGATCGTGGCCGCGGGTCGGCGCTACTGCCCGCACATGTTCTCGGGGGCGGTCGGGCTCCTGGCCTCCGCGCATCTCCTGGCGGCGAGCGGCGGTGCCGGTTCCGGGCTGGTCGAGGTCGCGGTCGGCCCGCAGCCGCTGCGCGACCCGCTGCTCGGCGTGGCACCCGGCGGGGCGAGCTGGCAGCTGGGCGAGGCGCCGGGGCTGGGCCTCGAGCCGGACCGGCGGTTCCTGGAGGGGTTCCGGGTCGGTTAGGGCAGCGAGGTGAGGGGGAGGGGAAGCCGTGGAGGAACGGGACGGGATCGAGGCGCGGCTCGCCGCCTGTCCGACGGCGATGGTCTCGGATGCGCTCGACGAGCTGGGCATCAACGGCGCGCTGGCGCGGCTGCGGGCGATGCGCGAGGGTCAGGGCCGGATCTGCGGGCGGGCGCTGCCGGTCCGCTTCGTCCGCAAGGACCGGGACCCGGAGGCCTGGCGCTTCGGCGGCGGTGTGGGCAAGCCGCTCGAGCGGGTGCTGCAGAGGATGCGCGCCGGCGAGATCGTCGTCATCGACCTGGACGGTGCCGAGGACGCCGCCGCCTGGGGCGGCCTCGCCTCGCGCCTCGCCCAGCGGCGCGGCGTGCGCGGCACGGTGATGTGGGGTGCCTGCCGCGACCTCGAGGAGATCCGCGCCGTCGGCTACCCGGTCTGGGCGATCGGCACCTGCCCGCGGCGCAGCCGCAACGCCTTCGCCTTCGGCTCGATCGGCGAGCCCTTGCGGATCGGCGAGGTGGTGATCGCGGAGGGCGACTTTCTGGTGGCGGACGAGACGGGCGTCGTCTGCGTGCCGGACGGCAGGGCCCTCGAGGTGCTCGGGCTGATCGGGCGGATCGAGCAGCAGGAGGCGGCGCTCGCGGCCCAGGTCCGCGACGACGCGGTCTCGTCCTGGGACCAGGTCTGAGCGGGGTACGGGGATGGCCGGGTCCGCGCCGATCGAGGGCGAGCTCGAGGCGATGCTCTCGCTCGCCGGACGGGCGGCGCTCGTGACCGGGGCGTCGCGCGGGATCGGCCGCGCGGTCGCCCGCCTGCTCGGCCGGATGGGCGCCGACCTGGCGATCGACCATCTGGGCGATCCGCTGGCGGCCGACGAGCTCGCGGGCGAGCTCCGCGCCATGGGCCGAAGCGCCGCCACCTTCGACGTCGACGTCGCCCGGCCGGACGTGGCGAGCGCGCTCGTGGCCGCCGCCGAGGCGGCGCTCGGCCCGATCGACGTGCTCGTCCTCTCCGCCGCCCGCTCGACCCAGGGGCCGCTCGAGGAGCTCGCCGAGGAGGAGATCGAGGCCCAGATCGCGACCAACTTCCGCGCCACCGTCCGGCTCCTGGATGCCGTCGTGCCGGGCATGGTCGCCCGCGGCTTCGGCCGGGTCGTGGCGATCGGCAGCGTCGTCCAGGCGGCACCCTTGCCGACCCTGCCGATCTACGGAGCGCTCAAGGCGGCGCAGGACCATCTCCTGCGCAACCTCGCGGTCCGCCACGCGCGCGCCGGTGTGACCTTCAACACCGTCTCGCCCGGCCTCGTGCGCACCGAGCGCAACGCCTGGCGGCGGCGGCCCGGCGGCGACTGGGAGCGCTTCGCCCGGACCGCCAACTTCATGGGCCGCGCCGGCGAGCCCGAGGAGATCGCCTGGGCCGTGGCCATGCTCTGTGCGCCCGGTGCCTCCTTCGTGACGGGCGAGAACCTGTTCGTGGCCGGCGGCGGACAGATCGCCGGCCGGCGGGGAGCGGGGCCCGAGGGGGCCGCAGCGAGGGGGAGCATGCGATGAACGGGCGCAGGAACCTCATCCTCGGGGTGCTGGCGGCGGGTGCCGTCGCCGCGGGCGGGTTCGGGCCGACCGTGGCCCAGCCGATCGGCGGCCAGCCGACCCTTCGGGTGATCGTGGGCGGGCCGCCCGGCGGTCTCTTCGACATCGCGCTCCGGATCGTGGGCGAGCGGCTCGGCAAGGAGCTCGGCCGAACCGTGGTGATCGAGAACAAGCCCGGCGCCGGCACCGCCGTGGCGCTCGCCTACGCCCGCACCGCCGCACCGGACGGTGCGACCGTGGCGATGATCAACCTGTCGGCCGCCGCCAACGAGAGCCTGATCCGCGAGCGCGGCTACCGCCTGCTCGAGGACTTCGTGCCGGTCGGGCTCTACGCCTTCCCGAGCAACGTGCTGATCGTCGGTCCGGGCCTGGGCGTGGCGGACGTGCCGACCCTGATCGCCCGGCTGCGCGCCCGGGGTGATGCGGCCAATTTCTCCTCGGGCGGGGTCGGCAGCCCGGGCCATCTGGCGGGCGAGCTGTTCAAGGCGCGCACCGGGGTGACCATGACGCACGTGCCCTACAAGGGCGCACCGCCGGCGGTCCTGGCGGTGGTGACCGGCGAGGTCGACCTGATGTTCGCCACCGCCTCGGCGGCGATCGGCCAGATCACCGCCGGCAAGGTCGAGGCCCTGGCCGTGACCACCAGGGAGCGGCTGCCGCAGCTGCCCGACGTGCCGACGCTCGCCGAGGCCGGCATCGGTGACGTCGAGGTCTCCGACTGGCTCGCCGTGATCGCCCCCAAGGGCACGTCGGATGCCACGCGCGACGGGCTGCACGCCGCCTTCGCCGCGGCCTTCGCCGATCCGGCGGCGGGCGAGAAGCTGCGTCGGGCGACCTTCGTGCCGGCCGCACCGCCGCTCGGGCCGGCCGAGCTCGGGGCTTTCCTGCGCGCGGAGATCGACAAATGGGCGAAGGTCGTGACCGAGGCCAAGATCGCCCCGCAGTGAGCCTCGGCACGCCGAACCCCGGCGAGCCCCGGGAGGATGAAGGCGCGGCGGAGGTGCCGCCCGAGCCCGCCGCCGACCGTCGCCGCGCTCGGCTCTCGGCCCTCCTCCTCGCGGGCTTCGGCGGTGCGGTCGCCTGGGCGGCGAGCCGCTATCCGATCGGCACGCTGCGGCAGATGGGGCCGGGGTTCTTCCCCGTGGCCCTGGGCCTGCTCCTCGTCCTGCTGGGTGGGCTCGTCCTCCTGGAGCCGGCGGCTCGCGAGAGCGAGGAGACGGTCGAGCCGTTCGACGGCCGGGCCTTCGCCTGCGTCGTGGGTGCCGTCGCCGCCTTCCTCCTGCTCGGCCGCACGGTCGGCCTGCTGCCCGCCGCCTTCGCCCTGGTCCTGCTCGGCGCGCTCGCCGACCGGCGCAACCGGCCGCGGACCGCGCTCGCCCTGGCCGCCGCTGCCTCCGCCTTCGCCGTGCTCCTGTTCGCGGTCCTTCTCGGCCTGCCGTTCCCGCTCCTGGAGCCGGCCTTCTGATGGAGACGCTCCAGGCGCTCGCCGGCGGCTTCGCGGTGGCGCTCGCCCCGGTCAATCTGGGCCTGGCCTTCCTCGGGGTCCTGGTCGGCAACGCCGTGGGCGTGCTGCCGGGGATCGGACCGATCGCGGTCATCGCGATGCTCCTGCCGATCACCTACGGCATGCCGCCCACGGCGGCGCTGATGATGCTCGCCGGGCTCTACTACGGCGCGCAGTACGGCGGGGCCACGACCTCGATCCTGCTCAACGTGCCGGGGGTGGCTTCGGCCGCCGTGACCTGCCTCGACGGGCACGCGCTCGCCCGCCACGGCCGCGCCGGGGCGGCCCTGCTCGTGGCGATGCTCGCCTCCTTCGCCGGGGCCTGCTTCGGCATCCTCCTCATGATCCTGGCCGCACCGCTCCTCGTCGACCTCGCCCTCGCGATGGGGCCGGCGGAGTACTTCGCCGTCATGCTGCTCGGCCTCGTCGCCGCCGCCGGCCTCGCCCGCGGTTCGCCGCTCAAGGGCGTGGCCATGGTGGTGATCGGCCTCGTGCTGGGCACCGTCGGCAGCGACGTCGACACGGGCGTCGTCCGCTTCGCCTTCGGCCTGCCCGAACTCGCCGACGGCCTCAGCATCGTCGCCATCGCGATGGGCCTGTTCGGGGTGAGCGACTGCCTGCGCAACGCCAACCGCATCCCGGACACCGGCCGGATCCTCGAGGTCCCGTCGCTCCGCGGCGAGCGCGGAGACCTGCGTCGCGCGACGCCCGCCACGCTCCGTGCGAGCGCCATCGGCGCCTTGTTCGGCGTGCTGCCGGGGACCGGCCCGGCGATCGCCGCCTTCGTGGCCTACGCCGTCGAGAAGGCGGTCTCGCGCACTCCCGAACGCTTCGGCCGGGGTGCGATCGAGGGGGTGGCGGCGCCCGAGGCGGCCAACAACGCCGCGGCGCAGGCCGCCTTCGTCCCGACGCTGGCGCTCGGCATTCCGGGCGATGCGGTCATGGCGATCATGCTCGGCGCGATGATCCTGCACGGCATCCAGCCGGGTCCGCGGCTGGTGACCGAGCGGCCGGACGTGTTCTGGGGCCTCGTCGCGAGCTTCTGGGTCGGCAACGCGCTCCTGCTGGTCCTCAACCTGCCGCTGATCGGCCTCTGGGTCCGCCTCCTGCGGGTGCCCTACCGGCTGATCTTCCCGGTCATGCTGCTGTTCGTCTGCGTGGGCGTGCTGAGCGTCCGCGGAGCACCCCTCGACGTCCTGGCGGTCCTCGCCTTCGGCGTCCTCGGCCAGCTCCTCGCCCGCCTCGGCTTCGAGCCGGCGCCGCTCCTTCTGGGCTTCGTCCTGGGCCCACTCCTCGAGGAGCATTTCCGGCGCGCCCTCCTCCTGGCCCGCGGCGATCTCTCCCTGTTCCTGCACCGACCGGTCGCCGCCGCCCTGCTCGCCGCCGCCTTCCTCGTCCTCGGTCTGGCGCTGGCCGCGCGTCTGCGCCGGCGCCGCGCACCGGCACCCGCCGGCTGAGCGCTGGCCCCCGAAGCGACGGCACTCGGTTGTGCCCGGTCCCGGAGGCGGGTAGGGTCGCCGGAGATAGGCGGGAGGCTGGGGTGGTCGAGCTCGGCGATCGACCTCGCGAGGGCGTGTCCTCGGCCCCCGCGTCGGACCCCGCGCCGGCCGACGCCGCCTTCGCTCCCGAGAGCCCGCACCGGCTCCTGCTCGAGGCGGCCCGCCCGCGGCTCGCCTTCGACCCGTCCCGCCCGCTCGGCCCGCAGCGCTCGGCGCTCCTGGGCAAGCTGCGCGAGCTCCTGGCTGTCCCCGAGGTGGCACCCGGCCCCGTGCGGATCGCGTGGGAGTGCTGCGAGGCGGGCGGGCTCGAGCGGCGCTTCACCGTCCATCCCGAGCCCGGCGCGGCGATGCCCTGCCATCTGCTCCTGCCCGCGGACCCGCCGCCGCCCGCGATCCTGCTCTGCCTGCAGGGCCACACGAGCGGGATGCACCAGACGGGGCGGGAAGGGTCCTGGAAGTTGTTGACGTAGCACCAATCGGATGGAGCGGGAGACGCTTGCGCCAACCGTTTCGCCATCTGC
>JBBIIE010000103.1:0-11562 GCA_037446605.1 Geminicoccaceae bacterium | reverse complement strand
ATACCGGGACCGGGGGCGCGCCGGTCCCGGCGCCATGCCACCGGCGCCCGCGGCGGGCCGGGGGCCGAGCTGGTGGCGATCCTGGCGGCGATGGAGCCGGCCCGCGCCGGGCAGCTCGGCGCCGCGCTCGCCCAGCAGACACCGCTGCCGCGGCTGCCGTGACGCCGACCGCACGCCACGGCCCGGCGCCGGCGCGGCCTGCGCGGGTCAGCCCAGCCGCACGAGGCGGCCGCTCGCGAGCGACTCGTAGGCGGCGTCGGCCAGGCGCAGCGCGGCGCGGCCGTCGGCGAAGCTCACCGGCACCGGCCGTCGGTCGAGCACGGCCGTCACGAACGCGTCGAGCTCGGCCGCGTAGGCCTCGCGGTAGCGCTCGATGAAGAAGTGCAGGACCGGATCGCGTGCCGCGGTGCGCTCGGCGGTCCACGCCTCGACCGTGGTCGGATGGCGGTTCTCGGCCTTGAGCATGCCCTTTTCGCCCACGACCTCGATCCGCTGGTCGTAGCCGTACACGGCACGGCGGTAGTTGGTGATCACCGCCTGCTTGCCGGTGGCGGTGGTGAGGACCACCACGGCGGTGTCGTGCTCGCCCAGCCGGCGCACCCGCTCGTCGATGAGGGCGGCCGCCGTCGCGAACACCGCGACCGGCTCCTCGGGCAACAGGAAGCGCGCCAGGTCGAGGTCGTGGATGGTCATGTCGCGCAACAGCCCGCCCGCGACCTTCATGTAGGCGTCGGACGGGATGTCCGGGTCGCGCGAGGTGATCAGTACCTGGCGCGGCTCGCCGATCTCGCCGGCGCGCAGCCGCCGCGCGAGGCTCGCGAAGGAGGGGTCGAAGCGACGGTTGAAGCCGATCTGGATCGGCACGCCGAGCCCGCCGATCTCGCGCCAGCAGGCATCGACCTTGGCGATGTCGAGGTCGATCGGCTTCTCGCACAGGATCGCCTTGCCGGCCCTGGCGCTGCGCGTGATCAGATCGACGTGGGTGTCGGTCGAGGAGGCGATCAGCACGGCGCCGACGGCGGGATCGGCGAGCACCTCCTCGACCGTGGCGGCGACCCGCCCGCCACTCGCCGCCGCGACCGCCTCGGCCGCCGGCCGGTGCACGTCGAAGGCCCAGGCGAGCCGCGCGCGCGGGTGCGCCGCCACGTACTCGGCGTGCATCCGACCGATCCGCCCGCAGCCGAACAGCGCGAACCCGAGCATCGTCCTCCCCCCACCCGGCCGAGCGCGCGCGAGTTGAAGCCCAGCGCCGGGCCGCTGTCAAAGCGGCCGCCGCGCGCCCCTTGCCGGTCGGCGGCGGGACGGTATGGTCCGGCCCGCGACAGGGGGAGGGAGGCCATGCGGACGGTCCGGTTGACCACGGCGCAGGCGCTCGTGCGCTGGCTCCTGGCGCAGCGCGCGCGGATCGACGGGCGCGAGCTGCCGCTCTTCCCGGGCGTGTTCGCCATCTTCGGCCACGGCAACGTGACCTGCCTGTCCGAGGCGCTCGAGGCGGTCCGGGACGAGCTGCCGACCTGGCGCGGGCAGAACGAGCAGTCGATGGCGCTCGCCGCGATCGGCTACGCCAAGGCCGTGCGCCGACGGCAGATCATGGTGGCGACCTCCTCGATCGGCCCGGGCGCCACCAACATGGTCACCGCCGCCGGGGTCGCCCATTCCAACCGGCTGCCCGTCCTGCTGCTCTCCGGCGACTACTTCGCCTCGCGCGCGCCCGACCCGGTCCTCCAGCAGGTCGAGCATTTCGGCGACCCGACGCTGAGCGTCAACGACGCGTTCAAGCCGGTGGTGCGCTACTGGGACCGCATCACCCGACCCGAGCAGATCCTGGGCTCGCTGCCGCAGGCGCTCGCCACCATGCTCGACCCGGCGAGCTGTGGCCCGGCCTTCCTCGGGCTCTGCCAGGACGTGCAGGGCGAGGCGCTCGACTGCCCGGCCTCGTTCCTGGAGCCCGTGGTCCACGAGCCGCAGCGGCCGCGGCCCGACCGGCGCCGGCTGGAGGATGCCGTGGCGCTCCTGCGCGGCGCGCGCCGGCCGCTCGTGATCGCCGGCGGCGGGGTGCGCTACAGCGAGGCCGAGGCGGTGCTCGCGGCACTCGCCGAGCGGTGCGGCCTGCCGGTTGCCGAGACCATCGCCGGGCGCACCGTGCTGCTGCACGAGCATCCCTGCAACATGGGCCCGATCGGGATCCTGGGCTCGCGGCTGTACTGCCACCGGGTGGCGGAGGCGGATCTGGTCGTGGCGATCGGCACGCGGCTGCAGGACTTCACCACCGGCTCCTGGACCCTGTTCCATCCCGAGGCGCGGATCCTCGCGATCAACGCCGCCCGCTTCGATGCGACCAAGCACCGGGCGGTACCGCTCGTGGGCGACGCGCGGGCGTGCCTCGAGGAGCTCGATGCGGCACTCGGCGACTGGCGTGCCCCCGCCGAATGGCTCGCCACCGGCCGCCGGCGCTGGGCCGAGTGGAACGCCTTCATCGACCGGCGCACCGGTCCGACCAACGCCGAGGTGCCGAGCTACGCCCAGGTCGTGGGCGCCATCAACCGGCTGGCCGGCCCGCGCGACCTGGCGCTCACCGCCGCCGGCGGCCTGCCGGGCGAGCTGTGCATGGCCTGGCGCGGCCGGGCACCCTCGACCTTCGACTGCGAGTTCGGCTTCTCCTGCATGGGCTACGAGATCGCGGGTGGCCTGGGCGCCCGCATGGCCGACCCGTCGCGCGACGTGATCGTCATGGTCGGCGACGGCAGCTACCTCATGATGAACTCGGACATCTACTCGAGCGTGCTCACCGGCCACAAGCTGATCGTCGTGGTCTGCGACAATGGTGGCTTCGCGGTCATCGACCGGCTGCAGCGCGCCAAGGGGATCCCCTCGTTCAACAACCAGCTCGAGGACTGCCGGCACCAGGGCGAGCTCGTGCGCGTCGACTTCGCCGCGCACGCCCAGGCCATGGGGGCGATCGGGATCCGCGCGCGCGGGCTCGGCGAGCTCGAGGAGGCCTTCCGCCGCGCCAAGGACGCCGACCGGACGGTCGTGATCCACGTCGAGGTGCAGGCGCGCGACTGGACCGAGGGCAACGGCGCCTGGTGGGAATGCGGGACCCCGGAGGTGAGCACGCGCGCGGCCGTGCAGGAGGCGTTCGCCCAGCACCGCGCCGGCAAGCAGCGCCAGCGGGTGGGGGTCTGAGCGATGGCCGAGCGGAGCGGGGCCAGCGTCCGGCTGGGCATCAACCCGATCGGCTGGTCGAACGACGACCTGCCCGAGCTCGGCGGCGACATCCCGCTCGAGCGCTGCCTCGCCGAGACCGCGCGCGCGGGCTATTCGGGCATCGAGAAGGGCGGCAAGTTCCCGGCCGACCCGAGGCAGCTTCGCCCGCTGCTCGAGGCGCACGGGCTGGTCCTGGTCTCCGGCTGGTTCTCGGGCGGGCTCCTGGAGCTGACGCTCGAGGAGGAGAAGAAGCGGCTCGCGCCGCACCTCTCGCTCCTGCAGGCGATGGGCTGCCCGGTGCTGGTCTACGCCGAGACCACGCGGACCGTGCAGAACCGGATCGGGGTCCCCCTCGCCGACCGGCCGGTGCTGAAGGCGGACGAGCTGCGCCGCTACGGCGAGAAGCTCACGAGGCTCGCCGACTGGCTCGCGGTCGAGCACTGCCCCATGGCCTACCACCACCACATGGGCACGGTGGTCGAGAGCCCGGCCGAGATCGATCTCCTGATGGCGAGCACGGACGTGAGCGTGGGGCTCCTGTTCGACACCGGGCACCTGACCTTCGCCGGCGGCGAGGTGGCGGCGACCTTCCGCCGTCACGCCGGGCGGATCAACCACGTGCACGCCAAGAACCTGCGGCCGGCGGTCATGGACCGGGTCCGCGGCGAGCGTCGCAGCTTCCTCCAGGGCGTGCTCGACGGGGTCTTCACGGTCCCGGGCGACCCCGAGGGCTGCGTCGACTTCGACGCACTCGCGAGGCTCCTGGCCGAGGTCGGCTATCGGGGCTGGATCGTGGTCGAGGCCGAGCAGGACCCGAAGAAGGCCGAGCCGCTGCGCTACGCGACGATGGGGATCGAGGCCATCCGTGCCGCCTGCGCCGCGGCCGGGGTCACGGTCGAGCGCTAGGCGCCGGCGCCCCCGCCCCCGGCTGGCTCAGCAGGGCACCCAGCGGCAGAGCCAGTCGCCGCCGACCTGCTCGCAGCACTTCCTCTTCCCGGCATGCGGCCCGCTCGTCCTGCAGGGGCCGCAGCTCAGGGTGAGGGTGTAGGTGCGGATCCGAACGAGCCCCTCGCCGTCCGCGCTCCGCGCCGACTGCTTGGCCGGCTCGCCCGAGGGGGCCGGCTCGCCCCAGGGAACGAGGTGCGGCCTCCCCTGAGCGTCGATCAGCAGCAGCGAGCCGATGCCGTGCTTCGCGACGAGGTCGCGGAGATCCTTGGCGAGCGCGTCCAGCGCGGGATCGTCGAGCATGGTCACGACGGTGCCTCCCTCCATCCTGCTCAGCACGGGACCCACTGGCAGCGATAGTCGCCGCCGACCTGCTCGCAGCACTGCCGGTAGCCGGCCCGCCGACCGCTGGTGCGGCACTGGTCGCAGGTGGCGATGCGCTGCACCGCCGCCGAGCGGGCTTCGGCCGGGGGCAGCGGGCAGAGCGACGGCGCCGCGGCCCGCCCGGCCGGCCAGGACCAGCCGGCGAAGACCAGGAGAAGTGCCAGCGGGAACCGCACCCTCGGACGACCGACCACCGACGACATGCGCACCTCCGGGACGTGGGCCGGGAGGCCCGGCCTCAGCTGCAGACCTTGCGGCAGAGATAGTCGCCGCCGACCAGCTCGCAGATCTTGACGCATTGCGGGTTGCGGACCCCGACGATCGCGAAGCTCCTGGCACCGTCGAGCCCGAGCATCGAGAGCACCGCGCGCACGGTCGGATCGTCGGCCTTGATCGGTGGGTCGGTCGGACCGGACGGGTTGCCGCGCACCGCCGCGCGCAGCTCGCCCTCGGGCCCGACGGTGACCAGCGTCCGCGCCCGCCGGCCGCGCTCGGCGGCATCCGCATCGCTCGTGATCGGGTCGATCGTGGCGTAGTCGGCGGCCGCCACCGCCTGCAGCGGCAGCGCGATCGCGAACAGGAGCGCTCGGAGCGCGTGTGTGGAGCGGGACATCGGCGTTCCTCCTCCTGGCACCGGTCTAGAAGCGGAGCGTGCCGCGCAGCAGCACCGTCGCCTCGGGGACGAAGGCACCGAGCCGGACCTCGTTGGTACGGTAATTGTCGTCGAGATACTTGAAACCCTTGTCGAGGATGTTGGTGGCGACGAGGGCGATGCTGCCGCGCTGGCCGGGCAGGCGCCAGCCGAGGGCGGCGTCGACGGTGGCGAAGGTCGAATCGCCGTCCTCGACGTCGGCGGGCAGATAGTCCTGGACC
The DNA here is from genome assembly GCA_037446605.1 of Geminicoccaceae bacterium. Lineage (GTDB taxonomy): Bacteria > Pseudomonadota > Alphaproteobacteria > Geminicoccales > Geminicoccaceae > JANXAZ01. Next base: position 6,153 of record JBBIIE010000103.1, on the reverse strand, counting down.
TCCTGGTGGACGAGGCTCACCCGCGCCTCACCGAACAGGCCCGAGGGCGCCAGATAGCGCAGCCGGAGCGGCAGGATCACGCTGTCGGCGCGGTTCGGGTAGCGCGGGCTCTCGCCGCTCGCCACGTCGAACCGCTCGAGGGTGGGTTCGAGCGAGAGGGTGAGGGTCGGCGTCGCCTGCCAGGCGAGGTAGCTCTCCAGGCGCAGCTCGTCCTGGTCGTCGAAGACCGGCGAGGAGCCGACGAAGGTCGGGACCGTCAGGCTCCGCCAGGAGAGCTGCAGCCCGGCGTGCAGGCCCGGGGCCAGGCGGAGGTCGGCACCCAGCCCGTAGAGCCAGGCCTCGGTGCCGTTGACGTCGTCGAAGAGCTGGGTGAAGCCCGCGACCTGGGTCGGCTCGAGCGTCTGGTCGACGATCAGCGGCCGCTTGACGGTGCGCGCCGCCACCGCCCTGAGCCCGAGCCCCGCGCCCGGCCGCCACTCGAGACCGATCTTGGGATCGACCGTGTCGATGTCGTGCTGCAGGTTGCGGTAGGACTCGAGCGCCAGGCCGAGGGTGGCGCGCAGCCCCGGCGCCGGCTCGCCGATCGCGTAGAGATAGGCGTTGCGGGCGGCCCGGTCGTCCTTCTCGGGTGGCCCGCCGAGCAGCTCGGTGTCGAGGTCGATCGCGGTCAGGCCGCCGCCGCCCACGAGCCGCACCGGACCCAGCCGGTCCTGGAGCTGCAGCTCGCCGAGCCAGCCGCTGCTCTCCTGGGTGGTGTTGGCGCCGCCCAGGACGCCGAACTCCTCGCGCTGGTCGATCAGCAGGAGCGAGCCGAGCGCCAGGGTCTCGGGGCGCGGGCGCCAGGCGGCGCCGACCCGGCCGAGCCTCTGGCGCAGCCGGTTGTCGGCGTCGCGGGCGAAGGCGTCCTCGTCGAAGCGCTGCACGATGTCGCCGCGCCCGGTCTCGCGGAAGCGGCCCTCGAGCTGGAGCTGGAGGGTCTCGTCCACCTGGAAGCGACCGACCAGGTTGGCCAGGTCGTTGTCGATCCGCGCATCGTCGCGGAAGCCGTCGGTCCGGCTGCCGAGCAGCCCGGCACTGAGCGCCACGCGACCCTGCAGGAGGCCGAGCAGGGCTTCGCCCGCAGCCGTCCCGGAGGTGCCGAGCACGCCCGTGCCGAGGGCCGCCACGCGCTCCCGCTCGAAGGCGAAGCCGTATTCGGCGTAGCCCGGGAACAGGGCGGCGGCACCGGGGGCGATCGAGATGTCGCCGAAGCCGAGCCGCGGCGAGACCGGCTCGGCCTCGAGCGGGCCGGTGAGCTGCGCCTGGAGCTGCTCGCTCGTGCGCGACACCTGGTAGCGCTGCCGGTCGGCGAACAGGTCGGCCAGGAAGCGGTGCGCCGCGGCGTTGCCCGGGTCGCGGGCGAGCGCGTCCTGGGCCTCGAGGCGGGCGCGGGCGTCGAGCCCGAGCTCGCGGTGGATGCGCGCGAGGGCGGCTGCCTGGGTGGCGCGGTCCTGCTCGAGCAGAGCGCGCGAGCGGAGCGGGGCGCGGCCCTCGTTGCGGGCGATCGCCTGGTCCAGCTCGGCCAGCGCCGCGGCCGGCCGGTTCGCTTCGAGGTCGAGCAGTGCGGTGGCGAGCCAGGGGGTGGGGTCGGCCGGGTCCAGCCCCTTGGCGAGCTCGAGCTGCTCGCGGCCCTTCTCCGTCCTGCCGTCGGCGGCCAGCGCCCGGCCGAGATAGGACCGCACGAGGCCGCCGGCCGGGTCGAGTGCGGCCGCCGCCTCGAGCGACGGGCGGCCCTCGGCGATCCGCCCCTGACGGATCCGGGCGAGGCCCAGGCCCAGATGCCCGGAGGGGTTGCCGGCGTCGCGCGCGAGCGCCTCGAGGAAGCGGGTCTCGGCCTCGCGCGGCCGGCTCGCGGCGAGCTCGACATAGCCGAGCACGATCCGCCCGAGCGCGGTGTCGGCACGCGCCAGCGACAGCTCGGCCTCGCGCCGGGCGGTGCGCAGCGCGCCGCGCATGAAGGCGAGCTCGGCTGCACGCGCCGCGACGAGCGCGCTCCCCGGTGCGAGGCGCGCCGCGATCTCCAGATCCTCGGCGGCCGCCTCGAGGTCGCCGCGCGCCTGGCGCACATAGGACCAGGCGAGGCGCGGTCCGGCCGCCTCGGGCGCCAGGGTCACGGCCTCGCGCGCGGCGGCACCGGCCGCGTCCAGCTCGCCCCGGGCGGTCAGGATCACGGCTTCGAGGCCGCGCGCCAGACCGGCCTCCTCGCCGCCGGACGCCGCCGCGCCGAGCAGCGCCCGGGCCTCGCTCACGCGCCCGCCGGCGAGCCGGCGGGCGGCCTCGCCGATCCGCGGGAAACGCGCCGCCTCGCTCTCGATCACGGGCGGGTACCAGAGCGTCCAGCCGAGCCGCTCGCGGGCCGCTGCGCGGATCGGAGCGCCGGGCTCGGCTGGCGCACCCAGCCGCTCGAGGCGGCCGTCGGCCGCGACGCGTGCCGCCTCACCGGCCGCGAGCGGTGCGGTGGCCCGGGCGGCGGGCGGTCCGGCGAGCCGGACCCGGCCGTCCAGGACGAGGAGCTCGGCGCGTCCGCCGTCGACCTCGACCAGCACCTCGGTCCCGTCGATCCCGGCGGTGACGTAGGGCGTCTCCACGGTCAGCGTGCGGCGCACCTGCGAGAGGAAGTACAGCACGCCGTCGAGCAGGCGGACGCGGCCGGTGCCGGGCTCGGCCGGCGCCTCGACCGCGAGCCGGGTGCCTTCGTCGAGGCGCAGCACCGTGTCGGCCCCGGGCAGCCGCAGCGAGGCGCGACCGCCGCGTCCCACGGCGACCGTCTCGCCGGCGCAGATCGATGCTCCGAGGCCGCCGAGGGGACGGCCGCCGGCCGTGGCCGTGCCCTCGATCGCCACCACCGCCCCGACCGCCGGGCGATCGCCCGGGCACTCCTCGGCATGCGCCCGGTGCGCCATGACGACGACCGCCACGAGCGCGAGCGCACCGAACCTGGCCGGGTGCCGGAGCACCGCTGCGTCGTCCTCCCCCGGTACGAGTTGCGCGCGCATACCCTTTGTCACCGTTCGCCGGTCTTGTCCACGGCGGGGACGGTCTCCGGCCCGTCCGCGGACGTCGGGTCAGGCGACGTCGCCGGTGTGGAGCCGGGTCGGCTCGCCCACCGTTTCGGGACCGATCAGACGGTGCACGCGCTCACGCCGGGCCCGGCCGCGCAGCTCGACCTCGCCCACGGCCTCGAAGGTGAACCGCCCCCCGACGGCGGCGCGGGTGGCTTCGCCCACGAGCACGGCGGCGGTCGGTCGATCGGTGCAGAGCTCCTTGGCGAGCTGCTCGATGCGCTGCGCGGCGTTGGCGGTGTCGCCGATCACCGTGAAGATGCCGCGCTCGGGCGCGCCCACCGTGCCGAGCGTGGCGTCACCCGAGTTGAGGCCGATGCGCAGCCGGATCGGCGGCTCGCCGGCGGCGGCGCGCTCGCGGTTGTCCAGGGCGAGCGCCGCGGCGATGGCGAGCGCCGCGCGGCAGGCGCGGACGGCGTGGTCGGGAGGCCCGTGCGGCCCGCCCCAGTAGGCCATGAGCCCGTCGCCCAGGAACTCGACCACCTCGCCGCCCTCGGCCTCCACGGCCCGGGTCACGAGGGTGAAGTGGGCGTTGAGGCGGTCGTTGAAGCGGGCGGGATCGAGCAGCTCGGTGAGTGCGGTCGAGCCGACGATGTCGGTGAACATCACCGTCACGGGATGGACCCCGGCGGCGCCGCCCGGAGCGACCGCACCGCGCAGGAGGTCGGCGGTGACCGGCCCGGGCGTGTAGACGCCGAGCCAGCGCGCGAGGCCGAGGTAGCGGGCGAGCTGCCCGAGCAGGAGGGCCAGGGGCAGGACCAGGAGCAGCGGTACGACGAGCGGCAGCCAGAGCCGCCCGTGGACGAAGGCGAGGCCGGCTCCGAGCGCGTAGGCGCAGCCGAGCACGAGCGCCGTGGCCAGCCCGCGGCCGAGCGTGCCGCGCAGCAGGAGGAGCGTGGCGAGTGCCCCGATCGCGAGCACCAGCAGCGCCCGCACCGCCTCGCTCGGCACCCTCAGCAGGTGGCCGTCGCGCAGGTTGGCGTAGGCGGTGGCGGCGAGCTCGACACCCGCGGTGTCGATCCCGCGCACGTCCGAATAGACCGTCGGGAAGCTGTCGGCGGCGAGCGTCGTGCGCGTGTCGGACGGGCCGATGAAGACCACCGTGCCCGGGGCGGCGGGCGCGAGCGCTCCGGGTTCGCCGGTGAGGAGTGCCGCGAGCGATCGGTGCGGGATCGTGCCGGGCGGGCCGTAGAGGTCCAGATAGACCTGGTCGGACCCCCGCCGGACCCGCAGCAGGGCCTCGAGGAGGTCCCGCTCGGCCGGGTCGCCGAGGAGCGCCCGCCATGCCGCCGGCGCACTCGCGTGGAACGAAGCGAGCCGCGCCGCGGCGCGCGCCGCCGGGCTCGCCCCGGGCGGTGGAGCGGGCCAGCCGAGCGGGCCGGCGAGGCGCTCGAGGATCGGCAGCGCGCGTGCCTCGAGGGCGCGCACCGGAAGCTGGATCGGCTCGTCGAGCGCAGGGTGGCGGGTCCACACCTGGTGCACGCGCGGCCCGGTGCGCGGCAGGGTGAACGGGGCCGACCCCACCGCGGCCGCGGCGAGGGCCGGGTGCAGCGGCGCGATCTCGTCGCGCGGCTGCTCGCGGCCGGCGGCATCCGGTCGCCACAGCCGCCGCGCCCGGGTCAGCAGCACGACCCGGCCGTGCGCGGCGATCGCCCGGGCGAGGGCGTCGGTCCCGGCGGCGCGGGTCGGATCCTCGCCGAAGGCGATGTCGAAGACGATCGTGTCGACACCGCGCAGGGTCAGCACCTCGACGAGACAGGCGTAGAGTGCCCGCGGCAGGCGCTCGATCCCGTGCAGCTCGCGCACGGCCTCGAGACCGCCCGAGCGCCGCTGGCAGCCGGCCAGGGGCTCGGGCCAGTCGGCCGGGTCCGCGGGCAGGGCGCGCAGGCGGGCGAGGCTCGCCTCGTCGATCGCCGCGATCTCGACCCCGGGCGGAGCCGGCTGCGCGCCGCGCAGCGTGAACAGGGCGAGGAGCCCGTAGCTCTCCTCGAGCCGGTGCGCCCAGCCGGTCAGCGCGACGAGCGCGCCGACGAGGCCGAGCCCCAGGGCCAGTGCCAGGTGGCGGAGGGGCGCGGGAAGCGGCAGCGCGGTTCCTCGTCCCTTTCGGTCGGCGGCGGAGGCCACCATGATACAGGGCCACGCGCGTCGCGTCAGCGATCTCGGAGGGTGGACGGGGGGACGACCATGCGACTCGACGGCGAGCGGGTGCTGGTGATCGGCGGGACCAGCGGCATCGGGTTCGCGACCGCCCGGGCGGCGGCCCTGGCCGGGGCGCGGGTGGCGATCGCCGGGCGCGACCCGGAACGCCTCGACCGGGCGCTCGGCGCCCTGCCGGCCGGGGTCGAGGGGCATGCGCTCGATGCCGCCGACCGGATCGCCCTGGACCGGCTCGGCGAACGCCTCGGCCGGCTCGACCATCTGGTGCTCTCGATCGCCACGGGCGGCGGCGCCGGCCCCTTCCGCACGCTCGACCTGGAGGTGCTGCGCCGGGCGATCGCGGGCAAGGTGCTCGCCGGGCTCGGGGCCCTGCAGGCGCTCCTGCCGGTGCTCCGCGCGGACGGCTCGGTCACCTTCGTGACCGCCGCCTCGGCCCGCGCCGCCCTGCCCGGAACGGTCGGCCTCGCGGCCCTCAACGGCGCGCTCGATGCGGCCGTGCCGCCGCTCGCGGTCGAGCTGGTGCCGCTCCGGGTCAACGCCGTCGCCCCGGGCGTGACGCTGACGCCGATCTTCGAGCGCTGGCCGGCGGCCGAGCGCGAGCGCTTCCTGGAGCGCCCGCGCGCCGCCCCTGCCGGCCGGCCCGGGCGTCCCGAGGAGGTGGCGGAGGCGATCCTGGCGCTGCTCGCCAACGCCTACGTGACCGGCGTGGTGCTGGTCGTCGACGGCGGGCTGCGCTTCACGGCGCCGCGAGGCTGAGCTCGCGCAGGGCGAGCACGAGCACGGTCCAGAATCCCAGCGCCAGCCACGGCCCGAACGGCACCGGCTCGGCCGGCCGCCGCCAGGCGCCGGTGGCGATCGCCGCGGCGAGCGCGCCGAGCGCGCCCACGAGGAGCAC
>JBBIIE010000102.1:0-11656 GCA_037446605.1 Geminicoccaceae bacterium | reverse complement strand
GCCCTGCGCGGCGCGCGCCACGCGCTCGCGCAGCTCGGCCGCGAGCGCGCGGTTGCGGGCGGCGTTGGCGCGGAACGCCTCGGAACGTGGGTCGAGCCGCGAGCGCAGCACCGTCATGGCGTGGTTCTAGGCGGGCCGGGGTCCCCGGTCCACCGGCCGGCGGCCGGGTGGCCGGTCCTCACCAGCCGCCGGTGGCGAGCCAGCGCTCGACCTGGTCGAGCCGGTCGGCGCCCCAGAACGGCTCGTCGTCGACGAAGACGAAGGGTGAGCCGAACACGCCGCGGGCGATCGAGCGGTCGGTCTCCTCCTTGAGCCGAGCCTTGATGCGCGGGTCCTGGACGGCGGCGAGCAGCGCGCCCCGGTCGATGCCGAGCGTGACCGCCACCTCGGCCACGGCCTCCGGCGGCGAGAGATCGCGGCCCTCGCCCCAATGGGCGTGGAAGAGCGCCTGGGCGAGCCCCTTGGCGAGATCCTCGTCCTGCTCGAACAACCACCAATAGGCCCGGCTGGCGGCGAGGCTGTTCATGGGCAGTACGGGCGGGAGGGTCAGGGGCGCGTCGACCAGGCGGGCGAAGCGCGGGACGTCGCGCCGGAGATAGTCGCCCTTCAACGGTGCCAGGACGTTGGGCAGGGAGCCGGTGAGCTTCAGGGCGGCCCCCAGCATGATCGGCCGCCAGGTGACCTCGCGGCCGTGGGCGGCGGCGATCGTCTCGATCCTGAGGCTCGCCAGATAGCCGTAGGGCGAGGCGAACTCGAAGTAGAAGTCGATCGGTGCGGGCATCCGGACCTCCCGCCCCGAGAGTTCCACCGACGGGCCGCTTCGTCCAGCGCTCCCCGGGCCGCCGGGCCTGCGACCCTTGGCTCACGCGCCGACATCGTTCGTGCCGGCTACTCCGGCGAACTCCTGCACTGCCCGTTCCACCTGCTCGACGATGCTTTTCGCCTTCCGCGCACCGGTCAGGGTCCGATACTGGGCGTGCAGGAGGTCGTTGCGGAGGTCGGCCACGGCCCGGAACTGGTTCGAGGCCCCGAGCTGTCGCTCCGCCTCGTCTCGCGCGTTCTGGTCGAAATCCCGCGCGCCGGGCTTCGCCGCCGGCTCCGAGGCGCTGTCGTTGACGAGGCCCTCCCGCACCGTCGCGATCGCTTCCAGGTAGCGGCCGAGCGTCCGATAGAGCTCGGCGAGCGCCGCCACCGCCTTCCGCCCCGTGGGCTCTTTCAGGTTCGCGAAGGTGCCGGCGAGCGGCTCGACCATCCCCCGCACCGCGCCCAGGACCTCCGCCAGCGGGGGCAGGTGCTCCCGAACCTCGGGCTCGGCCGCTGCAAGTCCCTCCGCGAGCGCGCGCGCCGAGCTCTTTTCTCCCCGCCGTCCGAGCAGGAGATCCCCGGTGCGGAGCGTCGCGAGGTCGTCGCCGAACCGCTCGAGCGCCTCGCCGAGTTGTTTCAGTCGGGGCGGCTCCCCCTGCCGCCCGCCTTCGTTCCAAGCTTTGCCGAGCTCGTCCCCGAGCCGTTTCGTCGCCGCGGCGGCTTCGCCCGCCCGGCCGGTCCGCAGGAAGAGCCGGAGCGCCGCCGCCCAATCGAGCACGTCCGCCAGATAGGAAAGGTCCCAGATCGGGGCGCTTCCGTCGTTCCGCTTCTGCTCGAACGCGCCGTAGACGACCCGGAGCGGGGCCGGTTCGTCGTCGACCGCGCGGGCGAAGGCGACCACCGAGGCGGCGAAGAAGGGCTGCGCCCGGAAGCCGTGGGTGATGTCGAGGACGATCGCCCCGTCTCCCGATCGCAGCTGCTCGCGAAGGATTCGGAAGAGCTCGAATAGCTCGGCGCGGTCCCCGCCCGCCGGCACCGGCTCGAAGCGCGGTGCGGCGATCCCCGCTTCCGCGAACGCCTGCTCGAGGGCCGCCCGGTGCTTCGTCTCGGCCTCGGCGGTCGCGAGGATCACGACCTCCGCAGGCTCGAGGAGCCCGGCCAGCGCCCGGGCCACGAACGGCGTCGCGGTGGCGCAACGGCCTTCGAACGTGCAGCTCACCGGCTCGTATTTTCCGGTCCCGAGGAAGCTGACGAGCCGGGTCGGTCCTGTCGTCATCGCTCCGCCTCCCGTTCCGCCTGCGCAGCCGGTCCCCGCCTCGCGCGCCGGCCCGTCGCCCAGTCTGCCCGGATCCGTCCGCGCCGCAAGCGCTCGACCGGCGCACGGTCGGCACCATCTCCGCCTCGGGCAGGCGGAGGCAGGGCATGCGCCGACGGTCGTTCGTTCTGGCCGGCCTCGGTGGTCTGGTTCCGGTGCCGGTCGGCCGGGCCGAGGAGCAGCTCTGGCAGCGGCTCGCCGCGGGCGGGCTCGTCCCGGCGCTGCGCCACGAGCGGACCGAGGCCGGCGTCGGCGACCCGCCGGGCTTCGACCCTTCGGTCTGCGCGACCCAGCGCAACCTCTCGGACGCGGAACGGGCGGGCGCTCGGGCGACGGGGGAGGGGCTGCGCGCCCGCGGGCTCCTGCGCGCGAAGTCCGCTCGAGCGCCTGGTGCCGCTGCCGCGAGACGGCGGAACTCCTGGCCCTGGGCCCGGTCCGCCACGCGCCGTCGCTCGACCCCTTCTTCGCCGACCGGAGCGAGGCCGAAGCCCGCACCGCGGCGCTGCGCAGGCTCGTCGCCGGCTGGCGCGGGCCCGGCGCCCTCGTGCTCGTGACCCACCAGGTCAACATCACCGCCGCCTTCGGACAGACGTTGGCGATGGGCGAGGGGCTCGTGATCGAGGCGGCGGTCCCGACGCCCGTTGTGCGTGCTCGGCTCGTGCCGCCCGGCGACGCCTCGGGCGCGCGGCTGGTGCGGATCTGAGAACGTGGCCCCTCGCTCAGGCCTTGCGGCCGATGCGCTGGGAAACGTGCCAGGGCAGGACGAGCCGCTCGGCGAGCTCGAGCAGGCCGAAGAGCGCCGTGCCGAGAACCCCGAGAACGGTGAGCGCCGCGAACACGCGCACCGTCTCGAACTGGCCTTGGGCGACCAGGATCACGTGGCCGAGGCCCATCGAGCCGGCCACGAACTCGCCCACGATCGCGCCCACGAGCGCGAAGGAGACGGCCACCTTCATGCCGACGAAGAGCGCCGGCAGGGCGTTCGGGAAACGGACCTTCCAGAGGACCGCCCAAGGGCTCGCGCGATGGACGCGGGCGAGCGCGAGCGCATCCGGATCGACCGAACGCAGGCCGTGCGCCACGTCGGCCACGATAGACACGATCGCGAGCATGACCGCGATCGCGATCTTGGGTGCGGCACCGGTGCCCATCCAGATCACGAAGAGCGGGGCGAGGGCCACCTTCGGCAGGGAGTTGGTGACGACGAGGAGGGTCGTGACGAGCCGGTCGGCGAGGCGAGAAGCGATGGTCGCGACCGCCAGGGCGACCCCGAGGACGACCGAGAGCGCGAACCCGGCGAGCGTCGTGCCGAGCGTGAAGAGCGCATGGCGGCCGAAGTAGCTCGGCGCCGCCGCGAGCTCGGCCAGGATCGCGGAGGGGGCGGGCAGAAGGATCGGCGGCGGTGCCAACAGCGCCACGGCGATCTCCCAGGCGACGAGGAGGGCCGCCAGCACCGCCAGGGTGCCGAGCGCTTCGCCGCCCTGGCCGCGCTCGCTCATGCCTGGCCCCGCACGATGCCGAGGCGCGTGAAGAGCTCGCGGATGTGCGCGACGTGGGCCGCGAAGGCGGGTGTTTCGCGCACCGCGAGGGATCTCGGGCGCGGCAGGTCGACGACGATCTCCTCGACCACGCGCCCCGGGGCCGGAGACATCACCGCCACCCGGTCGGCGAGATGGACGGCCTCGCCGATCGAGTGGGTGACGAAGACGACGGTCCGCCGCCCCTCCTGGTGGATGCGGGCGAGCTCGAGGTTGAGATCGTCGCGGGTCAACGCATCGAGCGCACCGAACGGCTCGTCCATGAGGAGAATGGAGGGCTCGCAGAGCAGCGCCCGGCAGATCGCGGCGCGCTGGCGCATCCCGCCCGAGAGCTCCCAGGGATGGCGGTCGGCGAAGCGGCCGAGGCCGAACCGGTCGAGGAGCGCGCGGGCACGGCCCACGAGCTCGCGCCGCGGCCGACCCTCGAACTCCGCGGCCAAGAGCACGTTGTCGAGGATCGAGCGCCAATCCAGGAGCACGTCGCGCTGGAACACCATGCCGAGCCCGGCCGGCGGTTCGCGGACCGGCGCGCCGCGGACCGAGATCCTGCCTCCACTCAGCGGCTCGAGGCCCGCGATCGCGCGCAAGAGGGTGCTCTTGCCGCAGCCCGAGGGCCCGAGCAGCGCGACGAACTCGCCATTTTCCAGGACGAGATCGACCGATTCGAGCGCGCGGATCGGTCCGCCCGCCGATCCGAAGATCTTGGACGCGCCCTCGATCGTGATGCAAGGCGCCACGGCGAGGTCGGTCAACCGATCAGTTCGTTCGTGAACAATTCGGTCGCGCGGACCTCGCGGGCCAGGGCGCCGGCATCGCGCAGCGAGCGCAGCGCCGCTTCCCAGTCGGCCTCCGCCTGCCAGCCGATCGGTCGGCCGCGGGTCGCGGGCGTCTCCAGGAACTCGAGGCTCAGCCGGATCTGCTCGCGCAGCACCGTCCGGTCGAGCCGCGCGTCGGGGCGACGGCGGAGCATCGCCTCGACCCCGGCCTCGAGATCACCGCGCAGCGCCGCCCAGGCGCGCTGCTGGGTCTCCACCAGCCGGCGGAGCGCCGGTCCGCGCCGCTCGATCGTCGCCTCGGTGGCGAGGAGGCCGTAGCTCGGGAAGGCGATGCCCGCCTCCTCGGCGAGGATGGCGCGGCTCGGGCGCGGCTTCTCGGCGACCGGGATCGCCGAGGAGACGGTCGACATGAGCCCGTCCGCACGCCGCGCCGTGTAGGTGCCCCAGAGCGCCGCCGGATCGACGAACAGCACCTCGACCTTGCTGCGGTCGAGACCGCCCGCGCGGAAGAAGGCGTCGATGAAGGGCGCCCAGGGGCTCGCGGCGAACACCACGACCGAACGACCCGCGAAGTCGGCGATCCGCCGGATCGGCCCGTCGCGGTCGACGAGCACGCAGAGATCGGTACGGCGGAGGAAGCCGGCGAAGGCCGCGAGCCTCGCCCCCTGCGCGCGGGCCTGCGCCACGAGCCCCACCTGGATCTGGCCGACCTCGACCTGGCCGGCGTTGACGAGCTGGAGCGTGTTGCCGCTGCCGCGGCCGTCCTGCACCTCGACCTCGAGACCCGCCTCGCGGAACCAGCCGCGCTCGGCGGCCAGGTGCATCGCCGCGTGCACGCCCCAGGGCGAGAAGTCGAGCCGCACGGTGAGCGGTTCGGCGGCGGCGCGGGCGACCGCCGGGGCGGCGAGACCGGCCGCAGCGAGGATCGCCTGCCGTCGCGAGATCGGTAGCGAGCGGATCATGCGGGCTCTCCCTTGCGCCGGCATCGTTCGCGGATGGTCGCCTCGAGGTCGAGGACGCCACTCACCGGGTCGACGATCACCCCGTAGAGGCGGCGGGCCGCTTCGCCGCCGACCTTGCCGTTCCACGCGTCGCGTGCCACGGCCTCGGGATCGCGTTCGAGCGGATCGCCGTGCCCGCCGCCGCCCGCCTGGTGGTGGCGCAGGACCTGGTCGCGGCGGAGCGTGGTCGTGATCTTGCCCGGCACCGGAAGACCGTCGAGCCGGTTCGCGGAGGGTGCGCCCGGGAGCCCGCCCGCGAGCCCCCAGGGCGGGAAGCGGACCCGGTCGGCGCGCACCTGGAGGATCGCCTCGTCGGCGAGCAGACGGTAGCTGCGGGCGAGGCCGAGGCCGCCGCGGAACCGTCCGGCACCGCCACTGTCCGGGACCAGGGCGTACTCCTCGATCCGCACCGGATGCTGGCGTTCCAGGACCTCGACCGGGGTGTTGGAGAGGTTCTGCGACGGGTTGGTCACCGCATCGATGCCGTCGCGATCGGGTCGTGCGCCCCAGCAGCCGCTGATCATGTCGACCATGATGAAGGGACGCCCGTCGGGACGGCGACCGCCCAGGCACACCACCGTGTTGCCGCCCTCGCCGGCGGCCGGGATCAGCTCCGGGACGATCCGGGCCAGGGCGCCGAACATGGTGTCGACCACCCGATAGCCGGTGAGGGCGCGGGCGGCGACCGGTGCGGGCGGCAGCGGATTGAGGACCGAGCCCTCTGGCGCGCGCACCTCGATGCAGCGGAACACGCCGGCATTGTTCGGGATGTCGCCGCGCAAGGCACAGCGGACCGAGAGATAGCTGTTCGACTTGGTGAAGGAGAGGGTGGAGTTGATGGCGCCTTTGACCTGCGGTGCCGAGCCGGCCCAGTCGACCAGGAGCGAACCGTCGTCGCGCACCGTGATCGCCACCGAGAGCGGCACCGGCGCGTCGTCGAGCCCGTCGCCGTCGATGTGGTCGGTGAAGCGGAAGGTACCGTGCGGCCAGCGACGGATCTCGCTACGGGTCATCTGCTCGGCATAATCGAGCAGGGCGGCGAAATGGCCGCGCAGCCCGGCCACGCCGTAGCGTGCGGCGAGCGCGCGGATCTGCTCCTCACCCGCCCGGCAGGCGGCGTACTGGGCGCGCAAGTCGCCGAGCACCCGGTCGGGTACGCGGACGTTGAGTCCGATCACCGCCTCGAGCGTTTCGTCCATCACGCCGGCGCGGTAGAGCCGCACGGGCGGCAGGCGCAGGCCCTCCTGCCAGATCTCCGTGCTGTCGGCGGCGTTCGAGCCCGGCACCCGCCCGCCCATGTCGGTGTGGTGGCAGATCACCACGCTCCAGGCGAGCAACTCGCCGTCGACGAAGATCGGGTAGAACATGAAGACGTCGGGCAAATGCATCCCGCCCGAGTAGGGATCGTTCAGCACGACCGCGTCGCCGGGTTCGAGGCGCCCTGAGAAGCGCGCTTTCACGGCCGCCATCGCCTCGGGGATGGCGCCGAGATGCTGGGCGATCGTCTTGGCCTGGGCGACCATCTCGCCTTGGGCGTCACAGATCGCCGCGCTGTAATCCATGACGTCCTTGACGATTTCGGACCGCGCGGTGCGCACGACCGTGTAGGCGACCTCGTCGACGATGGCGTCCAAGGCGTTCTTGACGACCGCGAAGGTGATCGGATCGCGAGCGGACGGATCAGCCACGGTGGTCCTCCGTCTCGATGGCGACGCAGCCGCCCGGTGCCGCCCGGGCCACCGAGCCGGGTGGCACGACGATCGTCGTGTCGTAGCTCTCGAGGATCGCGGGGCCGCGCACCGGCCCGTCGAGGATCGCGGCGCGCGGCAGGATCCGGGTCGCCACGAAGCCGCTCTCCGGGTCGAAGAGGACCGGCCGTTCGCCGCGTTCGCCGGCGAGCGCGCGCGGATCGAGCCGGAGTTCGCTGAAGGAGAGCCGCGCGCCGGCGCGTCCGATCGCCGAGAGCCGGAGGTTCACGAGCTCGACCGCGTCCTCTTCGATCGCGTAGCCGAAGGTCGCGCGATAGATGCGGTCGAAATCGCCGCGCAGGTCGCTCAGGTCCCGGGATCCGGGGGCGAGCGGCACGGCGAGCGTCGAGGACTGGCCGAGGTAGCGGAGCTCGGCGGTGAACCGGAGTTCCACCTCGCGGCCCTGGTAGCCTTCGCGCGCCAATGCCGCGCGCCCCGCCCGCTCGAGCCGCCCACGGGCCGCCGCGAGCGCTCGTTCCGCAGCCTGGAGCGGCAGCAGGATGGGCTCGACCGCTTCGTGCGCGGCTTCGGCGGCGAGCATGCCGGCCGCGGAGAAGACACCCGCGACAGGCGGCACGAGCACGCGGCGAATGCCCAGGAGCCGGGCGACGTCGACGGCGTGCAGCGGTCCGCCGCCGCCGAAGGCGAGAAGTGCCAGATCGCGCGGGTCCTTGCCACGCTCGACGGTGACGGCGCGGATCGCCCTGGCCATCGAGGCGTTGGCAACCCGCCGGATGCCGAACGCCGTGGTCTCGAGCGACAGGCCGAGCCGTTGCGCGAGCCGCGCCACGGCGCGCCGCGCGAGATCCGCGTCGACCGGAAGGGTGCCGCCGGCGAGCGCCCGCGGGTTGAGATGGCCCAGCACCATGTTGGCGTCGGTCAACGTCGGCTCGACCGTGCCACGGCCGTAGCAGGCCGGGCCCGGATCGCCGCCGGCGCTCTCCGGACCCACGACGAGCAGCCCGCCGCTGTCGACGCGGGCGAGGGAGCCGCCGCCCGAACCGACCTCGGCGATGTCGACGGCGGGCACCTTGAGCATGTAGCCGGCGCCCTTGACGAAGCGGGACGGGCTCGAAATGCCGTCGCGGAACTCGTACTCGCTCACGAGCGCGGACCTGCCGCGCTCGATCACCGAGGCCTTGACGGTGGTGCCCCCCATGTCGAAGACGACGAGGTCCTCCACCCCGATCGGCGGGCAGAGCTCGGTGGCACCCGCGACCCCGCCCGCCGGGCCCGAGCCGACCGCGAACACTGGCCGGTCGCGGGCCGTCTCGAGGCCGATCATCCCGGCGTTCGAGGCCATCACCTGGATCGGTGCGCGCAGGCCGATGCCGGCGAGCCGGTCGGAAAGGCGCGACAGGTAACCGCGCATCGCCGGGAGGAGGTAGGCATTGACCGCGGCCGTGCTGGTCCGCTCGTACTCGCCGATCTCCGGCAGGACCTCGCAGGACGCCGTGACCAGGAGCTCGGGGGCCTCCGCATGCAGGAGCGCCGCCGCGCGCCGTTCGTGGGCCGGGTCGGCATAGGAGTGGATGAAGCAGACCGCGACCGCCTCGACGCCTTCGGTGCGGAAGAACCGGGCGGCGGTGCGGACCGCCTCCTCGTCGAGCGGGGTAACGACGCCGCCGTCGGCGGCGATCCGCTCGGGCACCTCGAGCCGCCAGCGGCGCGGCACGAGCGGCTCGGGCTTGCGCCAAGCGAGGTCGAACATGCCCGGGGTACGGATCCGACCGATCTCGAGCACGTCGCGGAAGCCTCTGGTCGTGAGCAGCCCGGTGCGTGCGCCGCTCTTCTGGAGGATGGTGTTGGAGGCCACGGTGGTGCCGTGGACGATGTCGGCGACGTGCGCCGGATCGACCCCGGCCTCGCCGAGGAGGGCGGCGATGCCGTCGGCGATCCCGCGGCCCGGGTCGTCGGGCGTGGTCGTGACCTTGGCCACCGAGAGCCGCCCGTCGGCGCGCGCGAGGACCAGGTCGGTGAAGGTGCCGCCGACGTCGACGCCGATGCGCACGCGCTCTTGCACCTCGCCACCCCTCGTGCTGACTGACTGATCAGTCAACAAGATCGAGACCACGCGCATGAAGCAGAGTCAAGCCCGTTCGACCGCGGTCCGCGACGCCGCCGCGACCCGCGAGGCCGTACTGCGCGCGGCGATTGCGGAGTTCACCGGGAAGGGCCTAGCCGGTGCCCGGATGGATGCGATCGCGCGCGCCGCCGGGGTTGCCAAGGGGCTCGTCTTCCATCACTTCGGCAGCAAGGAGGGGCTCTGGAACGCGGCCCTGGAGAAGGTGTACCGGACGTTACGAGCCGGCCAGGACGAGGCGGCGCTGCTCCGCCTCGGGCCGGTCGAGGGCATGCGCCGACTCGTCGTCGAGACCTTCCGCCTGTTCCGCGAACGGCCCGAGATCGTGGCGCTCATGAACGAGGAGAACCTGCACCGCGCCCGCCATCTCCGCGCCAACCCCGAGATCCGCGCGCTCTACAACCCGCTCTTCTCGGCGATCGAGGCGCTGCTCGCGCGCGGCCGGGCGGAGGGCCTGTTCCGGCCCGAGGTCGACAGCGTGGCACTCTACGTGGCGCTCTCCGGATTGGGCTATTTCTATTGTTCCAATCGCTGGACCTTGTCGGCGGCGTTCGCGGGCGACCTGTTCGAGCCGGCGCGGATCGCGGCCTACGAGGAGCTGATCGGCGAGATGGTTGTCGCCTATCTCCTGCGCCGGCCCGAGCGGGCGGGGGAGCCGGGGCGCGAGCCGCCGGAGTCGGCAGAGACGGCGGCCGACGCGGCCGTGGCGAAGAGCTGAAGGGTTCCCCCTCCGCGCAACCGGCGTCCGGGCCGCGGCGGCGCACGCGGTCTCGTCGACCCGCCCGGCCGCGCCCGTCGACCGCGCCGGTGATCCTCCTCGACCCCACCCTGCCCGGTGCCGGCGGGGGCTCGCCGCGCCCGCCCTCGGCCTGGTCGTGACCGGCGCCCGGGCTCGCTTCTTCGGCGAAGGACGCGGTCGCGAAGAAATCGGGAAACGGAGCGCCACCGCCCCGACCTCGCCGTCCCCTGCGTGATCCTCGACGAGCGGCGGATGTCCTCGCGATCTCGACCCTCGAAGGCATCCGATGGGGAGGCGTCGCCGACGATCACGAGCTCGGCGCCAACGAGATCGCCTCCATCGGCTCGCGAACCACGTCCATCGTGACCGCCGACGATGCGCGGGTCCGCAGCGACCTCGCCCGGCGCACGCTGCCGGTCCGGATCCACG
Organism: Geminicoccaceae bacterium; assembly: GCA_037446605.1. Taxonomy (GTDB): domain Bacteria; phylum Pseudomonadota; class Alphaproteobacteria; order Geminicoccales; family Geminicoccaceae; genus JANXAZ01. The sequence continues at coordinate 1,223 of JBBIIE010000102.1, read as the reverse complement.
TCGAGAGAAGACCCGCCGAGCGCCGCCGGTTCGTCCTGGAAATGGTCGGACTGGCTGTCGCGATGCTCCGTGCGATTCTCGAGGCCGGCTTCACGATCGCGAGATGGTGGATCCGCGAGCTCGAGCGCGCCTCCGGCCGGCGCGCGAGCCGACTCGCCGCCGTTCCGGCGAGGTTCGGTGCGCGGTGTTCGGGCCGGATCGTGTCGGACGGGTGGAGGCGCGCCGTCACGCGACCCGCGACCGGTGCGACTCGTCCATACGGCCGGCGGTTCCCGCGACGGGGGTGGGCTCCGACGCCGCTCGCGACTTCCCCCGACCGATCAATCGCTTGGCCGAAGTCGTTGGCGGAAGGGGTGGGATTCGAACCCACGGATGGTTGCCCATCGCCGGTTTTCAAGACCGGTGCAATCGACCGCTCTGCCACCCTTCCCCCGACGACCGACCGGCGGCAGCGACCGGCCGGTGGCGGCGACCGGCTGGCGGGGGAGCTAGCGCCGCACCGGGCGGCCGGTCAACCGAGGGGCGGGCCCGGGGGCGTGCGGCCCGCGATCTGCGCGGCGAGGCGACGGGCCGAGCCGGCCGCGAGCGTCCAGCCCATGTGGCCGTGGCCGCAGTCGAGCCAGATCCCGGGGATCCGCGACGGGCCGATCAGGGGCTCGCCCCTGGGCGTCATCGGCCGCAGCCCGGCCCAGGCGACGGCCTCGGGCCCGGCCGCCACCGCGCGCATCGCGGGGAACAGGGCCGCGACGCGGTCGACCAGGGCCCGGACGCGGGCCGGCGCCGGGGTCGCATCGAAGCCCGTGAACTCGGCCGAGCCCGCGAGCCGCAGCCGCTCGCCGACCGGGACGAGGGCGTAGTGCGCCGCATCGTCCAGGATGGCGTGCCGCGGCGCCTCGGGCCACAGCCGGCGCGGCAGGGTCAAGGACACACCCTTGACCGGGACGATCGGCACGCGCAGGCCGAGCGGTGCGAGGAGCGCCGGCGTCCAGGGGCCGGCGGCTACCACCGCGGCTTCGGCGGGCAGCTCGCCGCGGTCGGTGGCGACCGCGCCGAGCCGGTCGGCGGCGAGGCGGAAGCCCAGCACCCGGGTTTCCATGTGGAACCGCACGCCCTGGCCGGCGCACCACGCGGCGAGCCCGCGCGCCATCGCCGCGCAGTCGCCGATCTCGTCCTGCGGGAAGAGGAGCGCACCGGCCAGCCGGTCGGCCACCGGAGATCGGAAG
>JBBIIE010000101.1:0-11663 GCA_037446605.1 Geminicoccaceae bacterium | reverse complement strand
GCTGCCGGTGCGCCAGCTCGTGGCCTGCCCCGAGGGCTGGCGCGAGCGGCTCGTGGCGGTCGATCGCGACGGCCGCATCGGATTGCTGCTGGCGCCGCTGGCGCTCCGCCCGGGGCCGGGCGAGCCCGGACTGCCGGCCGAGGCGGCACCCGGCACGGTCGTCGAGCTGTCGCCCGCGCGCGAGGCGCTGGTGGCCGAGATCGCCCGCCGCCTCGTGCGGGCCGGTGGTCTGGCGCTCCTCGTCGACTACGGGCGGCTGGGGTGCATCGGCGACACGCTCCAGGCGGTGCGCGCGCACCGTCGGGTCGACCCGCTCGAATGGCCGGGCGAGGCGGACCTCTCCGCCCACGTCGACTTCGCGGCACTGCGCCGGGTGGCGCGGGCCCAGGGGGCCGCGGTGTTCGGACCGCTGCCGCAGGGGCTCGTGCTGGAGCGGTTGGGCATCCGCCTGCGGCTCGAGCGGCTCGGCCGCGGGCGATCGCCCGAGGAGCGCGCGGCGCTCGCGGCCGGTGTCGAGCGGCTGGTCGCAGCCGAGGCCATGGGCGAGCTGTTCCAGGTGCTGGCGCTGACCGGCCCGGGCGAGCCCACGCCGCCCGGGTTCCGCGGCGAGGAGGCATGGCTCGGATGAGGCTCGAGGCGGCCCTGCTGCGGGTCCCGGGGGTTCGCCACGGCTTCTTCGGCCGGCCGGGCGGGGTGAGCGAGGGGCCCTACGCCGCGCTCAATGTCGGGCTCCGCTCGGGCGACATCCGCGAGCGCGTGCTGGAGAACCGGCGCCGCGCCGCGGCCGCGCTCGGCGTGCCGCCGGAACGGCTGTGCGTGGCCCGCCAGGTGCACGGCACCACCTGCCTGACGCTCGAGGCGCCCGTGGAGCCGACCGCCCCACCCGAGGCGGATGCGCTCGTCACCGCCCGCCCCGACCTCCTGCTCGGCGTGACCAGCGCCGACTGCGCACCGGTCCTCCTCGCCGATCCCCTGGCCGGGGTGGTCGGCGCCGCCCATGCCGGCTGGCGCGGCGCGCTCGCGGGCGTGCTCGAGGCGGCCGTGGCGGCGATGGTTCGGGCCGGGGCCGAGCCGGCACGGATCGTGGCGGCGGTCGGCCCCTGCATCGGCCGGCGCTCCTACGAGGTCGGCCCGGAGCTGCGCGCCCGCTTCCTCGAGGTCGATCCCGCGGCCGAGCCGTTCTTCTCCGAACGCGCCGGCTCCGAGCGGCCGCGCCTGGATCTGGAGGGCTACTGCCTCGCGCGGCTGGCGCGCGCCGGGGTCGGCCGCGCCCGGGCGGTCGGCCGCGACACCTGCGCCGAGCCCGAGACCTTCTTCAGCTACCGGCGCACCACGCTCGCGGGCGGCGGCGCGTTCGGCCTGCAGCTCTCGGCGATCCGCCTCGACCCGGTCTGAGCTACTCGCCGACCTGGAGAAGGAGGCCACGGCGTCGCGCGGCGCGGAACAGGCCGAGGAAGGCCGCCGCACCGATCGCCAGCCACACCAGCAGGGTCCCGGCCGCCCAGGCGAGCAGGCCGGGATCGAGCCGGCCCACGATCAGCACCGAGCGCATGCCCTCGAACACCGCGGCCGAGGGCAGGCACCAGGCGAGCGCCTGCAGGGGAGCGGGCAGGACGGCCACCGGGTAGTAGACCCCGGAGAGGGGCTGGATCAGGAAGATGGCGCCCCAGGCGAGGCTCTCGGCGGCGAGCCCGAGGCGCAGCACGAGGCCGGCGATGACGAGGCCGATCGCCCAGCCGAACGCCAGGAGCACGGCCAGGAACGGCAGGAGCGCCCAGCCGAGCGTCCCCGGCAGCGAGAAGTCGAACACCGGGACGGCGAGCAGGGCCGCCCCGCCGACCCCGATCAGCACGCGCCCGAGGCTGATCCCGAAGATGGCGGCCACGAGCTCCCAGGGGCGCAGCGGGCTCACGAACAGATGCCCGAGATGGCGCGCGTACATCTCCTCGAGGAAGCACAGCGCGACGCCGAGCTGGCCGCGGAAGAGCGTGTCCCAGAGCAGCACGGCCGACAGGAACAGGCCCGCGGCGCGCGCCACGAGCCCGCTCTCCTGCTGCAGGAAGAGGGTCAGGTAGCCCCACAGCAGCATCTGCACCGAGGGCCAGTAGACGAGCTCCAGGATGCGCGGCCAGGAGCCCATCAGCAGGTAGGCGTGGCGGCGGTAGATCGCCCCGATCCGCCGCGCCGACAGCCGGGCAGCGGAGGCGGTGCTCACTCGGCGGCACGCGGCAGGCGCAGGACCTCGGCCCTGCCCGGCTCGCCCGGTGGCTCGCCGCGCCGCCGCCACCAGCGCCCGACCCGCGCCCCGATCAGCAGCAGGCAGGGGGTCAGCACGAGCGTGATGAGCGTGGCGAAGGTCAGCCCCCAGGCGATCGCCAGCGAGAGCTGCTGCCACCAATCGGTCGACGGCCCGCCCCGGGTGACCCGCCGGCCGATCACGTCGACATTCAGCTTGAAGACCAGCGGCAGGAGGCCGAGCACGCCGTTGAAGGTGGTGAGCAGCACCGGCCGCAGGCGCTGCGCGCCGGTGCGCAGGATCGCCTCGACGGGCTCCAGGCCGCGCGCCGCGAGCTCGTTGTAGGTGTCGATCAGCACGATGTTGTTCGACACGACGATGCCGGCGAGCGCGATCACCCCGATGCCGCTCATGATGATCCCGAAGGGCTGGTCGACGATCAGCAGCCCGAGCAGCACGCCCACCGTCGAGAACAGGACCGCGGTCAGGATCAGGAGCATCTGGTAGACGCTGTTGAACTGGGTGAGCAGGATCATGGCGATCAGGAACAGGGCCACGGCGAAGGCCCTGCCGAGGAAGGCCGAGGCCTTGGCCTGCTCCTCGTCCTCGCCGCGGAAGGTGTAGGAGACCCCGGGCAGGGCGGCCTCGGCGAGCCAGGAGCGGAGCTCGGCCACCATCCGGTCGGGCAGCACCCCCGGCCGGACGTCGGCCGAGACGGTGAACGCCCGCCGGCCGTCGACCCGCTCGATCTCGGCGGTCCGCGGCGCCGCCTCGCGGTCGACCATGTGGCCGAGCGGCACGGCACCGGCGGGCGTCGCCACGACCAGCCGGTCGAGCTCGTCCAGGCCGCGCGTACCGAGCGGGTAGCGGGCCACGATGTCGACCTCGTCGTCGCTGTCGTCGGGCCGGTACGACGCGACCTTGAGCCCGTTGGTGACGAGCCGCACGGTCGAACCGATCGTCGCCACGTCGGCACCGAGCCGTGCCGCCTGCTCGCGATCGACGGTCAGGCGCCACTCGATGCTCGGGACAGGCCGGCTGTCGCCGACCTCGACGAGGCCGGGCAGGCGCTCGAAGGCGGCGCGCGCCTCGGCGGTGGCGCGCAGGAGGAGATCCTCCTCGGCGGCGGCGATCTCGAGCTGCACCGGCTTGCCCACCGGCGGCCCGGCGCGCGGCACCCGCACCTCGACCCGGATGCCGGCCAAATCGGCGGTCCGCTCGCGCAGCTCGGCCATGATCGCCGCGGCCGGGCGGCGCGTCTGCCAGTCGGCGAGCTCGAGGAGGATCACACCCGTCACGTCGTCGTCGACCTGCTCGCCGCCGCGCCACTCGAGCGCCGTCCGGCCGTAGATCCGCTCGATCCCGGCGACGCCCGCGATCCGCTCCTCGACCTCGCGCACGAGCCGGTCGCGCTCGTGGATCGAGAGGTCGCCGCGGGCGTGCACGAGGACCTGGGCGCGGTCGGGCTCGACGTCCGGGAACAGCTCGACGCCGCGCCCGAGCATGCCGTAGGCGGCCCAGCTCGAGGCGAGGACCGCCACCGCGAGGAGGGTGGTCGCCACCGGCCGCGCGAGGACCGCCCGCAGCAGCCGCACATAGCCGCCGATCACGCCCGTGACCGTGGCCAGATCGCCGCTTTCGGTGGCCGCCACGTTGCGCTTCGCCGCGAGGTCGCCCTTGGGTGGCCGGCCGAGCAGCGCGCCCAGCACCGGCACGAACAGGAGCGCCATGAGGAGTGCCGCGGCGAGCGTGGCCACGAGCGTGATCGGCAGGTAGCGCATGAACTTGCCGATGATGCCGGGCCAGAACAGGAGGGGCAGGAAGGCGGCCAGCACCGTGGCGGTCGAGGCGATCACCGGCCCGGCCATGCGCACCGCGGCGCGCCGGTAGGCGGCGGCGGGCGGCAGGCCCTCGGCCATCTTGCGGTCGGCGTACTCGACCACGACGGTCGCCCCGTCGACCAGCATGCCGACCGCCAGGATCAGCGAGAACAGCACCACGATGTTGACGGTGAGCCCCATCGCCTGCAGCACGACGAAGCTCGCGAGGAAGGCCACCGGCACGGCCATCCCGACCAGTGCCGAGGAGCGCAGGCCGAGCGCCGCCACGGTGATGATCATGGTGAGCAGCACCGCGGTGATCACATTGTTGCCGAGATCGCGCAGCATGTCGGCGATCTCGCGCGACTTGTCCTGCGAGTAGCCGACCTCGATCCCGGGCGGCCAGCGCAGCCGCTCGCTCTCGACCAGGGCGCGGACCGCCTCGGTGGTGTGGATGATGTTGCGGCCGATGCGCTTCTTGACCTCGAGGGCGAGCGCCGGCCGGCCGTCGACCCGGGCGAAGCCGACCGGATCCTTGAAGGTCCGGCGGATCGTGGCGATGTCGCCGAGCGTCAGGACCGTGGCACCGTCGACCTTGACCGGCATCCGCGCCAGGTCCTGGACCGTCTCGACCACCCCCGGCACCTTGACCGCGAAGCGGCCACGGCCGACGTCCCAGGAGCCGGCCGCCACGAGCTGGTTGTTGCGCCGGACGAGGCCCAGCACCTCCTCGACCGCGAGCCCGTAGCCGGCGATCCGCTCGGGGTGGATCAGGATCTCGACCAGATCCTCGCGCTCGCCGGCGATCTCGACGTCGAGCACGTCGGGGAGCTGCTCGATCCGGTCCTCGAGGTCGCGGGCCAGACGCAGGAGCGTGCGCTCCGGGACCTCGCCCGCGAGCGTCACCACGAGCACCGGGAAGAGCGAGAGGTTGACCTCGTCGACCACGGGCTCGTCGCTCTCGGCCGGCAGGTCGCTCTTCGCCCGGTCGGTGCGCTCGCGCACCTCGTCGAGCGCCGCATCGATGTCGACCTCGGCCTCGAAGGTGAGGATCACCGAGGCTCGGCCCTCGGCCGCCACGGCGCGCATCTCCTTGAGCCCCTCGAGGCTCTTGAGCTCGCGCTCGAGCGGCTTGACGACCAGCCGCTCGGAGTCCTCGGCCGAGATCCCCTCGTGCGTGACCGTCACGTAGACGATCGGCAGCTGGACGTCCGGCTCGGCCTCCTTGGGGATCTCGACCGCCACGATCGCACCCCACACGACCAGCAGCAGGAGCGCCGCCAGGACCGTGCGCGAGCGCGCGAAGGCCGCCTCGATGAGCGCCTTCACGCGGCCGGTCCGTCGCTCGCGTCCGCCGGCTCGGGCCGGACCGACACGGTCTCGCCCTCGCCCACGAAGCCCTGGCCGGTGGTGATCACGCGCGCCCGCGCGGGCGGGCCGACGAGCCACAGCCAGCCGCCCTCGGCACGGACGATCTCGCTCGGGGCGAAGCGCACCCGCTCGTCCGCCTCGACGTGGCGGACCCCGACCCGGCCCCGGTCGTCGAGCACCAGCGCTCCGGCCGGGAGGCGGTGCGCCGGCACGGGCGGCAGGCGGATGGCGAGCCGCGCCGTCATGCCGGCCGGCAGGTCGGCGGGCGGGTCGGCGATCTCGAGCTCGACCCGGAAGGTCCGGGTGGCACCGTCGGCGCGGGCGGCGACGAACCGGACCCGGCCCTCGAGCACGCGCCCGTCGGCGAGCCGGGCGCTGCCCTCGAGGCCGGGGGCGAGCCGGCCGACCACGGTCTCCGGTGCCTGCCCCACGACCAGGAACGGCCGCTGCTCGACCAGGAGCGCCACCTCCTGGCCGATCTCCAGGAAGTCGCCGAGCTCGACCCGGCGGCGCTCGAGGCGGCCGGCGAAGGGTGCCCGGATGGTCGCCCGCTCCAGCTCGAGGTGGACCTCGGCGAGCCGGGCGCGGGCCAGCTCCAGCTCGGCCGCCGCCTCGGCGACCCGGGTCTCGGCCTGGAACCGCTTGGCGCCGAGCCTCCGGGCGGCCTCGTATTCGAGTTCGCGCTGGGCGAGCCGCGCCTCGAGCTCGCGGATCCGCGCCGGGCGGTCGCGCGGATCGAGCTCGACCAGCGGCCGGCCGGCCTCGACTTCGGTCCCCTGGGCGACCGGCGTGGCCACCACGCGGCCGGCGATCTCCGCCCGCAGCACGACCGCGCGCACCGGCTCGCTCGTGCCGTTCAGGACGATCTCCGGGGCAACCGGCCGGGCGACGCTCTCGGTCACCCGGACCGTGGCGCGCGGCGGCGTGGCGGCCGGCGGGGTCCCGGCCACCCCGGCCCCGGGCGGGGGTGGGCCCAGGCCCAGCAGCTCCTGGAGCGGGCGGGAGGCCAGCCAGAGCGCGAGGCCGGCCGACAGCACCACCGCCGCTGCGATCGACGAGCGCATCGCCTCCGCCCGGATCCCCGATGGCCGGCACGACGTCGGGCGACGTCGCCGGCACGCACGCCCACCATTCTACGCGCGCCCTGCGTCCGCCGACCACCCCGCCCGCCGGGGCGGCGGCCGGGGCGTGGCGGTCAGGCCGCAGCCGCCCCGCGGCGGTCGCGGGCCACGTCGAGGAACACCTCCTCGAGGGTGGTCCTGCCGTAGCGGGCGAGCAGCTCGGCGGGCGGGCCGCGGTCGACCAGGCGGCCGGCACGCAGCAGCAGCACCTCGTCGGCCAGCCGCTCGACCTCGCCCATGTTGTGCGAGGCGAGCAGGATCGTGGCGCCCCGACGCCGCTGCCAGCGCTCGAGGTGGCCGCGCAGCCGGTCGGCGCTGTCCGGGTCGAGGGACGCGGTCGGCTCGTCGAGGAGCAGGAGCTCGGGGTCGTTGACCAGCGCCTTGGCGAGCAGCAGGCGGGTCTTCTGCCCGGCCGAGAGCCGCCCCGCCGGGCGGTCGAGCAGCTCCTCGAGGTCGAGCTCGCGGGCGAGGCCGGCGATCCGCGCGGGCGGATCGTCGAGCCCGTAGAGGTCGGCGTAGACCATGAGGTTCTGCCGCACGGTCAGCCGCAGCGGCAGGTCGACATAGGGGCTCGAGAAGTTGATCCGCGGCAGCACCTCGTAGCGCGCCTCGGGCATCGGCCGACCGAGCAGCGTGATCCGCCCGGAGGTCGGCTCGAGCAGGCCCAGGAGCATGGCGATCGTGGTGGTCTTGCCGGCGCCGTTCGGTCCGAGCAGCGCCACGGTCCGCCCCGCCGCCACCTCGAGGTCGAGCCCGGCCACCGCCTCGACCGTGCCGAAGCGCTTGACCAGGGACTCGACCCGGATCGCGGTCGGCTCAGGGCTCACGCAGCACGCCCCGGGCGCGGTAGTAGCGCTCGGCGCCGGGGTGCAGCGGCACCGAGAGGCCCTGCGCCGCCTGCTCGAGGGCGAGCTCGCGGCCCTGCGGGTGGCCGGCGCGCAGCCGCGCCTGGCTCTCCGGCCGCCAGAGCGCGCCCGCGATCGCCTCGGCGAGCTCGACCTCGAGCTCGACCTGGACCAGCCAGAGGAGCGGCACCCCGAGCGTCTCGACCGCCGGCTGGCCGGGATAGGCGCCGAAGGGGATCAGGTGATAGCCGAGATAGGGGAACGCGCGGATCAGCGCGTCCACGCCGGGGCCCTTGACCGGCAGGAGCCGGGCGCCCCAGTCGCGCACCAGCTCCTCGACCGCCGGCAACGGCCAGGCCCCGATCAGGAGGAGGGCGTCGAGGGCGCCCGTGGCCATCGCCTTGACCATCGGTGTGCGCGCCAGGAAGACGGCCTCGAGGTCGTGCTCGCCGAGCCCGACGCCCTCGAGCAGTCGGCGCGCGAGCACCACCGTGCCCGAGCCGGCCTCCTCGAAGCCGACCCGTCGGCCGGCCAGGTCGGCGAGGCCCGCGACCGGCACCTCCGGGCGCACGAGCAGGTGGACGCTCGCCGCCAGGAGGTTGGCCAGCGCCCGCAGCCGCCCGGCGAGCTGGGCGCGCGCCGGGTCGTCGCGCCCGGCATTGGCGGCCTCGGCGAGGTCGGCCTGCACGATGGCGCTCTCGGCGCGGCCGGCGGCGAGCAGGTCCAGGTTGGCGAGCGAGCCGGTGGAGGACTGGGCGAGCGCCACGAGGCCGGGCACCCCGCAGCTGCCGCCCTGCTCGCAGGGGGGCGTGCCGGGTGGCCGCGAGACGGTCTCGGCGAGGAGCCCGCCGATGGCGTAGGCGCTGCCCCCGACCGGGCCCGTGGCGATGCGGAAGAAGCGCGCCTCCTGCGCCGCGGCGCGCAGCGCCAGCGGGGTGCCGGCGAGCGCGCCCAGGAGCCGCCGGGCGAGCGCGCGGCGGTCGAGCCCGGGTCCGCGCGGCATCAGCGGACCCGGACCGCGCGCCCGACCACCCGGCGCTGGACGACGCCCTCGACGATCCGCGCGAAGGCCAAATCGAGACCGTCCGCGGTCGGCCGGCGGTGCGTCACCTGCAGCTCGAAGCGGCCATCCTCGAGCAGCACGAAGGCGTAGACGTGCAGCCCCTCGCCGTCGGCCACCGCCCAGCGCACCGGATCGCCCGCCATGGGCTGGAACTCCTCGCGCTGGCGGAACAGGTTCGGGTCGCGGAACTCGACGAAGTAGGGCCGGCGCTGAGCCGGCACGAACAGGCTCTCGCCCTCGCGCCGGACCACCCCGGGCAGGTCGCGGCGACCGTCGACCAGGGTCACGCTGATCGTCCGCAGCCGGAAGCCGGTGCGGCGGAAGGGTTCGATCGTGAGGTCGAGGTCACGCTGCTCGATCGCCCGGCCCTCGCCGTCCTCGACCCGTGCCACGCCCACGAACACCCCGAACAGACGGTCGAGCGGACCCTCCGCCCGAACCGGGTGGCCGGCGAACGCGGCGGCCGCGAGCGCCAGGAGGAGGCCGCGGCGGTCCATCTCAGCCCCCCACCCGGCCGAGCTCGATCACCGGCGAGCGCTCGACCTCCTCACCGCCGAGCCGCCCGATCTCGAGCACGACGCGCTCGCCCGATCGCGCGATCCGCGCCTGCTCGATCATGGGCTTGCCGGCGGCGATCGCGAGCCGGCTCAGGACCAGGCCACCGGGAACCTCGCGTGCCCAGACGAGCTCCTCGCCCTCGAGCGGGTTGGCGGGCGCGCGGCGCGTGCCGAGCATGGCGAACAGGCCGGTGGCGGCGGCCTCGTGCACGCCCGGGCGGTCGCTGGGTGCGAACGGCGCGTCGAACAGCGTCCGCCCGCCGACCGCGAGACGGACCGTGAAGCCGCGGGCGGCGGTCGTCACGACGAGCTCGGCGCGGCCGGCTTCGGCGCCGCCGGCCCAGCGTCCGGCGACCGCTGCCGGCTCGGCACGCGCCACGCCCGCCGCGGCGAGCGGCACCGCCAGGAGGAGCGGGAGCAGCAGGGACCCGGGTCGACCCATCGGCCCTCCGCCGGCGCGGGCCGGGAAACGCCTTCCTAGGACATAGCTCCGGCTGCCGGTCCGGACAAGCGCCGGCCACGCTGGCCGGCCGGGCGTGGATCGGCTAGCCTCGCTCCGGCGCCCGCCGGCGATCGGTCCGGCGCCGCAAGGAGGCATTCATGCTGGTCGGCGTGCCCAAGGAGATCAAGACCCACGAGTACCGGGTCGGACTGGTGCCGTCGAGCGTCCGCGAGCTCGTCCATCACGGCCACAGGGTGCTCGTGCAGAGCGGTGCCGGTGCCGGGATCGGCCTCGACGACGCCGCCTACCGGGCGGCCGGCGCCGAGATCGCGGCGGGTGCCGAGGAGGTGTTCGCGCGCGCCGAGCTGATCGTGAAGGTCAAGGAGCCGCAGGCCGAGGAGTGGCGGCGGCTGCGCCCCGACCAGGTCCTGTTCACCTACCTGCATCTGGCCGCCGACCGGCCGCAGACCGAGGGGCTGATGGCCTCGGGCTGCATCGCCATCGCCTACGAGACGGTGACCGACCGGCGCGGTCGGCTGCCGCTCCTGGCACCCATGTCGGAGGTGGCCGGGCGGATGAGCATCCAGGTGGGCGCCCACCATCTCGAGAAGATGCAGGGTGGTGCCGGCATCCTCCTGGGCGGCGTGCCGGGCGTGCACGCCGCCAAGGTCGTGGTGCTCGGCGGCGGTGTGGCCGGCACCAACGCGATCCGCATGGCGATGGGCCTCGAGGCGCAGGTCTACGTGATCGACCGCTCGCTCGACCGGCTCTACGAGCTCGACCTGCAGTTCGGGCCGATTCTCAACACCGAATACTCCACGGTGGACGCGATCGAGCGCCACGTCGCCACCGCCGACCTCGTGGTCGGCGCGGTGCTGATCCCCGGTGCGGCGGCGCCCAAGCTCGTCACCCGTTCGATGATCAAGGCCATGCGCCGGGGCTCGGTGTTCGTCGACATCGCGATCGACCAGGGCGGCTGCGCCGAGACCTCGCGGCCGACCACGCACGCCGACCCGGTCTATGTCGAGGAGGGCGTCATCCACTATTGCGTCACGAACATGCCGGGGGCCGTGCCGCGCACCTCGACCTTCGCCCTCAACAACGCCACGCTGCCGTTCGTCCTGGCGCTCGCCGGCAAGGGCTGGAAGCGCGCCTGCACCGAGGATCCGCATCTGGCGGACGGGCTCAACGTGGTGCGCGGCGCGCTGGTCCATCAGGCGGTGGCCAGGGATCTGGGCCTGCCCTTCACGCCGCGCGAGCGCGCGCTCGGCGGCTGAGGCGGGAGCTTGGGGGAGAGGGCGGTGGAGGAGCGACGCTTCAGGGTCGGCGATCTGGTCGAGCTCGCCGACACCCTGCTGGCGGCCGCCGGCATGGACGCCCCGAAGGCGCGCGTCACCGCCGAACTCCTGGTCGAGGCCGATCTCATGGGCCACACCACGCACGGCCTGGCGCTGCTCGGACCGTATCTCGGCGAGCTGCGCGCCGGCCGGCTGGTCGGCACCGGCGAGCCCGAGCTCGTGGCCGAGGGGCCCGCGGTCGCGGTCTGGGACGGGGGCTGGCGGCCGGGGCTGTGGCTCACCGCCCGGGCGGTCGAGGAAGCCTGTGCCCGGGCCGCCCGGCTCGGCACGGCGGCGATCGCCATCCGCCGCTCCGGCCACATCGGCTGCCTCGCGGTCTTCCTCACCCGCGCCACCGAGCGCGGTCAGGTGGTGCTCGTGGCCTCCTCCGACCCCTCGGTCGCCACCGTGGCGCCGCACGGCGGGCGGACCGCGCTGTTCACCCCCGACCCGATCGCGGTCGGCCTGCCGACGCCGGGCGATCCGATCCGGGTCGACATCTCCGCCTCGATCACCACCAACGGCAACTCGGCGCGGCTCGCCCGCGAGGGCAGGCGCGGCCCGGCGCCCTGGTGGCTCGATCCCGCCGGGCGGCCGACCGACGATCCGGCGGTGGTCGAGGCCGACCCGCCCGGCGCGATCCTGCCCGTGGGCGGGCTCGACCACGGCCACAAGGGCACCGGGCTGGCCCTCGTCATCGAGGGGTTGACCCAGGGCCTGTCCGGCTTCGGCCGCGCCGAGGCGCCGACCATCTGGGGCGCCGCGGTCCTGGTCCAGGCCTGGGACCCGGCGCTGTTCGCCGGGCTCGAGGCCTTCACCCGACAGACCGGCTGGCTCGCCCGCGGCGTGCGCGCGACCCCGCCCCGGCCGG
>JBBIIE010000100.1:0-11697 GCA_037446605.1 Geminicoccaceae bacterium | reverse complement strand
TGTGTGACGCCGCTCTCGATCCTGCTCGGCTTCCTGATCGCGCTCGCGGTCGACGCCGTCCCGCGGATCCTGCGCGGGCCCACCATCTTCGTCTCGCTCCTGCCGATGATCGTCACCCCGCTCGTGGGTGCGCCGATCCTCTTCTGGATGGTCGACGCGCGCGGCCCGATCGGCGCCGCCGTGCAGTGGGTGGCGGGCGATCCCGGCCTCTCGCTCGAGGCGTCGACCGTGCCGACCCGGGTGATGCTTCTCGTCTACGGCGTCCGGTCGACGGCACCCTTCGCCTTCGTCGTCTGCTATGCCGGTCTGCAGACCGTCCCGCAGGACACCCTCGAGCGCGCCATGATCGACGGGGCCAGCCGCTGGCACCGCATCCGCTCCGTGGTCCTGCCGCACCTCCTGCCGCTCACCACCTTCATGGCGCTGATCGAGATCATGGACAATTTCCGGGTCTTCGAGCCGATCGTGAGCTTCAACGCCGAGGCGCACGCCCGGTCGCTCAGCCACTTCATCTACTCGGACCTGGATGGCGAGACCCGCCTCCTGTCCTCCGCGGCGGCCACCTCCGTGCTCACCATCCCGGGCGTGGTGGCGCTGCTCTCCCCGGTGACGGTGCGCGCCCGGCGCACCTTCGGCCGGGCCCGAGGGAGGCGGCCGTGCCGAGCCGCGCCGCCCGGGGCCGCTCGCCGCTCGACCTCGTGCCCGATGCTGACCGCCTTCTTCGAGAACCTCCCCACGGAGCTCGACCAGAGCGCCAAGGTCGACGGCTGCACCTCCTGCGAGGCGTTCCGCCGGGTGATCATCCCGGTCGTGTGGCCGGGCGTGATCACCGCCGGGCTGCTCTCCTTCCTTCTGGCCTACAACGACTTCGCCGTGACCGCGATGCTCCTGTCCAAGGACAACCAGACCATGATCCCCGCGATCGCGAGCTTCCCGGGTACCACGCAGACCGAGGGCAACGTGATGTTCGCGGTCGCCGCGGTCGTCTCGGCCACCGCACCGCTCTTCCTCCTGGTCCTGTTCTTCCAGCGGCAGCTCGTCTCCGGGCTCACCGCCGGCGCGGTCGAGGGCCGAGGGCCGGGGGCGGGCGATGGCGGAGATCGAGCGCGTGCGGCCGTCCGAGCGCTTCTCCAACCTGGATGCCGAGCTGCGCGTCTCCACCCGCGCCCAGATCAACAACCTGCACCACGAGCTCGGGACGACGACGATCTACGTCACCCACGACCAGATCGAGGCCACGACCCTGGCCGATCGGGTGGTGGTCGTGAGCAAGGGCGAGGTGCAGCAGGTCGGCACGCCGCTCGAGATCTACGACCGGCCGGCGAACACCTTCGTCGCCGGGTTCATCGGCAACCCGGCCATGAACCTGATCCCGGGCGAGCTGCGCGCCGGCACCTTCCACGCCGCGAACGCCGCGATCCCGGGCTTTTCGGGCATGCCCGACGGGCCCGTGACCCTGGGCTTCCGCGCCGAGGACGCGCAGGTGGCGGAGACCGGCGAGATCCGCGCCCCGCTCGCGGCCCGCGTGCCGACGCGCCTGTGCCACCTGTTCGACGCCCGCAGCGGTGCCCGGATCGACCGGCCGCCGGGCGGACGGGGAGCCGAGCCATGACCGTCACCCGGCTCGAGACCGGCAAGCCTGGCGCCGAACGCGCCGCCGAGGACGCGCGGCTGCGCGCCACGGTCGCGGCCATGCTCGCCGACATCGAGCGGCGCGGCGACGCCGCGGTGCGCGAGCACTCGGCCCGGCTCGACCGCTGGGAGCCGGCGCGCTTCCGCCTCTGGCCCGCCGAGCTCGAGGCGGCGATCGCCCGGGTCGGCGCCCGCGCGCCGCCGGTCGCAGGTGGGCCGCACCCGGCGATCGTCGCCGCCATGCATCCGGGCGGGGCGCACGAGATCTACGTCCCGGGCGGCGTCCAGGCGATCGGTGCCATGGCGCTCGGCACCGAGACCCTGGCACCCGTCGACATGATCGTCGGATCCGGCAACGCCTACGTGGCGAGGCCAGGCGGCAGCTCTTCGGCCGGGTCGGCATCGATCCGTTGGCCGGGCCGACCGAGACCATGGTGATCGCCGACGAGACGGTGGACGCCGCGCTCTGCGCCACCGACCTTTTGGGTCAGGCCGAGCACGGCAACGTCTCGCCGGCCTGCCCGATCACCAACTCGGCCCGGCTGGCGCGGGCCACGCTCGCCGAGATCGACCGCCTGCTCGCCATCCTGCCGACCGCCGAGACCGCCGCGGTGAGCTGGCGCGACCATGGCGAGGTGATCCTCTGCGACGCCTACGAGGAGATGCTCGAGGTCGCCGACGCGATGGCCTTCGAGCACGTCCAGGTCACGACCGCGCGCGACGCGTGGTTCCAGGAGCACCGGCACAGCTACGGTGCCCTGTTCCTGGGTCCGCGCACCAACGTCGCCAACGGCGACGAGGTGATCGGTACCAACCACACGCTCCCGACCCGCCGCGCCGGCCGCTACACGGGCGGGCTCCGGGTCGGCAAGTTCCTCGAGACGCACACCGACCAGAGGATCACGAGCGACGCCGCGGCGAGCCCGATCGGCCGCTACGGCCGCCGCAACGTCCCCTGAGGCGAGGCCGCCGAGTGAGCGCGAGGTCCGCCGCGTGATCCTGCCGCGCACCCCCTCGTTCCGCCTCGACGGGCGCAGGGCGCTCGTCACCGGTGCCTCCTCGGGCATCGGGCTCGGCGCCGCCGCGGCGCTCGCCGAGGCGGTGTCCGAGCTCGTCCGACGGCAGAAGGCGGCGGGCACCTCGAGGCGCTCGCGCGCGCGCTCGACGGCCTGCCGCGCGAGCGGATCCGCCTGCACCTCCGCTGGGGCAACTACGAGGGCCCGCACCTGTGCGACCTCGAGCTCGTCCGGCTCCTCCCCCTGCTCGCCCGCGCACCCGCCCGCTACCTCCTGATCGAGGCGGCCAACCCGCGGCACGGCCACGAATGGGCGGTCCTGCGCGAGCACGCCCGGCTGCTGCCCGAGGACACCGTGCCCGTGCCCGGGCCGATCGACACCACCACCAACTTCGTCGAGCATCCCGACCTCGTGGCCGAGCGGCTCGCCCGCTTCGTCGACATCCTCGGCCCCGAGCGGGTGATCGCCTCGACCGACTGCGGCTTCGGCAGCTTCGCCGGGTACGGCGCGGTCGGCCCGGAGATCGCCTGGGCCAAGCTCGCGAGCCTGGCCGAGGGCACCCGACGGCTCGCCGCCCGGCTCGGGCTCAGAAGACCATAGTCCTGGCATAGTTGACAAGATACCTAGATTGGGCTAGGAGGCTTCCGCGCCACCAGCGGGAGCCCTGCTCGTGTCGATCCGCACCAGCGCCGCCGCCCAGCGGTCCGCCGCCGCGCGGCCATCGCCACCCTTGGACGCGGGCGTCCGCCTGCGCCGCGACTGGCACGCCCGGTTGAAGCCGGTCGACGAGGCCGAGCGGGCGGCGGTCGATGCCATCGTGGCGACCGTCATCTGCCGGCTGCACCTGGCGCCGGTCGAGATGCGCGTGCTCGACCGCCTGGCGCAGGGGAGCTGCGAGCCCGGCATGCCCTCGCTCTCCACCCTCTGCCGCTTCCGTGCCCGTCTGGAGAAGGACCGTCTCATGGCCGATCAGGAGCTGGCCGAGCTGCAGGCGCTGCGGCCGCGCGAGATCCCGCATCCCTCGCTCAACCCCGACCGGCTCGAATGGCTGGCCGACCATCTGCGCCGGCGAGGCGGCGTGCCGCGTCCGGCCGCGCCCACAGCCGCCCCGGCCCCCGACGCGCCGCCGTTCCGCACACGCGACACCCGAGCGGCTCCCGCGGCGTCGGCCGACGGGCCCGATCCCGACCGTGCACGCGACACCCGAGCCGCCCCGGTCGAGGGCGCCGAGCCGCCGGCCGGCCCTCCCGACTCCGCGCCGGAGCCCCCCGCAGCCGACCCGGCCAACGCCGCCGCGTCCGAATCGACGCCGGAGGCCGCTGGCGATCCGCGCTGGGCGGTGCCGCCGCGCCGCCGTTCCCGCGCCACCGGGCCGCTGCTGCCGCCGCCGGCGCGGCCGCGGGTCGACTGGCTGTCCTCGACCTCGACCTACGCCCTCGCCGCCGCCCAGCTCGCCGCCGGCCGCCCCTGATCCCCGCCCGCGGGCGGTGCCGCCCGCGCGGGCTCAGCGGATCGCGGGTCCCATCAGCGTGTCCGGCAGCCAGGTGGCGAGGCCGGGGAACACGCACAGGATCAGGATCTGGACCACCATCAGGAGCATGAAGGGGAGCGCACCCTTCAGGATGGTGGGCAGGGGCACGTCCGGGGCGATGCCGTTGATGACGAAGAGGTTCAGGCCGACCGGCGGGGTGATCAGCCCCATCTCCATGTTGAGGGTCAGGATCACGCCGAACCAGACCGGGTCGAACCCGGCGCTGGTCAGGATCGGCAGGAGGATCGGCGTCGTCATGAGGATGATCGCCGCCGGCGGCAGGAAGCACCCGGCCACGAGCAGCAGCACGTTGATCCAGAACAGGAGATGCCAGCGGTCGAGGCCGAGCCCGCCGATCCACTGCGCGATCGACTGGGTGACGTAGAGGCTGGAGAGCATGTAGCCGAACAGGATCGAGGTGGCGATGATCATGAGGATCATCACCGATTCCTTGAGCGTGGCATCGAGGATCGGCCAGAGCTCGGCCGGCCGCCACATGCGGTAGAGCAGCACCACGAGCAGGAGGCAGAGCACCGCACCCACCCCGGCCGCCTCGCTGGGTGTGGCGATGCCGCCGTAGAGCGCCCACACCACCCCGGCGATGACCAGGAGGAAGGGCAGCACGCGCGGCACCAATGCGAGCTGCTCGGCGAGGCTCGGCGGTGCGCCGGCCGCCGCCCGATCGCCGCGCCGCCAGCTCACGAAGGCCGCCCAGAGCGCGAACAGGAGGGTGAGCACGAGCCCGGGCACGACCCCGGCCAGGAACAGCCGGCCGATCGAGGTCTCGGAGGCGATCCCGTAGAGGATCATGGTGATCGAGGGTGGGATGAGGATCCCGAGCGTGCCGCCGGCGGCGATCGCCCCGGTCGCCAGATCGGCCGGGAAGCCGCGCCGGCGCATCTCGGGGATGCCCATCTTGCCGATCGCGGCGCAGGTCGCGGGCGAGGAGCCGGTGAGTGCCGCGAACAGCGCGCAGGCGCCGATGTTGGCGACCACGAGGTTGCCGGGTACCCGCCAGAGCCAGCGCGCCATGGCCTCGTAGAGATCGGCGCCGGCGCGCGAGGCGGCGACCGCCGCCCCCATCAGGACGAACATCGGGATCGAGACCAGGGTGAAGTCGTTGAGGCCGGCGAAGAGCGTGTCGGCGAGGTTGGCGAGGGCCGCGGTGCCGTCGACCGCGAGCAGGAATCCGAGCGCCACGATGCCGAGGGCGAAGGCCACGGGCGTGCCGGTCGCCAGCACCAGGATCGTCACGACCGCGATCGCCGCGCCGAGTGCGAGCGGGCTCACGTCCCGCCCTCGACGATCCCACCGAAGGGCGGCCGGCGGCGGGTCGCCACGGCCCAGAGTTCGACGAGGTACTGGAGGGTGAGCAGGAGCGCGCCGACCGGCAGGGAGAGGTAGGGGATCCAGAGGCGCGCCCGCCACATCGAGGCGGTGCGGTGGCCCTGGCTCCAGGCCTCCCACCACCAGTGCAGCGAGGTCGCGAGCACGATCAGGCAGAAGGCGAGGCCGAGCCCGCTCGCCACGAGGCCCAGCCGGCGGCGCGCCTCGCCGCGGACCAGGAGTGGCACGATGTCGACCGCGACGTGGGCGCGGCGCAGGAGCACGTAGGGTGCGCCCAGGAAGGTGGCCGCGACCAGCGCCAGGGTGACGAACTCGTTCTGCCAGATGGCCGAGCGGCCGAGCCCGTGGCGCACCACGAGGAGCTGGCAGATCACCGCCACGGCGGCGACGATCAGGGCCGCGGCCGCCGCGCCGGCGAGCCGGCACAGCAGCTCCACGAGCCGGGCCAGACGCTCCATCCCGCCCGCTCCCGGCGCGCCGCCCGGGCTCCCCGCCGGCACCTCAGCGGACGGCGAGCGCCTTCTCGATCAGCTCGCGGCCGCCCGGGACCTGCTCGGCGAACGTCCTGTAGGAGGTCGCCTTGGCCACCTCCTGCCACTTCGCCACCTGCTCGGCCGTCATGGTCACCACCCGGACCCCGGCCTTCCGGAAGGTCTCGACGAGCTGGTCGTCGAGCTTCCTGCTCTCGGCGAAGAAGTAGTCCTCGCTCTTCCTGGAGGCGGCGAGGAGGGCCTCCTTCTGCCTGGCGTCGAGCCGGTCGAAGCTGCGCTTGGCCATCAGCACCGGCTCGTACATGAACCAGAGCGCGTTGTCGCCCGGTGCGGTCAGGCACTTGAGCTGCTCGTAGAGGCGGAAGGAGACGAAGCTGCCGGAGGAGGTGTCGGTCGCCTGGGCGACGCCGGTCTGCAGCGCGGTGTAGACCTCGTTGGAGGGGATGTTGACGACCGAGGCGCCGGCGCCGGCCCACATCTCGGCGAAGGTGGCGCCGGCCGAGCGGACCTTGAGGCCCTTGGCGTCGGCCGGCTCGAGGATGCACTTGTCCTTCGAGCCGAACGCCCCGGCGAGCCAGGCATCGGCCAGGACGACGATGCCCGCTCCCTCGATGATCTTCTTGATCTCGGCCATGAAGGGCGAGGCGTTGAGCCGTCGCGCCCGCTCGTGGCCGAGCACGAGGCCCGGCATCAGGGTCGCGCCGAACTGCGGGTGGCGCCCCGAGGCGTAGTCGAGCGGGAAGGCCGAGATGTCGATCTGCCCCTTGAGCATCGCGTTCCACTGCTCGGTCGCCTTGACCAGCGAGGCGCCGGGGTAGACCTTGATGGTGAGGCCGACGTTCGCCTTCTCGACCTCGCGGGCGATGATCTGGACCATCTCGTCGCGGATGTCGCCCTTGCCGCCGGGGAACTGGTGGCTGGCCTTGAGCTCGACCTGCGCCCGCGGCGCGCCCGTGGGCAGGGCGAGGAGGGGGGCGAGGAGGACGGCGGCGAGGGTCTGGCGGGCGCGGGTCATGCGGGGCCTCCTCCGATCGGCTGCGGTTCGGGCCTGCTTAGCCGCACCCTCGCTTGCCTGTCACCCCCACGCGCGGCCTCAGCGCGCCGCCGCCGGGCGGAGCTGGTAGAGCCAGGTCTCCGACATCGCCCGCTCGGCCAGCCGCAGATAGGCGCGCAGCTCGACCGGCTCGACCCCGGGTGCGTGCAGGTCGAGCAGGATGCGCACCCGGCGGGTGCCCGGCACCGGCTCGGCGCGCAGCTCGAGCAGCCGGCCGCGGCTGGCCGAGGCCACGGGCTCGGGCAGCGTGCCCTCGGGCAGGGCGTCCAGCGGGCGGCCTGCGAACTCGACCACGATCCGGAAGATCTCCGGATCGCGCGGCCGGCCCGGCGCGTTGCCGCGGCCGATCCGGGTGGCGGTGGCCAGCGCCAGGTCGCGCGGCTGGAAGGGGTCGTCGTCGAGCCAGTGCAGCCGGTAGCGCAGGGCGAGGCTCTCCCCCGGCCCGGGCGGGCGCTCGGGCACCCACATGGCGACGATGTTGTCGTGGATCTCGTGGTCGGTCGGGATCTCGACGAGCTGCACGGAGCCCGCGCCCCAGGGCCCGAGCGGCTCGACCCAGGCCGAGGGCCGGCGCTCGAAGTGCACCCCGTCCAGATAGTGCTCGAACTCGCGGTCGCGCTGGAGGAGGCCGAAGCCCCGCGGATCGCGGTCGAGGAAGCTCGAGACGACCGTCGTCTCGGGGTTGAGGAGCGGCCGCCAGATCCGCTCGCCCGCCCCGGTCCAGATCGCGAGCCCGTCGGAATCGTGCACCTCGGGCCGCCAGTCCAGCCAGCGGCTCTCGCCGTGCTCGCCGTACCAGAACATCGAGGTCAAGGGGGCGAGGCCGAGCCGGGCCGGGCGGCGGCGGAAGAAGAGCTCCGCCCGCACCTCCATCACCACCCCCGATCCGCGCCAGGCGAGGAAGCGGAAGGCGCCGGTGAGCGAGGGGCCGTCGAGCAGCGCGTCGATGGTCACGGGCTCGTCGACGCGCAGCGCCGGGTGGAGCCAGAAGGCGGTCAAGGCGGGGAACTCCTCGCCGCCGGGCTCGGCCGGGTCGACCGCCACGCCGCGCGCCGAAAGCCCGTACTGGCCGAGCGCGCCGATCGCCCGGAAATAGGAGGCGCCGAGGAAGGCGAGCCAGTCCTGCTCGCGCCAGTCGGGCCGGCTTCGGGCCTCGTGGACGCGGAAGCCGGCATGGCCGCCGCCGGCACCGATCGCCCGCCAGGGGCTGTCGGGCGGGCTGTCGTAGTCGTCCGGATCGAAGCGGAGCGGTCGGGCGCGCCCCGCCTCGACCGCGTGGATCGCCACGGGATGGGGGAAGAAGCGGCCGAGCGGGAAGAAGCTCACCGGGTAGCGGCCCGGCCCCTCGGCCCAGAGCGCCCGCTCGCGGCGGAAGCGGATCGCCCCGTGGCGCTCGTAGTCGATCGCCTGGACGAGTTCGGCGGCCGGCCGCGGCGGTGGCCGGAAGGGCTCGCCGGCGAGCGCCCGGGCGCGCTCGACCAGCCGCTCGAACGACCAGGGCTCGCCCGGCTCGCCGCCCGCCGCGGTCCGCCGGGCGGCCGCCAACGCCAGAGCGGCGAGCGAGCCGGCGAGTGCCGCGAGCCGGCGGCGCGAGGTCCTCAAAGCTCGGCCCCGCCACCGGCCTCGGCGATCATCGCCTCGATCCGGGCGCGGTCGAAGATGCCGGGGTCGCGCTCGCTCCTCGGGAAGGCCGCCGAGAAGGGCAGGAAGCGCTCCCGGGCCACGCCGTACAGCCGCTCCAGCTCGGCCAGGGGATCCGCGTGATCGTCGACCCGGAGCGACAGCCTGGGCCAGGGCTCGGCGCCCTGGACGAGGATCGCCGCCGACTGCCGGCCGCGCTTGTCGCCCCCCTCGGCCTCGCCGGCCCGCATGGCAGCGATCAGGCGTGCCACGAGCGGCAGGTCGGTGCCCGCGAGCCAGGTCTCCAGGGTGGCCTCCAACACCGTGGGCCCGGCCAGCATGTTGCCGGCGAGCGAGACGCCGTCGGCCGCGCGATGGCCGCACCAGTCGACGCAGGCGGCCCCGGTCCAGCGCGCCGAGCGGCCGTCGCGGTCCATCACATGAAGTTGCCGGTGCTCGCGGCCGGCATCGAGCCCGACGAGGGTCGCCACCGCCATCTCGGGGGCCACGCCCTCGGCCAACAGGCGAAGGCCGCGCGGGCCGTAGGTCGGGTTGACGAGCGCCTGGGTGGCGACCGCGCCCTCTGGGCCCGCATGCGGCACGAGCGCGCCCACGGCGAAGAAGCGGGTCGCGACCGCGATGCCGAACAGCCCGCTCTTCGGTTCTTTCACGACGATCGACCAGGTCATGCGCGGCTTTCCTCGGTGCGGCCGGGCGGCGAGCGAGCCACCCTGGTCCGATCGGAACCAGCGGCCCTGGCTCTACGTCCCGCGACCGGCCCGCCGCAAGCTGCCGGCGACGGCGGTCGCCGCTTCAGGGAGGCACACATGCCGGCACGGGTGTTTCCGCGGTTCGTCTCCGTGGTGGGGGTCGCGCTGCTCGGTGCCCTCGCCGTGCCCGAGGCGCGGGGCGAGATCCCGGAGGCTCTCTACCGGGCGCTCGGGCTCGAGCGCAGCGCCTCGCCGAAGCAGCTCTACGACGCGCTCGCGCAGCGCTACCGCGACCCCGCCCAGGGGGCCGGCAAGGGCGCCTTCGCCGATCTCTGGGAGCCGATCGCCATCTCGCGCTACTTCGATCCGGCGACCTTCTACCGGCCTCCGGCCTCCGTGGACCTCGTCGCCAAGCGCGAGGAGTGCGCTACCTGCCACGAGCAGGTCAACCCGAGCTGGGTGCACAGCTGGCAGAAGAGCGCGCACGGCAATCTGCAATCGCTCCGGGCCCTGCCGCCCAACGATCCGCGCGCCTACAAGAAGGACATCATCGCCGAGGTCGAGGGCAACCTCCGATCGATGGGCCTGCTCCCGGCCGACCGAGGCCTCGACCAGGTGTCCTGCATCGACTGTCACGTGGGCGTGGGTCGAACCGAGGCGAACCACAAGACCGAGCTCAAGATGCCCGACGCGGCCACCTGCGGCCAGTGTCACCTGCAGCAGTTCGCCGAGCGCGAGAGCGAGCGCGACACGCTGACATGGCCGCAGGGCCAGTGGCCGGCCGGGCGGCCCTCGCACGCGCTGTCCTACCGCGCCAACGTCGAGACGGCGATCTGGGCGGGGATGCAGCAGCGGGAGATCGCCGAGGGCTGCACGCAGTGCCACACCACCCAGAACACCTGCAACCAGTGCCACACCCGGCACGAGTTCTCGGCGGCCGAGGCGCGGCGACCCGAGGTTTGCGCCAACTGCCACAACGGCGTCGACCACAACGAGTACGAGAACTACCTGCTCTCGCGGCACGGCATCCTCTATCAGATCAACGCCAACCATTGGGACTGGAACATCCGCCTCGCCGATGCGCATGCCCA
Source organism: Geminicoccaceae bacterium (assembly GCA_037446605.1). GTDB lineage: Bacteria > Pseudomonadota > Alphaproteobacteria > Geminicoccales > Geminicoccaceae > JANXAZ01. The sequence continues at coordinate 1,205 of JBBIIE010000100.1, read as the reverse complement.
GGGGCAGAAGTTCCCGACTTGCCAGACCTGCCACATGGAGTTCGAGGGCAAATACTCGCACAACATGGTGCAGAAGGTGCGCTGGGGCTTCGCCCCGATGAAGTCGATCGCGGACAATCTCGACCATCCCTGGTTCGAGGAGCGCAAGGCGAGCTGGATCGCGAGCTGCGGCCAGTGCCATTCGCAGAGCTTCGCCACGGCCTGGTTCGACATGATCGACAAGGGCACCACCCAGGGGATCGGGCTGGTCGAGGAAGCCCGCGCGGTGATGACCAAGCTCCACGAGGACAAGCTCCTGGTCGGCCAGACGACCAACCGGCCGGCCCCGCCGGCACCGGACAAGGACGAGGCCGGTGGCTTCTTCGGGCTGTTCTGGTCGAAGGGCAACAACCCGACGCGCATCGACGTCGAGTTCGCCGAGATGTGGGAGCAGCACGTGATGCGCCACTTCAAGGGTCTGGCGCACGTCAATCCGGGCGGCTTCACCTACACCGACGGCTGGTCGAAGCTGATCCGCTCGCTGGCCCGGATCCGCGACGAGGACACGCGCCTGCGTGAGCGCGCCGCCCTCGAGGCTCGGGTGCAGGCGCTCGAGGGCCGGCGTCAGGGCTTGCTCGACGGCCTCGATCGGCCGACCCGCTGGGCGTCGCTCGGCTTCGGCATGGTCGGGGCGGGCCTGCTCGCGCTCGGTGCGCCGGTGGTGTGGCGCCGGCGGCGCTCCGGCGGATGAGCGCGGCTGGGATCCTCGGACCCGCGCCGCCCACGGCGACGCGGCGTCCGGGCCCCGTCCGAGCGGCCGGGGCGGCCCTGTTGGTCGTCGGGGCGGGGCTGGCAGCGTTCGGCCTCGCGCTGACGCCGGAGCAGGTCGACGAGCTGCCCTTCGTCGAGCGGCCGGCGGCGGAGCCGGGCGAGCCGGCGCCCGAGGGGTTGGGCGAACTCGTGCCGGACGCCCGGTTGGAGCGGGTCGAGCTCGTCGCCCGACCGACCGGGGTGGTGGTGGCGACCGCCACGCTGCTGCGCCGCGACGCTGCCGCGCCTGTCGTGCTCGGCTGGCGCAGCGGGCTCGCCGAACCGCTCCTCCTTCCGGAGATCGACCCGTCCGAGGAGATCCGGCTGGCCCGGGCGCTGCGCCGCCACCTGCCACCCGGCGCGCCGGTCCTGGCCCTGCCGGAGCGGTCGCGGCGCCTCGTGGCACTCGCCGGGGT
>JBBIIE010000099.1:0-11698 GCA_037446605.1 Geminicoccaceae bacterium | reverse complement strand
CCGAGCCCGACCTCGCCCCGCTCCTGGCGCGCGCCGTGGCGGCGCTCGAGCGGCTCGCCCCGCCCGCGCCGCCCGAGGTCGCCCTGGATGCGGCCCTGGCCTACGTGTTCGAGGTGGGCGAGCGGCTCCGCCCGGTGGCCAAGGTGGCGCGGGTCGAGCTCGAGCTCCTGTGCGGGATCGACCGCGTGGCGGACATCCTGCTCGACAACACCCGCCGCTTCGCGCGCGGGCTGCCGGCCAACAACGCGCTGCTCTGGGGCGCGCGCGGCATGGGCAAGAGCTCGCTCGTCAAGGCCGTGCACGCCACGGTCAACGAGGAGGGGCTCGGCCCGCTCGTCCTCGTGGAGATCCACCGCGAGGAGATCGAGGCCCTGCCGCGGCTGCTGCAGATCCTGGCCGGAACCGCGCGGCGCTGCCTGATCTTCTGCGACGATCTGTCCTTCGACCAGGACGACACCTCCTACAAGTCGTTGAAGGCGGTGCTCGAGGGCGGCATCGAGGGGCGCCCGCCGAACGTCCTCTTCTACGCGACCTCGAACCGCCGCCACCTGATGCCGCGGCAGATGATCGAGAACGAGCGCTCGACCGCGATCAACCCCTCCGAGGCGGTCGAGGAGAAGGTCTCGCTCTCCGACCGCTTCGGCCTCTGGCTCGGCTTCCACCCCTGCTCGCAGGATGTCTATCTGGAGATGGTCGAGCGCTACGTCCGCCGGTTCGCGCTGCCGGTCGAGGCCGGGGGCTGGCGCGCGCAGGCGCTCGAATGGGCGACGACGCGCGGCGCCCGCTCGGGGCGGGTGGCCTTCCAGTTCGTCCAGGACCTGGCCGGGCGGCTCGGGGTGACGCTGGAGTGAGCGGCGCGCGGGCCCCGTTCAGCCCGCATCGGGAGCGAGCAGGAGGTCGCGCTCGCGGGCGAGCCGGAGTGCGACCTCCTCGGCCGGCATTCCGGTCATCTCGAAGGCGCGACCGGCGAGCTGCAGGCTCGCCTCCACCGTCTCCGGCACGACCGCGTCCGCGCCGACCTCGAGCAGCCGCCGGGCGTGGCCGGCGTCGCGCGCGCGGGCGACGATCGGGAGCCGCGCGGCGATCCGCCGGGCGGCGGTCACGGTGCGCTCGGCGGTGGCCGGCTGGTCGAGGGTGACGATCAGCGCCTGCGCTTCCTCGAGACGGACCCGGGCCAGGATCTCGGGCCGGCCGGCGTCGCCCACGTGGATCGGCCGGCCGACCGCCCGCTCTTCGGCGACGCGGACCGGGTCGAGGTCGAGGGCGAGCCAGGGGATCGCGGCCTGGTCGAGGATCTGCGCAACCGTGCGGCCGACCCGGCCGAAGCCGGCAATCACGACGTGCCCGACCTGCTCGGCGACCGGTGGCAGCTCGGGTGCCGCGGCAGCACCCCGCCGCCGCGTCCCGAGCCGGCCGGCGACCGCAGGCGCCAGGCGGGCGAGCAGCGGGGAGGCGAGCATCGAGACGATCACCACCGCGACCATGAAGCGCGCGGTCTCGGGCGGGAGGAGCCCGCCGCGCTCGGCCAGGGCGACGACGACGAGCGCGAACTCACCGGCCTGGCCCAACAGGATGCCGACCTCCACCGCGGTCCGCAGCGACAGACCCATGCCCAAGCCGAGGAGCGTCACGAGCCCGGCCTTGATCAGGGCGAGGCCCACGACCGAGAGGAGGAGGAGCGGGAGTTCGGGGAGGATCGCGAGCGGATCGACACCGGTCCCGACCGTGAGGAAGAAGAGGCCCAGGAGCAGGCCCTTGAAGGGCTCGATGTCGGCCTCGATCGTGTGGCGGAACTCGCTCTCGGCCAGCAGCACCCCGGCGATGAAGGCGCCGAGTGCCGGGGAGGCGCCGGCGCCGGCGGTGATCCCGGCACTGCCGATCACGAGGAGAAGGGCGGCGGCGACCAGGACCTCGCGGCCACCGGCCCGGCTCGCCAGACGCAGGAGCGGACGGATCACCCGCGGTCCGAGCAGGAGGAGGGCGGCGAGCGCGAGGGCGATCAAGGCGAGCGTCTCGCCGAGCGCCCCCCAGGGATCGGCCGCGGCGAGCCCGGCGAGGAGGCCAACCAGGAGGAGGATGGGTACGACCGCGACGTCCTGCGCCAACAGCACGGCGAAGGCGATGCGGCCCGCTTCGGTGGTCTGCCGGCGCTGCTCGATCAGGAGCTGCATGACGACCGCGGTCGAGGAAAGCGCGAGGCTCGAGCCCAGCAGGATCGAGGCCGAAAGGCCGTTGCCGAAGGCCATGGCGATCGCCGCGATCACCGCCCCCGTGACCAGGACCTGGAGGCTCCCCAGACCCAGGATCCAGCGGCGGAGTGCCGCGAGCCGGTCGAGCGAGAGTTCGAGGCCGAGAACGAACAGCAGAAAAACGACGCCGAGCCCGCCGAGCTGCTCCAGCATGTCCGGGTCCTCGAAGGTCGCGACGGCCAGCCAGGGTGCCTGTTCGGAAAGTCGCCCCGCGACGTGCGGGCCCATCAGAGCGCCGAGCAGGAGGAAGGCCGTCACCTGCCCGGTGCCGAGGCGGTGGAGGAGCGGCACCACCACGCCCGCGGCGGCGAGGTAGAGCAGGATGTCGGTGGTGCCGGCTGGGAAGACCTCGTGCTCCATGCATCCTCGGTTCGGTCGGCGGCGGGGCGGCTCGAACGACGCGGCGCCCGCGGCGCTGCGCTCCATATGGGCGCGCGCCGGTGTCCCACACGGCACGCCCGCGGATCTTCCCGCGCGGGCCGGTCCGTGCCATGCGCCGCGGCCGTGATCGACGCACCATCTTGGCTGGCTCCGCGCCTTTCCGCACTGCACGACGGCCCGCACCGCACGGGCTCGCTGATCGTCACGCTCTTCGGCGATGCGATCGTGCCGCGCGGCGGCGAGCTCTCGGTCGTCTCGCTGCTCGCGATCATGGATGCCATGGGGATCGGCGAAGGGGTGGTGCGGACCGCCGCCTCGCGCCTTTCGGCCGAGGGCTGGCTCGAGCGCCGGCGAGTCGGGCGGCGGGCGTTCTATCGCCTCGCCGAGGCCGGGGAGGCGGTCTTCGCCGAGGCGACCCGGCGGATCTACGGGCCGCCGCCCGTTTCCGAGGACGGCCGGCTCTCCCTCGTGCTGCTCGCAGCCGGAGGGAACCGCGAGCGGGCGCACGCCGCGCTGGAATCGGCGGGGTGGGCGTCGATCGCGCCGGGCGTGTTCGTCGCCCCGCACGGGCGAGCGGTGCCCGATCTTGCGGAACTCCTGCGGCTCGAGGCCGAGCCGGCGCGCGGCCAGGGGGCGGCGATCGCGGCGCTCGCCTGGCCGCTCGAGGCGATCGCGGCGCGCTATCGGCGGTTCCTCGGGATCTGGGAGCCGGCGCTCGCCGACGACCGGCCGGTCGAGCCGCTCGCGGCCCTCGTGGCGCGGCTCCTCCTGATCCACGACTATCGACGCGCGGTGTTGAAGGATCCGCTCCTGCCGGCTCCGCTCTTGCCCGCGGATTGGCCGAAGCCCGCCGCCCGCGCGCTCTGCGGCCGGCTCTGGCACCGCCTGCTCGGGCCCTCGGAAGCCTGGCTCGATGCGCACGCCACGACCGAGGCCGGGCCCCTGCCGCCGCCCGGACCGGAGCTCCGGGCTCGCTTCGCCGACCTCTTGCCGCAGCGGGGGCCCGGCGCCACATCTTACACGGGTTGAACCAAACGATGATTTTTCGTAAGGTGTCGGCGTCGGGCAGGGAGGTCGGGCCGTGTACAGCCAGGCGCTCAACGAGCGGGTCGAGGGCCCCCGGATCGTCGAAGATCCCGAGACGCTCGCTTCGTTCCAGGCACGCATCGACGCCGAGGAGCGGATCGAACCGAACGATTGGATGCCGGAGGCCTATCGTCGGACGCTCGTTCGCCAGATCAGCCAGCACGCCCATTCCGAGGTCGTGGGCATGCTGCCCGAGGGGAACTGGATCACCCGCGCCCCCTCGCTCCGCCGCAAGGCGGCGCTGCTCGCCAAGGTCCAGGACGAGGGCGGCCACGGCCTCTACCTCTACGCCGCGGCCGAGACCTTGGGCGTCTCGCGCGAGGAGCTCCACGAGCAGCTCCTGGCGGGCAAGGCCAAGTACAGCTCGATCTTCAACTACCCCACGCTCAGTTGGGCCGACATCGGCTGCATCGGCTGGCTCGTCGACGGTGCGGCGATCATGAACCAGATCCCGCTCTGCCGGACCTCCTACGGCCCCTACGCCCGGGCGATGATCCGGATCTGCAAGGAGGAGAGCTTCCACCAGCGCCAGGGCTACGAGATCATGCTCACCCTCTGCCGCGGCACGCCCGCGCAGAAGGCCATGGCGCAGGACGCCTTGAACCGCTGGTGGTGGCCGTCGCTCATGATGTTCGGCCCGCCGGACGGGGACAGCCAGCACACCGAGCAGTCGATGCGCTGGAAGGTCAAGCGCTTCACCAACGACGAGCTGCGCCAGAAGTTCGTCGACGCCACGGTGCCGCAGGGTCTCCATCTCGCCCTCACATTCCCCGACCCGGAGTTGCGCTTCGACGAGGCGACCGGGCACTGGCGGGTCGGGAAGATCGACTGGGAGGAGTTCAGGCGGGTGCTGGCCGGTCACGGGCCCTGCAACCGCGAACGCATGGCCGCGCGGCGCAAGGCGCACGCGGAGGGGGCCTGGGTGCGCGCGGCGGCCCTCGCCCATGCCGAGAAGCAGCGGGCGCGCGCGGCCGCCCGGAAGGTCGCCGCGGAGTGAGGACGATGGCCGAACAGCCGATGCCGCTCTGGGAGGTCTTCATCCGCTCGCGCACGGGGCTCGCCCATCGCCACGTGGGCTCGGTGCACGCGCCGGATGCCGAGATGGCGCTACAGGCGGCACGCGACACCTACACCCGGCGCGGCGAGGGGCTCTCGATCTGGGTCGTGCCCTCGGCGGCGATCACCGCGTCCGACCCAGCCGACAAGGGGCCGCTCTTCGAGCCCACGGCCTCCAAGATCTACCGTCATCCGAGCTTCTACGAGATCCCCGAGGAAGTCGGGCACATGTGAGCGGCCGGGCCGGCCGGGGAGGTGCCGTTGACCACGATCCGGGTCGAGGAGACGCCGCATCTCGCTTACGTCCTGCGGCTCGCCGACAGTGCCCTCGTGCTCTCGCACCGGCTCTCGGAATGGTGCGGGCACGCGCCGATGCTCGAAGAGGATCTCGCCCTCACGAACATCGCCCTCGACCTCCTGGGCCAGGCGCGGCTCCTCTACGAACACGCCGCGACGCTCGAGGGGAAGGGACGGAGCGGGGACGATCTCGCCTATCTGCGCGACGCCCCGCAGTTCCGCAACCTGTTGATCTGCGAGCTGCCTCGGGGTGATTTCGCCTTCACGATCGTCCGCCAGACCTTCTTTTCCGCGTTCTTCCACCCCTTCTGGCAGCTCGCGCGGAGTTCCACGGATCCCACGCTCGCCGGTATCGCCGAGAAGGCGGAAAAGGAGGTCGCCTACCATCTGCGCCACGCCGGGGCCTGGCTCGTGCGGCTCGGCGACGGCACCGAGGAGAGCCGCAGGCGCACGCTCGAGGCCGTCGACGCGCTCTGGCCCTACACGGGCGAGTTCTTCGAGGTCGACGAGGTGGGGGAGGCCATGATCGAGGCCGGCATCGCGCCCGACCCGGCGAGCCTCCGCCCGGCCTTCGAGGACACGCTCGAGCGGCTCTTCGCCGAGGCCGATTTGCCGCGGCCCGCCCCCACCTGGATGCAGACGGGCGGGCTCAGGGGCGTCCACACCGAGCATCTCGGCCACATGCTCGCGGTCATGCAGCACCTGCCGCGCGCCTATCCCGGAGCCGTTTGGTGAGCACCGTCGCCCTCGATCGGCTGGAGCGGGCGATCGGGGCCGTCTCGGCCGTGCCCGACCCGGAGATCCCGGTCGTCTCGATCGCCGATCTCGGCATGGTCCGCGCGGTCCGGCTCGCCGCCGACGGGGTGATCGAGGTCGACCTCACCCCGACCTACACCGGCTGCCCGGCGACCGAGCGCATCGGCGAGGAGGTCGGGGCGGCGATCGAGGCGGCGGGCTTCGGCACGCCGCGCATCCGCTTCCTCACGAGCCCCGCCTGGACGACCGATTGGATCACGCCCGAAGGCCGGGCCGCGCTCGAGCGCTACGGCATCGCCCCGCCGCCGCGACGGGCCGACCCCGGCACACCGGTCGCCTGCCCGCGCTGCGGCGGCACCGACACCGAAGAACTTTCGCGCTTCGGGTCGACCCCGTGCAAGGCGCTCTGGCGCTGCCGCACCTGCCGCGAGCCCTTCGACCGCTTCAAGTGCCTCTGAGGCGTCCGCCCTTCGGGCGCCGGGAGACGAGCGAACATGTCGGGTAGCCGGTTCTGGCCGCTTCTCGTCACCGCCACCGAGCGGCTCACGGCCGATTCGCTCGCCGTGACCCTCGCCCCGCCCGAGGAGGCGCGCGAACGGTTCCGCTTCGCCCCCGGCCAATGTCTGACCTTCCGCCGGGTGATCGAGGGAGAAGAGGTTCGCCGCAGCTATTCGATCTGCGCCGATCCGGCCGAGGGGGTGCTCAGGGTCGGGATCAAGCGGGTGCCGGGCGGGCGCTTCTCGAGCTGGGCCAACGAGAAGCTCGCGCCCGGCGACCTCCTCGAGGCCATGCCGCCCGAGGGGCGCTTCACCTTCGAGCCGGATCCGGAGCGCGCACGCACCCTGCTCGCGATCGCGGCCGGCTCCGGGATCACGCCGATCCTCTCGATCGCGCACGCTCTGTTGCGCCACGAGCCGCACTCGCGCCTCGTGCTCCTGTTCGGCAACCGCACGCGCGGCGACATCATGTTCAAGGCCGAGCTCGAAGATCTCAAGGACCGCCATCTCGACCGCTTGGCTCTCGTCCACGTCCTCTCGCGCGAGGCTTCGGAACTCCCGATCCTGCACGGCCGGATCGACCGGGCGCATCTCGAAGCCCTCCTGCCGCGCCTCGCGCCACCCGAGACGATCGACGCGGTCTATCTCTGCGGCCCGGCCGGGCTTCCCGAGACCTGCAGTGCTGCGCTCGTCGAGCTCGGCGTGCCGGCCGAGCGGATCCTGGTCGAACGCTTCACACCGGCCGAGGGCGTGCCGCCGGCGCGCGCCCGGGTCGAGCCGGCCGGGGACGGGCGAACGGTCGCGACGGTGCGGGTCACGCTCGACGGCATCACCCGCGAGATCGGGATGGTCGAGGGCGAGACCGTGCTCGAAGCGGTCCTGCGCGCCGGGATCGACGCGCCCTGGTCCTGCCGGGCGGGGATGTGCTGCACCTGCCGGGCCAAGCTCGGCGAAGGCGAGGTCGCGATGGACCAGAACTGGTCCTTGCGCGACTGGGAACTCGCGGCCGGCTACGTCCTCACTTGCCAGAGCCGGCCCAAGAGCGCCCGCCTCTCGGTCGATTACGACGCGGCCTGAGCCAAGGGCCGCCGCGCGTCCTCCGCCGCGGCGGCGCGCTCCGCCGCGATCGCCCGGGCCCCGCCGATCACGAGGCGGGTGGCGAGCTCGGCATAAGCGCGGCGGTCCATGGGCCCGTCCTCGCGGAACCAGAGGAAGGCCCAATTCAGCATGCCGAAGAGACTCATGACCAAGGGCTTGAGGTGCCGGCGGTCGCCCGCGAGCGTCGGCTCGACGGCCAAGAGCGCATCGGTGAAGAACCGCACGAGCCGCCGCTCGAGGCCGTAGAGCTCCTGCCGCACCGGCTCGGGCAGGAGCTTCAGGTGCGCGATCTGCACCTCGTGCTCGGCATCGGCGTTCCGGTAGTGCTCGAGGAGGGCGATCGCCATGTCGGCGAGCCGCCGCTCGGGCGGCCGATCGTCCGGTGACGAAGCCGCCTCGACCGCCGCCACGAGCTCTTCGAGGTGGCGGCGCAGGAGGTCGGCCAGGACCGCGTCCTTGTCGCGGTAATAGTGGTAGACGAGCGACTTCGCGACACCGGCTGCCGCCCCGATCATGGCGAGCGAGGTGCGGTCGTAGCCGTGGCGGGCGAAGAGCGGGGACGCGACTTCGAGGATGCGCCGGCGCTTGGCCTCGTAGTCGGTCGAGCGGGGTCGTGCCACGCGGCTCAGCCCTTGGGGCGCAGATCCACGATCCGCTTCGCCTTGCCGATCGAGCGCTCGATCGCGCCGGGCTCGACGACCTCGACCGTGCAGGTCACCCCGATCACGCTCTTGATGTGGTGCTCGAGCCGCTCGGCCAGGATCATCCGCGCCTCGTGCGCGGCGGCCTTCGGTGCCGCTTCGACGCGCACGGTGAGCTGGTCGAGCCGGCCTTCGCGCGTCACGCGGAGCTCGTAATGTGGGGCGAGGCCGTCGGTCGCGAGGATCTGCTCCTCGATCTGCGAGGGGAAGAGGTTGACCCCACGGATGATCAACATGTCGTCGCTGCGGCCGGTGATCTTCTGGATCCGCCGCATGGTCGGGCGCGCCGTGCCGGGCACGAGCCGGGTCAGGTCGCGGGTACGGTAGCGGATCACCGGCATCGCCTCTTTCGTGAGGCTCGTGAAGACGAGCTCGCCGAAGGAGCCTTCGGGCAGCACCTCGCCCGTCTGCGGATCGACGATCTCCGGGTAGAAATGGTCTTCCCAAACGTGCAGCCCGTCCTTGGTCTCGACGCACTCGTTGGCGACACCCGGGCCGATGACTTCGGAGAGGCCGTAGATGTCGACCGCGTGCATGTCGAAACTGTCCTCGATCTCGGCGCGCATCGCATCGGTCCAGGGCTCGGCGCCGAAGATGCCGATCCGCAGGGAACTCGCGCGCGGATCCTTGCCCTGGCGGCGGAACTCGTCGAGGATCGCGAGCATGTAGGAAGGCGTGACCATGATGATGTCGGGCTTCAGATCCTCGATCAGGAGGACCTGACGCTCGGTCATCCCGCCGGAGACCGGCACGACGGTGCACCCGAGCCGCTCGGCGCCGTAATGGGCGCCGAGACCGCCCGTGAAGAGTCCGTAGCCGTAGGCCACGTGGACGATCATCCCGGGCCTTCCGCCCGAAGCGCGGATCGAGCGGGCCACGACCTCCGCCCACCTCTCGATGTCCCCTTTCGTGTACCCCACCACGGTGGGCTTGCCGGTCGTGCCGGAGGAGGCGTGCACCCGCACGACCTGCTCGCGCGCGACGGCGAGGAGGCCGAAGGGATACGTGGCGCGCAGATCCTCCTTGGTCGTGAAGGGGAACTTGGCGAGGTCGGCGAGCGACTTCAGATCGTCGGGGTGGACCCCGTGCGCCTCGAACTTGGCGCGGTAGTGGGGCACGTTCTCCCAGACACGGCGGAGCGTGGCCTTCAACCGCTCGAGCTGCACGGCCCGCAATTCGTCGAGGCTCGCCCGCTCCATGGGATCGAGAAGGGCCGGATCGGGCGCCGGCCCGAGCCGCTTCGTCCTGCTCACGACTTGGCCTCCCCGGGCAAGATGCTGCCGCCGATCGTGCGCGAATGGCCGCGGAACATGGCGATCGTCTCGCCCTCCTCGGTGCGCACGCGCACGTCCGTGATGCCGTTGCGGCCCTCGCGGAAGGTCTCGATCCCTTCGGCGACGAGCCGCTGGCCGAGCCGCGCCGGCCGCAGATAGGTGATCTGGCAATGAGCCGCCACGGTGCGCTCGCCCGTCCAGTTGCAGGCGAAGGCGAAGGCGCTGTCGGCGAGGGTGAAGATGAAGCCGCCGTGGGCGATCCCGTGGCCGTTGACCATCGTTTCCGTGATCCGCATGGCGAGCACGGCGCGGCCGGGGCCGACCTCGAGGAGCTCCATGCCGAGCCCGCGGCTCGCCCGATCCTCCGCCCACATGGCGGCCGCGACGGCCCCGACCGGGGGACGTTCCGCTTCGCTCATGACCGGGCTCCGAACCGGGGCGGACGCTTCTCGAGGAAGGCGCGCACGCCCTCGGCATAGTCGGGCGCGTTGCCGAGCGCGCGCTGCAGTCGTTCCTCTTCCTCGAGCTGTTCGGCGAAGGAGCGCTGCCAGCCGCTTTCCAGGAGCTGGCGGGTGGCGACCAGGGCCGCGGTCGGCCCCTGGGCGAGCCGGCCCGCGACCGCATCCGCTTCCGCCTGGAGCTTCTCGTCCTCGACGACGCGCCAGAGGAGACCGCAGCGCTCGGCCTCCTCGGCCCCGAGCGGGTCGCCCAGGAGCGCGATCGCCCGGGCACGGGCGGGGCCCAGAAGGTGCGGCAGGTGCCAGGAGGCGCCGCTGTCCGGAACCAGCGCGAGCTTCGAAAAGGCCATGAAGAAGCGGGCACTCCGGGCGGCGAGCACGAGGTCGCAGGCGAGCGCGAGGGCCACGCCCGCACCCGCGGCGATCCCGTTCACCGCCGCGACGGTCGGCACCGGGAGCTCGTGCAGCCGGCGGACGAGCGGGTTCCAGGTCTCGGCCAGGAGCCGGCCGAGATCGCGCTCGCCCTCGACCGCGGCGAGGTCCTGACCCGCGCAGAAGCCGCGGCCCGTGCTGGTGAGCAGCACGGCACGACAGGAGGGGTCGGCGACCGCACGGTCGAGGGCAGCCGAGAGTGCCGCGTGCATCGGCCGATCGAAGGCGTTCAGCCGGTCGGCGCGGTCGAGGACGATCCGCCAGAAGCCCTCGCGCGGCTCGACCCGAACGGGTTCGCTCATCGCCGCCTCCCCGGGGCGTCGAGCCATGCGAAAAGCTCGATGCACCCCTCTTGCCATTCGCTGACCGAGCGTTCAGATATCGAAGGCGAACGAGCCCGGCAAGGCCCCGGGGAGATCGGGGGAGGCGAGATGGCGGAGCTGTTCGCCCGGCACCGCGCGACGCTCGAGGCGGCCCTGGCCGCCTGCCGCACGCGCGGCTTCTGGAGCCCCTATCCCGAGGTGCCGTCGGGCAAGGTCTACGGCGAGACCGCCAAGGCCGAGGCCGAGACGGCGTTCGCGCGCCTGCGCGGTTCGCTCTTCCCGCTCGACCAGGAAAGCCGGGGCGAGCCCGTGGGCGAGGAGGTCTCGCCCTGGACCGGCGAGCCGCTCGGCATCCGCTACCCGCGCGGCGAGGTCGAACGGCTCGTGGCCGCCGCGGAGCGGGCGCGTGGCGCGTGGGCCGCGGCTCCGGTCGAGACGCGGGTCGGCATCGCCCCCGAGATCCTCGCCCGGCTCAACCGCGATTCCTTTCTCATGGCGAACGCCGTCCAGCACACCACGGGCCAGAGCTTCGTCATGGCCTTCCAAGCGGGCGGCCCGCACGCCCAGGACCGCGGCCTCGAGGCCGTGGCCGTGGCCTTCGAAGAGATGACCCGCTTCCCCACCCGCGCGCTCTGGGAGAAGCCCCAGGGCAAGGCGGCACCGATCCGGCTCGACAAGGAATGGCGGCGGGTGCCCCGCGGCATCGGGCTCGTGATCGGCTGCTCGACCTTCCCGACATGGAACGGCTATCCGGGCCTGTTCGCCTCGCTCGTCACCGGCAACGCGGTGATCGTGAAGCCGCACCCCGCGGCCGTCCTGCCGCTCGCGCTCACCGTGAGAACCGCGCGCGCCGTGCTCCGCGACGAAGGGTTCGATCCCGACATCGTCCAGCTCGCGGTCGACACGAGCGCCGCGCCGATCACCGAGGAGCTCGCGCTCCATCCGGCGATCAGGATCGTCGACTTCACGGGCTCGCCCGCGTTCGGCGCGTGGCTGCGCGAGAATCTGCGCGGCAAGCTGCTCTTCACCGAGGAAGCGGGCACCAACCCGGTCGTCGTCCAAGGCTGCCGCGACCTCGCCGCGGTCACGG
>JBBIIE010000098.1:0-11781 GCA_037446605.1 Geminicoccaceae bacterium | reverse complement strand
GCGCACCGTCGGCGGCGAGCGGCTCCAGGCTCGCCACGAGGGCACGCGGATCCTCGACCTCGAGCCGCCGGGAGGACGCGAGCAGCCGCGCCGCGTCGCGCAGCAGCGGGTCGGCGCCGGCGTCGGCCGCGACCGCGTCGAGGGCGGCGAGCGCGCCCTTCTCGTCCTCGGCCCGTGCGGAGAGGGCGGCGGCGTGCAGCCGCGCGACGGCGGCGAAGCCCGGGCTCGCGTCCCGGGCGAAGTCGAGCAGCCCGGCGGCCGCCTCGGCCGGGCTGCCGGAGAGCGCCACGAGCTCGCGCTCGGCGAAGCTCGCGGCCTCCTGGGCGCGGCGGTGCTCCTGCCAGCGCTGCCAGCCCACCCAGCCGGCGGTCGCCAGCACCACCGCCACGGCGGCACCGGCGACGAGGCCGCCATAGCGTTTCCAGAGGTCGCCGAGCTTCTCGCGCTGCAGCTCCTCGTCGACCTCGCGGATGAACTCGTCGGACTTCAACCGGGCTACCTTCGGGAACCGGGTCAGCTTCGGGACGCGCACCGCCGGCTCGGGCGACGCTGCGGTCGCGTGCCGGGCCGGGCCGGCGACCCGGCTGGCTCTAGGAGAGCACTCCGGATTTGGCAAGCGCGCCAGGGTCCTCTAGCCTGCCCTCGGACCTGCACGGGAGGGCCTCCATGCCGCGGCTCTTCATCGCCCTGCCCATGCCCGAGGAGGTGGCGATCGACCTCGAGCGGCTGTCGACCGGGCTGCCCGGGGCGCGCTGGAGCGAGCCGGACGGCTACCATCTGACCCTGCGCTTCGTGGGCGAGGTCGACCATCAGAGCTTCTGGGAGCTGGGCCAGGCGCTCGCCGCGGTGCGCGTGCCGCCCTTCGAGCTGGCGCTCAAGGGGCTGGGCCTGTTCCCGCCGCGCGGCGAGCCGCACACCCTTTGGGTCGGGGTCGAGGACCCGGAGGTGCTGGCCCCGCTCAAGCGGCGGATCGACCGGGTCGCGCGCGAGCTCGGGCTGCCCGACGAGCGGCGCAACTTCCACCCGCACGTGACGATCGCGCGCTTCCGCTTCCCGCCGCCGCCCGACCGGCTGGGCTCCTGGCTCAAGGGTCGGGCGCTGTTCCGCACCCGGCCCTTCCCGGTATCGCACTTCCATCTCTGCTCGAGCGTGCTCCGGCCGGAGGGTGCCGAGCACACGCTCGAGGCGGCCTACGACTTCGTGGCGGGGGTGATGGAGCGGGTCTGAGCCGCCTCAGTGCATGCAGCCGGCGCCGCAGACGTGGCCGCCGGCATCCGCCCCGCCCGCCTCCATGCCGCAGGCGCCCATCCCGCAGCCCTCCATGCCGCAGCCGGCCATGTCGGCGCCGAGATCGGTGTCGCCGCCGCCCTTGGCGACCATCGGCCGGGCGAGCGCCCGGGGTGCCGCGACCGCGCAGGACGGGCAGGGCATGGGCGCGTCCGATTCGGCCATCCTGGCCCAGGCCTTGAACTCGCCGTGGGTGCGGCAGGTGTAGGTGTAGAGCGGCATGCTCGGGCTCCGGGATCCAGCGCTGCGCCTCATATAGTCGAGGATGGCGCGGTGCGGCAGGGGGTCAGCCGGCCGCAGCCGGCGCGGTGCCGACCAGCCGCACCGGCCGCCCGCGGGCGAGCCGGACCGGCCCCGCCGGCAGCACCGGCACGGCGTTCTGCCCGAACAGCACGCCCTCGCCGCCGGCGCTGCTGCGGATCCGCCCGAGCGTGCGGATCGGCTCCGGCCCGCACCGCTCGCCGCTCTCCTGGTCGGTGGTGGTGACCACGCAGCGGGCGCAGGGCTTGGCCAGGAGGAGCGCGGCACCGCCGCCGAGCTCGATGCGCCCGCAGCGGTCCTCGGCGCGGGCCGGGAGGTCGGCCAGCACGAGGTTCGGCCGGAACCGGCGCATCGGCACGGGCCTGCCGCCCGCGGCCGCGATCGCGGCGTCGAGCTCGGCGAGCGAGCCCTCGCTCGTGACCAGGAGCGGGAAGCCGTCGGCGAAGGCGGTGGCGCTGCCCGGCGGGGCGTACGCCGGATCGCAGGGCCGAAGCGCCCGGTCGGGGAAGCGGACGAGGCGGACCTCGCGGCCGAGGAGCGCGGAGAGCGCCCGGTCGGCGGCCGGGTCGGGGGCCACCGCCAGGACCCGGTCGCGCCAGACGGTGACGGCGAGCGGCTCGCCGCGGTCGTCGAGCGGCACGGTGAGGTGCACGCCGCCCGCCTCGATCGCCAGATGGTCGGCCAAAAGGCGCGGCACGAGACGGGCGAGCCGCGGCTCCTCGCGCTGGGTGAGGAAGCGGCCGTCCGGCCGCACCAGCATCCAGCGCCGGTCCTGGTCCAGACCCAGGCGGCCGAGCGTGGCGGTCTCGAGCGGCGTGCCGCGGGCACCCTTGAGGGGGTACACCCAGAGCTCGGCGATCCGTCCACCGAGACCCTCGGCCGGGACTTCGGACGGCGCGGCAACCGATTGGTGCACCGTGGTCTTCAGCGCTCGGGGCGGGGCTCGTCCACAGCTGTGGACAACGGGGACGATCAGCCCGGCACGGCCATCCCGCGGGCCACGTCGGGGCGCAGCACCATGGTCTGCGCCCAGCGGCGGAGGTCGGAGAGGCCGGGCGCCTCGTCGAGGATCGCCTTGCGCCCGGCCACGGTCGGGTAGAGCGCCAGGTCGGCGATCGAGATCTCCTCGCCGGCCAGCCAGGGGTGGCGGGCGAGCCGGCGGTCCACCAGGACGAGCATCGAAAGGAAGCGGTCCCTGCAATAGGCCATGACCTCGGCGTTGGGCTCGGCCGTGGCCTTGCTCATGTAGAAGAGCGCCGAGCTCGCCGGGGCCACGTCGGTCATGACCAGGGCGAACGCCTCCAGCGTCTGCGCCCGGCGCACCGGCTCGCTCGGCAGGAAGCGCCCGCTGCGCTCGGCCAGGTAGAGGACGATCGCGGCCGACTGGGTCAGGGTGAGCGGCCTGCCGCCCGGTCCGCCGTGGTCGACGATCACCGGGATCTGGCCGGCCGGATTGATCTTGAGGAACTCCGGGCTGCGCTGCGCGCCGCTCGCCAGATCGATCCGGTGCGCCCGGTAGGGCAGGCCCGTCGCCTCGAGCATCACCGAAGCCCGCTGGCCGTTGCTCGTGCCGGCGGTGTAGAGATCGATCATCTCCGCTCGCGGACGCGGCGGAGACTAGGCGGCGGCCGGCGGATGCACAATCACCGGAGGTTCTCCGGGGCCGCGCGTGCCGGTGCCGCCGACGGCGGCTCGACACGGTGCGCGGTGACCTCGACCTCGACCTTGATGCGCGGGTCGACGAAGCCCACCACGAGGCAGGTGGCGGCCGGGCGGGCGGCACCCAGCCGGCGCGCGAAGACCGGGGCCAGCAGCGGGAACAGCGCCGCATCCGCGATGTACCAACGGACCCGCACGACGTCGGCGAGCCCGGCTCCGGCCTCGCCGAGTGCCGCCTCGATGGTGCGCAAGCACTGCTCCGCCTGCTCGACCGGGTCGTCGGCGATGGTGCCGCGGGCATAGTCGAAGCCGGTCGTGCCCGAGACGTGCACCCAGGCGCCGTCGACCACGGCGCGCGCGTAGCCGGCCTGGCGTTCGAACGCGGAGCCGGTCGAGATCCAGCGTCGGCCGCTCAAGGTCGCCCCCTCATCGCGCGTAGAGCTGGGCGATCCGCCCCTGCACGGCGACCAGCCGCCCGGCCGCATCGGCCGCCACGCGCCAGCCGAAATCGGCCAGCGGCAGCCAAGCGACGGGCTCCAGCGCCTGCGGCTCGCCGACCGCGAGCCCCTCGCCCTGCAGCCGCAGCTCGAACAGGCGGACGGCCCCGCAGCGGCTGCCCGCCTGGTCGGCCGGGCAGGCACTGCGCGGGGCGCCGACCACCAGGAGCGTGGCGGCGCCGGAGAGCGCCACCGCACCGCCGAAGGTGCCGATCACCGGATCGTCCGAGGTGACCGTGGCGACCGCGGGCCAGGCGTCGCCCCGCCGCCGGAAGAGCACCACCTTCTGGTCGGCGGCGACCGCCACGACCCTGCCGTCGTCGCCGAGTGCCAGGTCGTGGGCGAACTCGAGGTCGGTCGGATCCGGTGAGGCGAGCTCGCCCAGGAGGTCCCACCCGCCGTCGGCGGCACGCTCGTAGGCCCACAGCCGGCCGGCCCGCCCCCAGGAGCCGGGCCCGCCCACGAGCGCCACCCGGCCGTCGCCCGAGAGCGCCACGGTCTGGCCGAAGCGGTCGGTCGGCGAGGAGCCCTCGGGTCGCGGGAAGCGGACCTGCTCGACCCAGCCCGAGCCCTGCCGCACGAACAGATGCGCCACGCCGCAGGCATCCTCCGGCAGCGCCAGCACGCAGTCGTGGTGCGGCGCGCCGACCAGGAGCGCACCGCCGTCGCGCTGCAGGGCGAGGAGCGCTCCGGGCGCCGGGAAGTCCTTGCCCTTGCGGCCGGGCAGCTCGATCCGGCCGGCCTCGACCAGCCGCCCGCCCCGGAGGTCGAGCAGGGTGACGGTGCTCTCCCAGGGGCTCGCCAGGGCGACGCTGCGGCCGTTGCCGGAAAGCGTGCCCACGACCGGCGGGCAGCGCTCGGCGCCGGCCGGGCGGCGCGGCCCGGCCCACTCGGCCAGGGTCGTCCAGCGGCCGTCGCGCAGCGCCAGCAGGCGGACCGCCCAGCAGCGCTCGCCGCCCGGCGCCAGGGTCGCGACCGTGCGGCCGTCGTCGGAGAGCGCGTCGCGCAGCAGCACGAGGCCGCCGGGCAGCTCGGCCGCGCCGGCGACGGCCGGAGGGGTCGCCAGCAGGAGAGCCAGGAGGGCGAGCAGGCGGTGCATCGAAGTCCCCTCAGGCGCGCGCCGGGGTCGACGCCAGCGCCGGCCGCGGCCGCACGCTGGTCGCCGCCACGATCGAGAGCAGCGTGGCGATCGAGACCAGGAGGAACAGGCCCTGCGGTCGGCCGCTGTCGAGCAGCCAGCCGGCCATCGCCGGGGCGATCGTCGCACCCAGGTCGAGGCCGGAATAGACGAAGCCGAAGACCTTGCCGGAGGAGCCGGGTGGTGCCGCCGCGCGCACCAGGAGGTCGCGCGAGGGGGTGGTCATGCCGTGCAGCGCGCCGGCCACGCCGACCACGAGCCAGAGCAGCGCCAGCGGCAGGTCGAAGAAGCCGGGCAGGAGGACCAGGAGCGCCGCGGCCCCGAGGCCGGTGCCGATGATGCCGTGCCGGCTGCCGGTCCGGTCGGCGAGCACGCCGCCGGCGAGCGTGCCGAGCGCGCTGCCGGCCATGAAGGCGGTGATGGTCGTGGTGGCGGGCACGACCCCGAGTGCCCAGAGCTTGCCGAGGGCGAGCGGCATGAAGCCCTGGAGCGCGATCACGCCGGTCGCCTGGAGGGCGAAGAAGGCGAAGCAGAGCAGCACCGGCCGGCTCGCCAGCACCACGAGCTCGCCGCCGGGCGCGGCCCCGCCCCGGTCGGCCACGGCCGCGCGGTGCCCCGGCGTCTCCAGCGCCGAGCGGTTGGCGAGGACGAGGGCGGCGAGGCCGAGCCCGACGAGCGCGGCCACGAGCAGGGCCGCCCGCCAGCCGGCGAGGCTCGCGATCCCGGCCATGACCACGGGCGCCAGCGCCCACCCCAGCGTGCCGCCGACGGTGTGCACGCTGAACGCCCGGGCCATGCGCTCGCTGCTCACCCGGTGGCCGAGGATGGCGTAGTCGGCGGGGTGGAAGACGCTGTTGCCGAGACCGAGCAGCGCCGCGGCCGGCAGCAGGAGGAGGTAGCTCGGCGCCAGCGCGGCGAGGAGTGCGCCCAGGCCCAGGAGCGCCAGGCCGCCCGCGAGCACGCGCACCGCGCCCACCCGGTCGACCAGGAAGCCGGCCGGGGTCTGCGCCAGGCCCGAGGTCACGAAGAACACGGTCACGAGCAGGCCGAGCTCGACGAAGCTCGCCTCGAAGGCCACGCGCAGGAACGGGAACAGGGGCGGCAGGACGAGGTGGAAGAAGTGGCTGCCCAGATGGGCGAGGCCGACGAGGCCGATCACCTCGAGATCCCGGCCGGGGGCGGCGGTCGCGGCGGTCATCGGCGGGCCCGGTGCTGGCTGGACGCACGCATCTAGGCCGGGGCGGCGGGATTGACCAGCCCCGCGGGCGTTGACCCGGCCGCCGGCCACGGCGACAAGCGGCCGGGGGGAAGGTCGGGTCGGGGAGGGGACGATGCGCTGGCAATTGGGTCGTCGGAGTACGAACGTCGAGGACCGCCGCGGCGCCGGCCCGGCCTCGCCCCTCGGCCGCGGCGGGCTGCAGATCGGCGGCCTCGGCCTCGTCGTGGTGGTCGTGGCGATGCTGCTCGGCGTCGATCCGAGCCTGCTCCTCTCGGGGCTGCAGACGGTCGAGCCCGAGCCGCGCCCGGCAGCACCCGCCGCACCCCGGGATCCGGAGAGCCGGAAGCTCGCCGAGTTCGTCTCGGTGGTCCTGGCGGATACCGAGGACACCTGGAAGGAGCTCTTCCGGCGCGGCGGTGCGGCCTACGAGGAGCCGCGCCTCGTTCTGTTCTCGGGCGCCACCGAATCGGCCTGCGGCTTCGCCGAGGCGGCGGTCGGGCCGTTCTACTGCCCGGCCGACCGGAAGGTCTATCTCGACCTCGACTTCTTCGCCGAGCTCGACCGCCGCTTCGGCGCCCCGGGCGACTTCGCCCAGGCCTATGTCGTGGCGCACGAGGTGGGCCACCACGTGCAGACGCTGCTCGGCATCGCGCGCCGGGTGCGCGAGGCGCAGGCCGGGCAGGATGAGCGCGGCCGCAACCGGCTGCAGGTGATGATGGAGCTGCAGGCCGACTGCCTCGCCGGGGTGTGGGCGCACCATGCGCAGCGGGCGCGCAACCTGCTCGAGCCGGGCGACCTCGAGGAGGGCCTGGCGGCGGCGGCGGCGGTCGGCGACGACCGCATCCAGCGGCGGACGCGGGGCCGGGTGGTGCCCGACGCCTTCACCCACGGCACCTCCGAGCAACGCCGGCGCTGGTTCGTGACCGGCCTCGAGAGCGGCAGCCTCGAGTCCTGCGACACCTTCGACGCGCCGCGGTTGTGAGGCGACCAGAGTATTGCAGCGCAAGATTTGGGCTACCGATCATGAGCTTGAAGGCAAAGCTCGAGGAGCTTTGTCGGCGTACGCGGGCCGGCTGGATGGCCAACCCGGATCAGGTTCAGGTCGACGCCCGCCAGGAGGAGAGCCTGCTCGGAGGTGGCTACTACGACCGCCAGATCCTGGAGCTCGTGCAGAACGCCGCCGATGCGGCGCTCGCGCGCGAGACGGCGCGCATCGAGCTCCGGCTCACGGCGAGCCATCTCTACGCCGCCAACACCGGCGATCCCTTGAGCCCGGACGGCCTCAGGGCCCTCATCCTCGGCAACGTATCCCCGAAAGGTGGCGACGAGATCGGCCGCTTCGGCCTCGGATTCCGGAGTCTGCTCCGGTTGGGCGGCGCGGTCGACATGGTGTCGGCGGGGATCGCCTTTCGATTCGACCCCGCTTGGTGTGCGGTCGAGGCGCGACGGGTCGCGGGGCTGCGAGCGGATGCCGAAGCACCGGGCATGCGGCTCGCCCGACCCTTGGACCTCGCCACCGAGCGGAAGCGGGATCCGATCCTGGCCGACCTCCTGGAGTGGGCCGACACGGTGTTGCGGGCCGAGCTCGCCGACCCCGACGCCGTCGCGGCGATGCGCCGGGAGCTCGAGCGCTTTCCGGTGGAGTTCCTGCTGTTCCAGCGCCCCGATCTCGCGATCGAGATCCTGCGGCCCGAGGCGGAGCCGCGGTGTCTGCGCCGCGGGCGCCGCGGAGACCTCCTCCTGCTCGTCGACGACGGCAAAGAGAGCGCGTGGCAGCTCTTCCGCAAGCGCTTTGCCGTCGAGGATGCCGATGCGAAGCGCGACGCCGGACGACGCCAAGCCCGCCCCGAAGTCGACATCGCCTGGGCGGTACCCGCGGAGGTTCGCGATCCACGCGGTGGCGAGCTTTGGAACGCCTTCCCGACGCACACGCCGAGCGTGCTGCCCGGGATCCTGGATACGCGTTGGAAGCTCAACAGCGACCGGACGGCGCTTACCGGCGAGGCCTGGAACGCGGCCCTGATGCGCCGCGCCGCCGAGCTCGTCCTCGAGAGCCTGCCGGCCATGGCACGCGAGGAGGACCCGGGCCGGCCGCTCGCGGTGCTGCCACGCCAGCTCGAGCGCAAGGACGAGCCCAGCGCTCCGCTCCACGAGGCGATCTGGGGACGAATTCTCGACGTGCCGTTCCTGGCCAGCGCGGCGGGTCGGCTGCACCGACCAGCGGAACTCCGCCGGCCACCGGTAGACGATGTCGAGTTGCTCGAGCGATGGACGCGAGTAGCGAAAGGCAAGGTCGCCGACCGAATCGTCCACGCCTCCTGCTTCGCGACGCGTGAGAGGGCGAGTCGGCTGGGCCTGCTCGCCAATGAGCTGCAGACCCCGCGCTCGAGTGGCTCCACACGCGGCCTCCGACCGATGCCGATGGACCAGTGGCTTGCGGCGATCGCAACATCCGAGCCCGCAGCGGGCCGCGAGGCGATCCTGATCGCCGGCGCGGTGGTCGCGGAGCGACCGGAGTGGCTGACTGTTCGCGACGTTGCGATCGTTCCGACCGCGACGGGGGAGCTTGCGGAGCCGGCGAACGTCATTTTCCCCGGTGCGGTGGCGAGGCAAGTCGGGATGCACGTCATCCATCCCGACGTCGCGGCCGACGAAGCGGTTCGGTCGGCACTTGCCCGGCTCGGCGTGGATGCCGCCGACGACAGTGCGTGGCGAAGAGCCCTGGAACACGCTTGGCTCGGCTCGTCGGAACCGGAGCATTTCGAGCGTGGATGGGAGCTCTTGGGAGCAGCACCCGCGCCCGTGAGAGCCAACTTCTCGGAAGCAAATGCAAGTAGCATCAGGTTCAAGACAGGCGACGGACAATGGCGGCCGGCCGAGGAGGCGCTTCGCATCGGAAGCCTGATCGGTGAGGATGAACGCGAAGCCAATGCGGCCGTAGCGATCGACAGGAGCTTCGCCGAGCGGTACGCGGCCGTTCTGGACCAACTGGGCATCGGCGACCTGCCTCGCGAGCAATGGCTGTCCCGTAGCCGTTCGAGGGCGATGGACGCATTCGAGAAGGCTGCGGACGATTATTATCGCAGTAACTTCCGGGGGTATTCGCGCCCTTCCATCGGCGTACTACGAATCGTCGAGAGCTACCGCTCGCCCGAGGGCGCCGACTATCTTGATCGCTTAGATGGAATGGCGTGTGTCCGCCTCACCAAGATCTTGCTCGAACGGTTGGAAAAGTCGGACCCATCGCCGGTCCGATTCGGCGGGGTCGGCAGTCGATCGACCGAATCGAGATATTGGCCTGTCCCGGTGCCCAACCCGAGCGCCTGGAAGCTCTGGAAACATGGCACTTGGTCCATCGAGGGGCGGATCGTCTCGCTCGCAGCATCTATCAGCGTACGGCGCGAGCTCGTGGCCATGCCGGAGTTGCAGGGCGTGGTCTCGCTCCTGCCGGACGACGCCCCGCTCGTTCGCCACTGGGTTCAGGGCTTCCCCGAGTTCCCCGCCTCCGTCGAGCCGGTCTGGAAGGCCCTTCTCGCGAGCCGGCACACCCGCGCGCACCTCGAACTCGTGCCTCTCTGGATCGAGGCCGCGGCGCGGGGGCACGTTCCTGAGACGATTCCCGACCCCGTCGGTGAGGGTGAAATCGAGCTCTCCAGTGTGCTGCTCGCGGAAAGCGATGAGGACCTCGCGCTCGCCGAGGAAGCGCACCTCCCGGCCGTGCTCCTACCCGCGAGCACGCGCGAGATCTGGCGCAAGAAGGGCGCCCAGGACCTGAGCGCGCGCATCGAGACGCGGGTGCAGGGCGAGCCGTCGCCGCCGCTGCCCGCGAGCGAGGACGTCCCGGGGCTGGTCGACTATCTGGCCGGACCCGACCCCGCCGTGCGCATGGTCGATCGGATCGAGCGGCGGCTCGGCCGTGCGGTCTCCGACCCGGGCGTGATCGTCCGCGAGCCCGAGATCATGGTCAGCCGCGACTGGGCGGAGCGGGCTGCCCCGAGCGATGTCCTGCGCAAGAAGCTCGATGCGCTCGCACGTCTGACCAAGTTCAACAAGCCACTCTTCGAGGTACTCGAGGCTGTTGACCGGAGCGAGGCCGAACGCCGGCGCGCGGCCGTCCGCGCCGCGCCCGACCTGCCCTCCCGCCTCCTCGCTGCGGCGGGCAAGACCGAGGCGCTTCGGGAGAGCCTGCCCGAGGCGGCCCGGCGGGCGCTCGAATACGCGGTCGACGCTCCGACTTTGGCACAGCTCTGTCTCGACATCCACGGCCCCGGGGCCCTGCGTGCAATCGAAGCCGCGCTCTCGAGGGAAGGTTTGGCTCCGCCCAGGCGTTGGGGCACCGACGAGGCACGCCAGTTCGTGCAGGCGCTCGGTTTCCCGCCGAGCTTCGCCGGAGCCGCCAACCCGCGGCCACCGGCCGAGCTCCTCGTCCAGGGCCCGCGACCGTTGCCGCCACTCCACGCGTTCCAGAAGTCGGTGCTGGCCGAGCTGAAGGCTCTGGTCGAGAGCGGACAGCCGCGGCGGCGGGCGGTGCTGAGCCTGCCGACGGGCTCGGGCAAGACCCGTGTCGCGGTCGAGGCGGCGGTGCGCCTGGCGCTCCGGGGCGAGCTCGGCCGTCCCCTGCTACTCTGGGTCGCTCAGACCGAGGAGTTGGCCGAGCAGGCGATCGAGGCCTTCCGCCACGTCTGGGCGAACGAAGGACTGGCCGATCGCGACCTGCGTATCGTGCGCTTCTTCGGCGGCCAACGGACACCACCCGACTCGGCCCCCGACGTGCCCACGGTGGTCGTCTCGCTGATCCAGACCATGGCCGCGCGCTCGGATCGTGTTCCCGCGTGGTTCCGCTCGCTCGCCATGCTCGTGATCGACGAGAGCCACCATGCGTTGGCGCCCTCCTACACCGATCTGCTGCGCGCGCTCGGCTTCGCGGTCGGTCCGCGGCGCAAGGAGGACGCCCGGGAGGAGCCCCTTCTTCTGGGGCTCACCGCGACCCCCTTTCGCAGCAGCGGGGAGGAGGAGTCGCGGCTGCTCGCGCAGCGCTTCGATGCGCGCGTCGTGCCGCGCGACCAGGCGGGGCTGTACGAACGCCTGCGCGATCAGGGGTTCCTGTCCCGCGTGTCGATGGAGCCGATCGCGATCGAGGAGCCCTTCCAGCTCGAACCCGAGGAGCTGAAGCATCTCCTTCAGTTCGACGAGTTGCCGGACGGCGCCCTGCAGCGCCTCGCGGGCGTCACGGAGCGCAACCGGACCATTCTGGAGGCGGTCGAGAGCGCCTTCGAGCGGTCGATCCTGCTCTTCGCCAACAGCGTGGAGCATGCCGAAGAGCTCGCCGCGAGGCTCAGCCTTCGCGGGATCCGGAGCCGGGTCGTGAGCGGCCAGACCGATCGGTCCGCTCGCCGCGACGCCGTCACCGCCTTCCGCCGCGGCGAGGTCCGGGTCATCACCAACGCCCAACTGTTCTCGACCGGCTTCGACGCGCCCGGGGTCGAGATGGTCTTGATCGCTCGGCCCGTCTTCTCGCCCGTGCGCTTCATGCAGATGGTCGGACGGGGTCTGCGCGGTCCGGCGAATGGCGGGACACCGAACTGCAGGGTCGTGACGGTGCGCGACAACATCGTGGGCTACTCGGGTGTTCATCCGCTCGACTGGTGGAGGCACCACTACGAGTGAGCGCTCTTCGGACCGCTCCTCAGCGGACGTGGTGCAGGCTCTGGAAGGAGCGG
>JBBIIE010000097.1:0-11858 GCA_037446605.1 Geminicoccaceae bacterium | reverse complement strand
CACCCGGACCTCAACGGCGGCGACCGAGCCGCCGAGGCGCGGCTGCGGGAGATCATCGAGGCCTACCGCTACCTGCTCGACCAGCGGCTGCACCGCTGAGCCGGGTCGGCGCGGATGGGGTGGCGGTGCGGTCGGGCCGCGGCGGGCGCGGGCTCGGCCGGGGCGGTGCGGCCAACGGTCATGTCGGGTCGCCGGCAACGCTCTTGCCGGCGGCTGCGACGGCGCTGCATAAGCCTGCCTCGTTCGGGTCTCCGGGGTGCGAGATGACGGTGCAGGACGAAGCGTTGGCCGGGACGGCCGAGGATCTGGTGGCGGCGCTGCCGGAGCGGCCGGACAGGCGCGTGTCCGTGGCGCGCACCTTCGGCATCGCCTCCGACCTCGAGGTCGGGGCGTTCGCGCGGCGGACCGAGTACGTCCCCGACATCGACGCCACCTACCAGTTCGACCGTGCGACCACGCTCGCGATCCTGGCCGGCTTCACCCACAATCGCCGGGTGATGATCCAGGGCTACCACGGCACCGGGAAGTCGACCCACATCGAGCAGGTCGCGGCCCGCCTCAACTGGCCCTGCGTGCGCGTCAACCTGGACAGCCACATCAGCCGCATCGACCTGATCGGCAAGGACGCCATCGTCCTGCGCGAAGGCAAGCAGGTCACCGAGTACCGCGAGGGCATCCTGCCCTGGGCGCTCCAGCGACCCGTGGCGCTGGTCTTCGACGAGTACGACGCCGGCCGCCCGGACGTCATGTTCGTGATCCAGCGCGTGCTCGAGGCGCAGGGGCGGATGACGCTCCTCGACCAGAACCGGGTGATCCGCCCGCACCCCTCCTTCCGCCTGTTCGCCACCACCAACACGGTCGGCCTCGGCGACACCTCGGGCCTGTACCACGGCACGCAGCAGATCAACCAGGGGCAGATGGACCGCTGGAGCATCGTCACCCAGCTCAACTACCTGCCGCACGACGACGAGATGCGCATCGTGCTCGCCAAGTGCCCGGGTTACGACACCCCCGACGGGCGCCGCCAGCTGCACGCCATGATCAGCCTGGCCGGGCTGACCCGGCACGGCTTCATGGCGGGTGACATCTCGACCGTCATGTCGCCGCGCACGGTCATCACCTGGGCCGAGAACGCGCAGATCTTCGGCTCGGTGCCGTTCGCCTTCCGGGTGACCTTCCTCAACAAGTGCGACGAGGCCGAGCGCCACATCATCGCCGAGTACTATCAGCGCTGCTTCGGCAGCGAGCTCGGCGAGACGGCCGGGGATCTGGTCGCGGCGTGAGCGCACCGGAGACCAGGACCGGCGACCCGGAGCGGCGCGAGCGGGCGCTCGCCGCCACGGTGCGCGCGCTCGCCGGGCGGGCCGACCTCGAGGTCTCGTTCCGCGCCGATGCGCGGCCGCCGCGCGCCGAGCCGGGCGTGCGCACGATCCGTCTGCCGCCGCTGCGCGCCGACCCGGATCCGGGCGAGCTCGCGCGGGTGCGCGGCGAGGCCGACGGTGCGGCCCTGCGCGAGCGGCTGCACGACCCGGCGCTGCACCGCCGGCTGGTGCCCTCGAGCGAGCTCGCCGCACTGCTGTTCGACCGGCTCGAGCAGGTGCGGGTCGAGGCGGTCGGCTCCGAGCACCTCCAGGGGGTGCGCCGCAACCTGGCGGCGGCGCACAGCGCCCGCCTCGGCGCGCAGCCGGCCGATGCGCGGGTCGACACCACCATGGCCGACATCGTCGACCTCTACGCCCGCGAGCGGCTCCTGGGCTGCGCGCCCGGCGAGGCGCAGCGCGCGCTGATGGAGCGCTGGCGCGACTGGCTCGACGGCAAGGTGGCGGCCGAGCTGCCGGCGCTCGAGGGCAGCCTCGCCGACCAGGAGGCCTTCGCCCGCCGGGTGCGCGAGATGCTCTGCCATCTCGGGCTCAGCGACGAGAGCCTCGAGGATGCCGAGGGCGAGGAGGGTGCGGCGGAGCCCGAGGCCCAGCCGGAGCCCGGCGAGGGCGAGGCCGAGGGCGGACCCGGGCAGAGCGCCGCCGAGGCCGGCGAGGAGGCCGGATCCGAGCAGCCGACCGCCGAGCGCGAGGCCGAGCCCGGCGACGATTCGGGCGAGACCGCCGAGGCGGCCGGCGAGGCGGCGCGCGAGCCGGGCGGCGAGGATCGCGAGGGCGAGGCGGCGCGGCCGCACCGGCCGAACTGGCCGCAGGGCCAGCCGACCCCCGCCTACCGCGTGTTCTCGACCGCCTTCGACGAGGTCGTGGGCGTCGAGGAGCTGTGCGGCCAGGCCGAGCTCGCCCGGCTGCGGGCGCAGCTCGACCAGTCGCTGCAGCGCTTCGAGAGCATGATCGGGCGGATGGCCAACCGCCTGCAGCGCAAGCTCATGGCGCAGCAGCAGCGGTCCTGGGAGTTCGACCTCGACGAGGGCATCCTGGACGCCGCGCGCCTGTCCCGGGTGGTGGTCAACCCGACCGTGGCGCTCTCCTACAAGCAGGAGAAGGAGACCGACTTCCGCGACACGGTGGTCTGCCTCCTGATCGACAATTCGGGCTCGATGCGCGGCCGGCCGATCGCCGTCGCGGCGATGAGCGCCGACATCCTGGCGCGCACGCTGGAGCGCTGCGGCGTCAAGGTCGAGATCCTGGGCTTCACCACCCGCGCCTGGAAGGGTGGGCAGGCGCGCGAGGCCTGGCTGCGTGCCGGCAAGCCGCACAATCCGGGCCGCCTCAACGACCTGCGCCACATCGTCTACAAGCCGGCCGAGGCGCCCTGGCGGCGCGCCCGCGTCAATCTCGGCCTGATGCTGCGCGAGGGCCTGCTCAAGGAGAACATCGACGGCGAGGCGATCCTCTGGGCGCACGGCCGGCTCGTGCAGCGGCCCGAGCAGCGGCGCATCCTGATGGTCATCTCGGACGGCGCGCCGGTCGACGACAGTACGCTGTCCGCCAACCCCGGCAACTACCTGGAGCGGCATCTGCGCGAGGTGATCGCCTGGGTCGAGGCGCGCGCCGAGGTCGACCTGCTCGCCATCGGCATCGGCCACGACGTGACCCGCTACTACCGCCGGGCGCTGACCATCTCCGACCCCGAGCAGCTCGGCGGTGCCATGCTCAACCAGCTCTCGGCGCTGTTCGATCCGGCCGAGAGCCGCCCGCGGGCGCCGCGCCGGCGCGCTGCCTGATCCGCGCCCGATGCGCATCGCCGGCACCTGACGGCCGCCCGTCCGGCGGCTAGGATCGCGCGCATCGGCCCCCTCGGAGACCCGCGCCATGCCGGCAGCCGCGCTCACCATCCGCCTCGATCCAGCCGACAACGTCGTCGTGGCCCGGCTCGACGTGCTGCCGGGCACCGAGCTGCCCGGCGAGGGCGTGCGCGTGGCCGGCCACGTGCCGGCCGGCCACAAGGTCGCCACCCGGCCGATCGCCGAGGGCGAGCCCGTGCGCAAGTACGGCCAGATCATCGGCTTCGCGAGCCGGCCGATCGCCCCGGGCGAGCACGTGCACGTGCACAATTGCGGCCTGCACGACTTCGCGCGCGACTACGCCATCGGCAGCGAGACGCGCCCGACCGCCTTCGTGCCCGAGGCCGAGCGGGCGAGCTTCCAGGGCTTCGTGCGCGACAACGGCAAGGTCGGCACGCGCAACTATCTGGGCGTGCTCTCCACGGTCAACTGCTCGGCCACGGTCTGCAAGCTCGTGGCCGAGCGGTTCCCGGCCGACCTGCTCGCCCGCCACCCGGGCGTCGACGGCGTGGTGGCCATCACCCATGCCACCGGCTGCGGCATGGCCGACCGCGGCGAGGGATTCGCCACGCTGCAGCGCACCCTCTGGGGCTTCGCCGGCCACCCCAACTTCGCCGGCGTGCTGCTGATCGGCCTCGGGTGCGAGGTCAACCAGATCGACTTCCTCATGGAGGCCTACGGGCTGAAACCCGGCCCCTGGTTCCGGACCATGACCATGCAGGAGACCGGCGGCACCGCCAAGACGATCGCCCGCGCCACGGCCGCCCTCGCCGAGATGCTGCCGCACGCCGCCCAGGCGAGGCGGCAGCGGGTGGCCGCGAGCGAGCTCACCCTCGCCCTCCAGTGCGGCGGGTCGGACGGCTATTCCGGCATCAGCGCCAACCCGGCGCTCGGCCACGCCGCCGACATCCTGGTGCGCCACGGCGGCACGGCGATCCTCTCCGAGACCCCGGAGATCTACGGCGCCGAGCATCTCCTCACCCGCCGCGCCGTCGACCGCAGGGTCGGCGAGCGGCTGGTCGAGCGGATCCGCTGGTGGGAGCGCTACACCGCCGGCAACGGCGGCGAGATGAACAACAACCCCTCGCCGGGCAACAAGGCCGGTGGCCTCACCACCATCCTGGAGAAGTCGCTCGGCGCCGCCGCCAAGGGTGGCACCACCAACCTCACCGGCGTCTACCAGTACGCCGAGCCGGTCACCGCCAAGGGCTTCGTCTTCATGGACAGCCCGGGCTACGATCCCTGCTCGGCCACCGGCCAGGTCGCCTCGGGCGCCAACCTGATCGCCTTCACCACCGGGCGCGGCTCCTGCTTCGGCTTCAAGCCGGTGCCGTCGGTCAAGATCGCCACCAACACGCCCATGCACCAGCGCATGGCCGACGACATGGACCTCAACTGCGGCACCATCGTCGACGGCGAGGAGACGATCGAGGAGGCCGGGCGGCGCATCTTCGACCTCCTTATGCGCGTGGCCTCGGGCGAGCGCTCGAAGTCGGAGGCGCTCGGCGTCGGCGACCACGAGTTCGTGCCCTGGCAGATCGGCGCCGTGATGTGAGGTCCCGGCCGGCGCCGCGGGCGTGACACCGGCCCGGCTCGCCGACGCCGCGGCCCTCGCGGCGCTCGTCCCGGACGGGGCCTGCGTGGCGCTCGCCCCGGACTATGCCGGGGCACCCATGGCGGTGGTGCGGGAACTGGTCCGCCGTGGTGCCCGCGGGCTGCGCCTCCTGGGCGTGCCGCAGCTCGGCCTGCCGGCCGACGTGCTGATCGGTGCCGGCTGCGTCGCGGCGATCGAGACCGCGGCCATCGGTCTCGGCGAGCTCGGCGCCGCGCCGGCCTTCCAGCGCGCCTGGCGGGAGCGGCGGGTCGCCGTCGCGGAGAGCACCTGCCCGGCCATCCACAGCGCGCTCCAGGCGGCCGAGAAGGGGCTGCCCTTCCTGCCCGTGCGCGGCATCCTGGGTTCCGACCTCCTGGCCGCGCGGCCGGACTGGAAGGTGGTCGACAATCCCTTCCCGCCGCACGACCCGATCGTCCTCGTGCCCGCGATCCGCCCCGACCTCGCCCTGTTCCACGCGCCGCTCGCCGATGCGGAGGGGAACGTGTGGATCGGCGTCCGCCGCGAGCTCATGCTCATGGCGCACGCCGCCGCCGGCACGCTCGTGAGCGTCGAGCGGATCCGCGAGGGCTCGCTCCTGGCCGATCCGCGGCTCGCACCCGGAACCGTCCCGGGCCTCTACGTCACGGCGCTCGCGTCCTGCCCCGGTGGCGCCGCGCCCACGGCGCTCTGGGGCGAGGCGGCGGACCAGGCCGCCCTCGAGGCCTATGCGCACGCCGCCGGCAGCGCGGACGGCTTCGCCGCCTGGCTCGCGGCCTGGCTCGCCGCATGAGCCCGCCCTGGACCCGGCACGAGCTCCTGATCGCCACCATCGCGACCCTGCTCCAGGGCTGCCGGCACGTCGCGGTCGGCGCCGCCTCGCCGATCCCCGCGGCCGGCGCGCTGCTCGCCCGGCGACGCGACCCGGGCCTGCGGGTGAGCCTGCTCGGCAGTGCCGCGCACAACGCCTTCACCGATGGCGGGCGCGAGCTGTTCGACTGCGCGGCGCAGGGGCGGATCGACGCCTTCTTCCTCTCCGGCGCCCAGATCGACGGCGCCGGCAACGTCAACCTGCTCGGGGTGGGCGGGCGTTGGCCGCATCTCGAGCGGCGTTTCCAGGGCTGCTTCGGCTCGAGCTATCTGGCCTTCCTGGTGCCGCGGCTGATCCTCTTCCGCCCCGACCACGGCTCCGACGCGCTGGTCGAGCGGGTCGACTTCATGAGCGCGCCGGGCTCGAGCCCGCCCGGCGTGCATCGGCCGGGTGGGCCGCGCTGGCTCCTGACCGGCCGCTGCCTGCTGCGCTTCGAGGCCGGCGGCTTCGTGCTCGCCAGCCTGCATCCGGGCGAGGAGCTCGCGGCGGTGCGGGCCGCGACGGGCTTCACCTTCCGGGCGAGCGAGCCGGCGGCGACGACCCCGGAACCCGACGCCGCCACGCTCGGGGCGATCCGCGGGCCCATCGCGGCCGAGCTCGCCGACGCCTATCCGCGCTTCGCGGCCCGGCTCGCCTCCCGACCGTAGGGTGGTCGGGCCCTCCACCCGACGGTCGGCCAGCCTACGCCCGATGATTACGGAATGGCGTACCCCGAGGCATGTGGTGAGCGGCCTGCCTGGCGCGGCCACCTGCTTTTTGGTAATGACTTGTTAACGGCGAGGGTTCGGGACATAGTCCCCCGGTGTGGCGGTGCTGGTGGAGGATGCTGCCGGTCGGGGACAAGGAAAGCTGACGCAAGTAGTAGTCGATTTGGAGAATTCGAAGCACGGTTTTTCAATCATATGGCTCGGGATGGGGGGAGTGCGACGATGAGCAGGGTGTACGTGCTCAACGGCAACGGCGCGATGAACCGCGCCAAGGCGGCGGAGCCGTCCGTACCGGTGGCCAGGATCGGCCAGCGTCCGACGGAGGCCCCGGCCGGTCCGGGAAGGGTGCCGCAACCCGTGAACTTCTGCTTCCTGCTGATCGACCGTCAGCCATTGCGCCGGGCCTGGGTGCTCGCCTCGCTCGACGGCTGGGACCTCGGCGGCTGCGTCACCGCGGTCGCGAGCGCGGTCGAGATCGCGCCGCGCCTCTCCGACCCGACGAGCCGGATCGACCTCGCCATCCTGAGCGTCGGCAATGCCGGCGTCGGCGATCCGGGGGTCGCCGAGGAGTTGCGCTGGCTGCGCGAGCATCTGCCCGAGGTGCCGATCACCCTGCTCGCCGACCGCGACGATCCGGCGAGCATGCTGGCGGCGCTGCGTGCGGGCGTGCGCGGCTACCTGCCGACCAGCATCGACCAGGAGGTCGCGCGCCGGGCCCTGGAGCTGGTGCTGGCCGGCGGGGCCTACGCGCCGCCCGCGCTGCTGTTGCGCGTCGACCCGACGGAGGAGGGCGAGGTGCCGCCGCATGCGGAGGTGGCGCCCGGCTGCGGGAAGCTCGGCGAGCTGACGCCGCGCCAGCGCGAGGTGCTGGCACTGCTCGGCCAGGGTCGGCCGAACAAGGTGATCGCGCAGCGCCTCGCCATGTGCGAGAGCACCGTCAAGGTGCACGTGCGGCAGATCATGCGCAAGCTCGGCGCCAACAACCGCACCGAGGTCGCGCTCAAGCTGCGCGAGCTCGCCACCGCCGGCTGAGCCCGGGCCGCCCCGGGCCCGGGCGGGCCCGGCCTAGAAGATCGGCGTGTCGAAGCGGATCGGCAGCGACACCTTGATGCCGAAGTCGGCGGCGTCGTCGGTGAGCCCGATGGTGCCCTGCACGTCGAACAGGATCCGCGGCGCCAGGACGATCGAGGCGCCGAGGTTGAGGCTCGCCGCCACGAAGTCCGACCCGTCGAGCGAGTCGCCGTCGATCTCGGTCTCGCCGCCGAAGGTGGTCTCGAAGATCGCCCGCACCGAGGTCGACGGGCTCGTCGCCAGGATCGTGCCGAAGTTGACCCCGACCTGCTGGCCGGGGCGCACGTCGTCGCTCTCGAAGCTGTACTGGTAGCTGCCGCTCAGGATGAAGACGAGCGGATCGTTGCGCTTGAGGGCGACCAGCTCGGCGCGCAGGTCGTCGAAGCCGCCCGGCATCGCCACGCCGCCGTCCTCGCGCTCGCCCGAGGACGTGTCCCACACCAGCCGGCCGATCAGGTCGGGTACCCAGCCCTGCTCGCGCAGGAGCGTCTTGGCCACGCCGATGCTGATGTCGCCGAGCGCGTTGCCGCTCGCCGAGCGCTGGTCGACCGGCACGAGCCCCTGCTCGCTCACCACGTCCTGGTCGACATAGTTGTAGGGAACCGAGAACTCGACCTGGCTGTCGTAGGGCAGACCGAGCCGCAGCGCGAGCTCGGCCTGGTAGAGATCGCGGCGCACCTTCTGCGCGCCCACCCCGGTCACCACCCCGCCCGGGCCGAGGAAGAAGATCGGGCCCTCGTTCTCGGCCCGCTGCCAGGACAGGCTCGGCTCGACCTCGAGCTGGCCGGGCTCCAGGAGGAGCGCGCCGGTGGCGACCAGCACCCGCTCGAGCGCGCGCTCGGCGGCGAGCGGATCGACCGTGAACTGGCCGGGCGCGGCCGGCCGCTCGGCCACCGCGGGAGCCGGCGGTGGCGTCGGGGCGGGGGCCGGTGCCGGAGCGGGACGGGCCGGAGCCGGGGCGGTGACGGGCGTCGGCTCGCCCATCTGCACGGCACCCTTGGCGAGCTTCTCGGTGTCGGCGAGCCGCTTCTCCAGCGCGTCGAGGCGCCGCCGCAGCACCGCGATCGCCTGGTCGCGCTGGCGCAGCGCCCGCTGCAGCTCGGCCGCGCTCGGGTCGGGTGCGGTCTGCGCCGCCGGCTCGCCCGCCAGCAGCAGGCCGAGCGTCGCCACGGACGCTCCGCCGGCCAACCGTCGCGCCCACCGTCCGTCCGGATGCTGCACGCCTCGATCTCCCCCGAACCGCCGCCGGGCGGCCTTCAGCGCAGGAACACGAAGTCCTCGGGCAGGGCCGCGAGCCGGTTCGGCACCGGCTGGCCGTCCCGCCGCTGCACGACGAACCCGACCTTGCCGAGCTCGCCATAGTCGATCCACGAGCGCTCGAACTCGCGCACCGGCATGGTCACGTTGCCGAACGACGGGTCGGCGAGCAGCACGCGGTTGCCGTAGCGCCCGCGGAACACGACGAAATGGTTGTAGCCGTTGGCGTCGATCGGCACCATGATCGGCGCCTTGGCCTCGAGGTCGGCGAGCTCGAGCCGGCCGTACCCGACGCCCTCGTAGCCGCGCGAATCGACGTACCGCTTCAGGTCGAGCAGGGAGAAGCCCTGGCGGATCCGGACCAGATCCGGATTGTCGATGTACTCCTTCCGATTGATGAGCGCGAGTGCCACCTCGCGCTCGCTCACCATGTCGCCGTGCTGGTAGTTGAGGATCGTGGTGAGCGCGGCGGCGCCACAGCTCAGATCCCACTCCTGCACCACCACCTTGTCCTGGCGGGTCTCGAGCAGCGAGCGGACGACCCGCCGCTCCGCGGCGTCGGCGCCGGCCCCGGCGAGGAGCCCGCCCAGCAGCAGCACGACGACGCCGGCTCGCCGGCGGGAACGGGTCGACCACGGGGCTGGCCAGGGCATCCGCATCGGGCTCCGCGATCCCGCGCTCGTGGACATCTCGGGCGATGCTATCGGCCGACCCCATCCTGTCAACCGCTGCGCGCGCGGCCGGCGCCGATCGGCCGGCCGCTGTCGCCCGGCCACCCGCCGATCGGCGCGAGGCCCTCGGGAAGGACCTTCGGGAAAAGGGGTATCCACCTTTTGAGCCGTTGTATCGGCCGGCGACCTGGCGCCTAATGGCTGCAGCCGAGAGCACGCGGCTCGACGGCGCGGCGGGGCGGTCCGGCCGGGAAGCTGGCCCCGCGGTGCCGGGTGGGACCGACGATGCGGGAACGGGGCCGCTGCGGGCCACCGAGACGATGACGCGGAGGGAACGATGATCAAGCGGGTGTGGATGGGCGCGACGTGCGCCGGGCTCCTCGGACTGGCGGCGTCGGCCGGGGCCGCCGAGCGCGCCCTGGTGCTCGACGAGGCCGCGCTCGACGCGGTGGCCGCCGGCTCGGCGACCTCGCAGTCGTTCGGCTACGGCCTCGCCAACGGCAGCATCTTCGCCGGTGCCGGGGTGCGCGGCACGTCGACCTCGTCGAACACCGGCAAGGGCTCGGTGTCGTCGAGCACGACCATCGCCGAGGCCACCGGTGTCGGCACCGGCGGCCAGGGTGTCACCGGTGGCGCCACCACGGGTACCGGCAACGCCGGCCGCTTCAGCACGGTGATCCCGGTGCACGCCGTGACGATGTTCGGCGGCTCCGGCGTCACCTTGGCCCACACCACCACCGCCGGCTTCTGAGCGGGGCGGGGCCGACGGGCCGTCCGATCCGGCCGCCTCCACCTTTCGGAGTAGGCGGCGGTCGCGGCGGGTCCGAGGCGGAACGAGGCATCCTGGGCAGGGTGACGGGGCAGGGCCATCCTACGGAAGATCGCTTGCGGCCCCGCACGGACACTTGCCATGATCGGGTCAACATCTTGGCCGCCGGCCCGGGCCCCCCGAGGGTAAGGCCGGTGGCGCGGAGGAAACGATGAGGGTGCAGCAGGGATTGATCCGCGGGATCGCCGTCGCTCTGGGCCTGTGGGCCGGCGCGGCGGGCGCCGGTGAGGCGGTCCGGCTGGACGCGCAGGCGCTCGACCAGGTGACCGCCGGCGCGGGTGGCTTCGCCTACTTCTTCGGTGCGGGCACCGCCGCTTTCAACGGTGCCGGCGGCTCGACCATCGAGGGCGAGGGCAACGCCACCTACGAGGAGGAGATCAACTACACGCCGAGCACCGGCCTCAAGTTCAAGCGCAACGCCAAGGGCAGCTACACCGGCTCGTCAAGGGCGCAGGCGTCGGGCGGTGGCACCGCCGGCGCGACGCTCACGGCCGGTTCCGGCGTGGTGCTCTTCTGAGAGGACCTGCCACGAGTTCGCAAGGAGGTTGACGCCCATCGGTGACGAGCGAGCCCGCGAGGCTCCGGCCGGTGGCGCAACATGGGCGGTAGACGGAGGAAACGGAATGCTCAAGGGTGCACTTCTCGCGACGGCTGCCAGCGTCATGCTGGTCTCGGCGGCCTCGGCCGGTGAGCCGACCCGCCTCACCGCCGACCAGATGGACGAGGTGACGGCCGGCATCTCGCTGGCGCTGGCCGCCTTCCTGACCGCGACCGCGGCCGGCTCGCTGTCCTCGCAGAACGAGGCGGTGAGCCAGGAGTCGAGCGGCAGCGCCTCGACCGAGGACAACGCCACCGTCAACACCGGCGGCACCACCCTCTCGGCGAAGCGCAACGTCTCGGCCAAGAAGAAGGTGACGCAGACCTCGACGGCGTGCTCGGGCTGCCAGAGCGCCGGCCTGACGCTCGGTGTCGCCGGCACGCTCACCACGCCCTGAGGCTTGGTAGGCGCGGCCCTCTCGGAGGGAGCGCCGGGCCCGGTCGGGTCGGCCGAAGGCCGGCTCGCCGGGCCCGGTGAGCCGCCGGGGCGCTGGCACGGTTGGTTGGAGCGAGATCTGCCCCGACACGGTCGGGCGGAGGAGATGGGGAGAGGTTGACGCGGGTCGGTGTCGAGTGAGCCGTGGGGGTGTCCGACCGGCCGCGCAACGTGGGGAAGAGGAGGAAACGGAATGCTCAAGGGTGCACTTCTCGCGACGGCCGGCAGCCTCGTGCTGGCCTCGGCGGTCTCGGCCGGCGAGCCGACCCGCCTCAGCGCCGACCAGATGGACGGGGTGACGGCCGGCATCTCGCTGGCGCTCGCCGCCTTCCTGGCCGCGACCGCGGCCGGCTCGACCTCCTCGCAGAACGAGGCGGTGAGCCAGGAGAGCGACGGCTCGGCCTCGACGGAGGACAGCGCCACCGTCAACACCGGCGGCACCACCCTCTCGGCGAAGCGCAACGTCTCGGCCAAGAAGAAGGTGACGCAGACCTCGACGTCCTGCTCGGGCTGCCAGAGCGCCGGCCTGACGCTCGGCGTCGCCGGCACGCTGACGACGCCCTGACGCGGTCGAGTCGCAACGATCGGCGGGGTCGCCGGATCCG
>JBBIIE010000096.1:0-12108 GCA_037446605.1 Geminicoccaceae bacterium | reverse complement strand
GGGCCGTGCCGCGGCGCAGCCGCGCCGCCAGCCGCTCCGCGGCCTCGGCCGCCGGCTGCGACGGGGCGGCCCCCACGAGCGCGGAGACGAGGAGGCCGTGCACGCGCATCAGATCGCCGTGCGCGCGGCTGCCCGGGGCCTCTTCGCCGATCCACCGCCCGCTCGCGAAGGCCGCCTCCCAGGCCGGCTCGGCCCAGAGCGGCGGGGTCAGGGGCTCGCCCAGATCGGGCAGCGGCCCGAGCTCCGGGCGGCGGCGCAGGAGGCCCGGCCGCGGCGTGCGGGTCGGCACGATCCAGCCTTTGGGCCAGCCCTCGGTGGCGGCCTCGCGCACGCCGCCGGCCCGCTCGCGCCGGGCGGCGCGCAGATAGTGCAGCGTGCGCTGCAGGGTGGTGACGTCGACCCGGCTCGCCGCCGAGGGGACCAGCACCGCGTCGGCCACGAGGCAGGCGGCGGCGAGTGCGGCGGTCAGCACCGCGGGCAGATCCACGACCACCACCTGGGCGGAGCGGCGCACGCCGTCGACGAGGCCGACCCAGGCGCCGGCGCCGCGCACGTCGCGGATCGGCTGCTCCATCACCTCGCAGGGCAGGAGCCGGTGCGAGGCCCAGCGCGCCGCGGTCTGCTGCGGGTCGGTGTCGATCAGCACGGTGCGCCGCCCCTCGGCGGCGAAGGCCGAGGCCAGGTTGACGGCGAGCGTGCTCTTGCCGACGCCGCCCTTGAGGTTGCCCACGGCGAGCAGGAGTCCCATGGCGCCATCCCCGTCGGCCGACGCGTGCGAACCGACCGTCAGGAGAGCCTAGCGCGCTCTCGCGTTTCTGGCGAGGGGAAATCGCGCCGGATAACCTGAAGTTGAGGAAAGGGCGGCCCGGCCTCGAACGCCCGGTTGATGCGACGGCTCAGCCGGCGGGTGTCGCCGGTCCGCTCGAGCCCTGCGCCTCGCGCGGCGCGATGGCCATCGGGGTCGGCCGCTCGAGCAGCAGCGTGGCGGCGAGCAGCACGGCGGCGAGGATCAGGATGACGCGCTGTACCATGGGGCGTCCTCCGCGCGACGCACCGGCGCCACGCTCACGGACGTCCCTTATAGCGCGGGCGGGGCGATCGCTGCGTGACGAGCGTCACGCGGCTCACCCGGATGTGACTCGTCGTGGGCGACTGTTGTCGCGGCGCCACAGTACCCGTGGACGCGGCGCCACCCGCCGCCTCGGGGCTCAGACGAAGTCCGAGGCGCCGAGCCCGGTCACACCGTACAGCAGCACCGAGCTGCCGGCGCCGCCGCCGAAGCCCGACAGGTCGATCGCGGTGGCCTGGGCCACGGGCGCGATCTCGCCCGGCGCCAGCATCTGCTCGGTGCGGATCGCGACCGCGGCATCGCCGTCGTCGAGCACGCCGTTGCGGTTGCTGTCGAGCTGCGAGAAACCGATCCGCGTGCCGTTGCCGAGCAGGATCTCGAGCCTGTCCTCGCCCTTGAGGAAATCCGTGATCTCGTCGCGACCCTGGCCGACCCGGAAGGTGTCGCGGCCGCCCTGGCCGAAATAGAGGTCGTTGCCGCCGTTGCCGGCGAGGAACTGGCCGGAGCCGCCGCCGAACAGCCACTCGTCGCCCGAGCCGCCGGTGAGCGAGCCGGAGCCGGCCACGAGCGTGTAGGTCCGGGTCGGCACGAAATCGCTGGCCGAAAGGCTCGTGACGCCGAGCAGGGTCATCTCGTGCGGGCCGGCATCGAGCTCACCCGAGCCCACGAGGCCGGCCGCGGTCAGCGCGGCGCCGACGTCGAGCTGGATCGAGGGCGCGGTCTTGCCGTTGGCGGTCACGGTGTCGACGTCGACGAAGCGGTCGCGCGCATCCAGCACGCCGTCACCGTTGCTGTCGAACAGCTCGAAGCCGCCGCGGCGGAAGGTGTCGACGCCGTCGAAGCGGTAGAGCACGACATCCAGCCGGTCCTCGCCTTTGGTGAAGTCGAGGACGACGTCCTGGTTGGGACCCAGACCGCGCGTCGAATAGTAGTCGAGGTGGCGGTCCTGGATCCAGAACCGGGCCTCGAAGATGTCGCGGCCGGCCCCGCCGATCAGGATGTCGTTGTCGCTGGCGGCCGCCGCGCCGGGCGCGCGGAAGCCGCCGATGACGCGGTCGTTGCCGGCACCACCGTCGACCAGGTCGCGGCCGCCATAGCCGCCGAACACGTAGTCGTCGCCGGTCCCGCCCTTGACGATGTCGTTGCCGTTGCCGCCGTCGAGCGTGTCGTTGCCGGCGCTGCCGTCCAGGACGTCGTCGCCGCCGGAATATTCGATCGCCTTCTGGCGGAGCTGGCTGTCGACCGAGCCGTCGCCGGCCAGGTAGTCGTTGCCCTTGCCGCCCTTGAGGGTGTCGTTCTCGCCGCGCCCGACCAGCAGGTCGTCGCCGCCCTTGCCGTCGATCAGCTCGGCGAGCGAGCTGCCGTTGATCGTCTCCGAGGCGTTCGAGCCGAGCACCTTGGCGGCACGCGACTTGGCGGCCCGGGCGACGTCGTCGATGGCGGCGACGCTCGGCCGCCACTCCTCGTCGTACGCGCTGCCGGGTTTGAACTTCACCATTCGCTCGCTCCGACGAGGCCCTTCCCGGACCGTCCGCGGCACGTGGCCCCGGCGGGCGTGCCGACGCGGGCACGGCCGCACCTCTCTAGACGAGCCGGGCGGCGAGGCAACCCCCGGCCTCGTACCACGGCTCGGTTAACGGTCCCTTTCCGCGCGCGGGCATAGCCCGGTGCCGGGATCGGGGCGGCCCGTTGCCAGCCGGCCACGCCGTGGCTAGCTAGCGCGCGGACCGAGCGCCGGCGCCCGCGGGCGGCCGCGACGCACAGCACGGAGACGGCGAGCATGGTCAAGCGCAGACAGGTGGTCGCCGCCGCGGCGACCGCCGCGGCGGGCGGCGCCGCGGCCTTCCCGGCCCCGGCGATCGCGCAGGGTGCGCCCGAGATCAAGTGGCGGCTGACCTCGAGCTTCCCCAAGTCGCTCGACACCATCTACGGCGCCGCGGAGGCGCTCGCGAAGCAGGTCGCCGAGCTCACCGACGGCAGGTTCCAGATCCAGGTCTTCGCCGCGGGCGAGATCGTGCCGGGGCTGCAGGCCGCGGATGCGGTCTCCAACGGCACGGTCGAGTGCTGCCACACCGCCTCCTACTACTATTTCGGCAAGGATCCGACCTTCGCGTTCGGGACGGCGGTTCCGTTCGGTCTCAACTGCCGGCAGATCAACGCCTGGAACTACATCGGCGGTGGGATCGAGCTCCTCAACGAGTTCTACAGGAAGTTCAACATCCACGGCCTGCCCTGCGGCAACACCGGGGCCCAGATGGGCGGCTGGTTCCGCAAGGAGATCAAGACGGTCGAGGACCTCAAGGGCCTCAAGATGCGGATCGCCGGGCTGGCCGGCCAGGTCCTCGCCAAGCTCGGCACCGTGCCGCAGCAGATCGCCGGCGGCGACATCTACCCGGCGCTGGAGAAGGGCACGATCGACGCGGCGGAATGGGTCGGTCCCTACGACGACGAGAAGCTCGGCTTCCAGAAGGTCGCCCAGGTCTACCACTATCCGGGCTGGTGGGAGGGCGGTCCGATGCTCCACCTCTTCGTGAACCTGGAGAAGTGGAACGGGCTGCCGAAGAGCTATCAAGCCGCCCTCTTCAATGCCGCGGCCTACGCCAACCACTGGATGATGGGCAAGTACGACACCCAGAACCCGCCGGCCTTGAAGCGTCTCGTCGCGGCGGGGGCGCAGTTGCGGCCCTTCCCGACCGAGGTCATGCAGGCCTGCTACAACGCCGCCAAGGAGCTCTACGCCGACCTCGCCGCCAAGAACGCCGACTTCAAGAAGATCCACGACAGCATGATGGCGTTCCGCGGCGACGCCTATCTCTGGTGGCAGGTCTCCGAGCTCACCTTCGACGCTTTCCAAGTGAGAGCGACCCGCGGCTGAGCGCCGCGCGCGGCCGGGTGCGGGCGGGGCCGTGGCGACGCGGCCCCGCCGAACCGCCCGTCACTCGATCCTGGGCGGGCCGAGGTCGAGGGGCGGCAGGCCTTCGAGCGTGGGGATGTCGAGCTGCTTGATCGAGGCCGGGTCGACCCCGGTGCCCGCGCTCTTGTAGTGCATCACCATCTGCGGGAAGGCGATCACGAGCCCCACCATGATGCACTGGATGACCACGAACGGCACCGCCCCCCAGTAGATCTGGCCGGTGGTCACCGGCTCCATCCGCCGGCCGGTGATCTTGTCGGTGTAGGGATCCCTGGGCGCCACCGAGCGCAGGTAGAAGAGCGCGAAGCCGAACGGCGGGTGCATGAAGCTCGTCTGCATGTTGACGCCCAGGATCACCCCGAACCAGATCAGGTCGATCCCGAGCCGCTCCGCCGCCGGGCCCAGGAGCGGGATGACGATGAACGCGAGCTCGAAGAAGTCGAGGAAGAACGCCAAGAGGAAGATCAGGACGTTGACGACGATCAGGAAGCCGGCCTCACCGCCGGGCAGGCCGACCAGCAGCTCCTCGACCCACCTGTGACCGTCGACGCCGTAGAAGGTGAGGGAGAAGACGCGGGCACCCACGAGGATGAAGATGACGAAGGCCGACAGCTTGGCGGTCGAGTCCATCGCCTGCTTCAGGAGATCGAGCGTCAAGCGGCGCTTGAGGAGAGCCAGCACGAGCGCACCCGTGGCCCCCATCGCCCCACCCTCGGTCGGCGTGGCGACGCCCACGAAGATCGTGCCCAGCACGAGGAAGATCAGCGCCAGGGGCGGGATCAGGACGAGCACCACCTGCTCGGCGAGCTGCGAGAGCAGCTTCAGGCCGAGGAGGCGATTGGCGAGCACCGCCAGGAAGGCGAACAGGATGCCGAGCGAGGCCGCCAGGATCGGCCCGCCCTGGCGCATCCCCGAGGTGTAGGCGACGTGGCTCGCCACGCCGACCACGACCGAGAGCGCGAGGAGGACCAGGAAGGAGCGCACGCCGGCACCGCCGTCGGCCTCGCGGAAGCGGATCGCCTCTATGGGCAGCGCCGGGGCGGCGGACGGCCGGACGAGCGTCACGAGCAGGATCCAGGAGGCGTACAGGCCGGCCAGCACGAGGCCGGGGACGAAGGCGCCCTCGTACATGTCGCCGACCGAGCGGCCGAGCTGGTCGGCCATGACGATCAGGACGAGCGAGGGCGGGATGATCTGGGCGAGCGTGCCCGAGGCCGCGATCACGCCCGAGGCGATCGAACGGTCGTAGCCGTAGCGCAGCATGATGGGCAGCGAGATGAGGCCCATCGAGATGACCGAGGCGGCGACCACGCCGGTCGTGGCGGCGAGCAGCGCGCCCACGAACACGACCGCGTAGGCGAGCCCGCCGCGCACCGGGCCGAAGAGCTGGCCGACCGTGTCCAACAGGTCCTCGGCCATGCCGGAGCGCTCGAGGATCAGCCCCATGAAGGTGAAGAACGGCACCGCCAGGAGCGTGTCGTTGGTCATGATCCCGTAGACCCGCTCGGGCAGCGCCTGCAGGAAGTTCGTCGGGAACAGCCCGAGCTCGATGCCGATCAGCGCGAAGACGAGGCCGTTGGCGGCGAGGGCGAAGGCCACCGGGTAGCCGAGCAGGAGGAAGACGACGAGCGCGCCGAACATGATCGGCGCCATGTTGTGCACGAGGAGGGCTTCCATGGCGGCGATCCCGTCTCTTCCCGGCTCAGGCGGCGTGCTCTCGCTCGGGGCCGACGTGGCCGTGCGGGCCGGTCGTGACGTGCGGGTCGGGGATCAGCCCGCGCATCACCGCGACCCGCTTGACGATCTCCGACACCCCTTGCAGGAACAGGAGGAAAAAGCCGAGCGGGATCAACAACTTCGCCGGCCATTGCGGGAGCCCGCCGGCGTTCATCGACTGTTCGCCGATCCGCCAGGAGGCGAGGAAGAAGGGCCAGCCGTCGACCAGCATCAGGACCACGAAGGGCATCAGGAAGAGCAGGTGGCCCAACAGATCGATCCAGTCGCGCACCGCCTTGGGGAAGTAGCTGTTGACGATGTCGATCCGGATGTGCTCGTTCCTCAGGAAGGTGTAGGCGGCGCAGAGCATGAAGACCGCGCCGAACATCTGCCACTGCAGCTCGAGCCAGGCGTTCGAGCTGGTGTCGAAGATCTTGCGCACGGTGGCATTGGCGGCGGAGACGAGCACCGCCACGAGCACGAGCCACATGACGGTGCGACCGATGCGCTCGTTCAAGGCGTCGATCGCACCGCTCAGGCGCAGCAGTCCCGCCATCCCCGCCTCCCCGTCGCGCCCTCGCCGGCCGTCCTAGACGAGCCCTGCGGCCGACGCCAGGGGCGGGCGGCGCCCGCGACCGCTCAGCGCAGCGGCGGCGCGCGCTCCTGGCCCGGCAGCGGCTCGAGCGGCGGCGGCGGGCCGAGCAGGTCCTGGAGGCTCGGGCCGCTCGTCGGCGGCCGGGCGCTGCCCGGTGCGAAGCTCGTGCCGAAGATCGCCTCGGGCAGCCAGGTCGCGGTCCGCGGGGCCGCCCACACCAGCACGAGGCCGAGCAGCTGGAGCGCGACGAAGGGCGCCACCCCGGCCCAGATCGCGCTCGTCGAGACGGAGGGTGGCGCCACGCTGCGCAGATAGAAGAGCGTGAAGCCGAAGGGCGGGGTCAGGAAGCTCGTCTGCAGGTTCATGCCGATGAGCACGCCGAGCCAGATCGGGTCGATGCCCAGGAGCAGGAGCGGCGGGCCGAAGATCGGCACCATGACGAAGATGATCTCGAGCGTGTCGAGGAAGAAGCCCAACAGGAACATCACGAGCATGCAGACGAACAGCGCGGCCGTGGCCCCGCCGGGCAGCGCGGCGAGCGCGTCCGTGACGAGCGCCTCGCCGCCGAGGCCGCGGAAGACGAGCGAGAACACGGAGGCACCCAGCAGGATCGCGAAGATCACGGCCGAGGTCCGCGCCGTGCCGAGGGTCGCCTCCCAGAAGAGGGCGAGGGTGAGCCGACCGCGCAGGATCGCCCAGAGCACGGCACCCACCGCCCCGATCGAAGCACTCTCGGTCGCGGTCGCGATCCCCGCCAGGATCGAGCCCAGGACGGCGAGGATGAGCCCCAAGGGCAGGATCAGCGCCGGGACGAGCGCGCGGAGGAGCTCGCGGCGCTCCTCGGGGCGGACGCGGAGCGCCGGGCAGCGGGCGGGGAAGAGGAGCGCCTGGACGGCGACCCAGGCGAGGTAGAGGCCGACCAGGAGGAGGCCCGGCAGGAGCGCGCCCGCGAACAGATCGCCGACCGACACCGGGGTGGGGGCGAGGTTGCCCTTCTGGAGCTGGGCCGCCTGGTTCACGCCCTGGAGGATGTCGGCCAGGAAGATCAGGAGGGTCGAAGGGGGCACGATCTGGGCGAGGGTGGCGGAGGCGCAGATCACGCCGGAGGCGAGGCGCGGATCGTAGCCCGCCTTGAGCATGGCGGGCAGTGCGATCAGGCCCATGGTCACGACCGTGGCGCCGACCACGCCGGTCGAGGCGGCGAGCACGGCACCCACGAGCACGACCGAGAAGCCCAGGCCGCCGCGCAGGGCGCCGAACAGGCGGCCCATGGTCGTCAACAGGTCCTCGGCGATGCCGGACCGCTCGAGGATCATGCCCATGAAGATGAACAGCGGCACGGCGACCAGCGTCTCGTTGGTCATCACCCCGAAATAGCGGGGGGCG
Organism: Geminicoccaceae bacterium; assembly: GCA_037446605.1. Taxonomy (GTDB): domain Bacteria; phylum Pseudomonadota; class Alphaproteobacteria; order Geminicoccales; family Geminicoccaceae; genus JANXAZ01. Next base: position 4,428 of record JBBIIE010000096.1, on the reverse strand, counting down.
AGGCCGAGGAAGAGGACGAGGTCGAACTGCCCGAGGAGATGGCCAAGGCCGGCGAACAGCAGCGACAGGCCGGCGAGCGTGAAGGCCACCGGGAAGCCCAGGAGGAGCGCCGCCATGAGCGCGGCGAAGAGGGCGATCGCGAGCGCCTCGGCCAAGGCCGGCGCCGCTCAGCTCGGCGCGCCCGCGGGGCCGAGCGGGTCGGGCCGGCCCCGGAGGCGAAGGAGGGCACGGGCGGCATTCGCGAGCGCCTGCAGCGCCAGGAGAGCGGCGGCGAGCGGGATCACGGACTTGACGAGGAACAGGCCGGGCAGGCCGCCGGCCTGCGCCGAGGGCTCGAAGACCGACCAGGAGAGCCGCACGAAGCCCCAAGACGACCAGATCACGACGAGGGTCCAGGGCAGGAGGAAGAAGAGGTTGCCCACGAGCTCGAGGAGGGCGCGGCGCCGTTCGCTCCAGCGGCGGGAAAAGATGTCGACGCGGACGTGGCCGTCCTCGCCGTGCACCCGGGCGGCCAGGATCATGAACGAGACGCCGGCCAGGACGACGTAGAGCTCCTGCATCCAGACCCGGCCGAAGCCCACACCGTAGCGCAAGAGGGCGACCGCGGCGCAGAGCAGGACCGCGGCCGGGATCAGGACCGCGCCCAGGGTACCGGCCACCCGGTTGAGGCGGTCGACGGCGCGGACGAAGCGTGCGAGCGGACCCACGGTCGATCCTTCGAGGCCTCTCCCCGGGCGCGAGCGGTAGCGGAAGCGGGGCGGGGCGGCCAGGGGCGCGCTCGACGCGGCGGCCTCCCGGCGCCATGGTGGGCGCGGCACGGTCGCCGGAGCGAGGAGAGCGTGGTGGCGACGATCAGCTATCTGACGACCATCCACCTCGACTTCGGCGCGCTCGATCGGCTCGCCGGGGAGCTGGCGCGGCTGGGGGTACGGCGGCCGCTCCTGGTCTCCGACCGGGGCGTCGAGGCGGCCGGGATCCTGGATCGCGTGCGCGCGCGGATCCCCGACGACCGGGCCGTGACACTGTTCCTCGACACGCCCGCGAACCCGACCGAGGCGGCCGCGCGGCGCGCGCTCGAGGCGTTCCGGGCGGGCGGCTGCGACGGGATCGTGGCGCTCGGCGGCGGCTCGCCGATCGATCTGGCCAAGGCCGTGGGCCTCATGAGCACCCATCCGGGCCCGCTCAAGGACTATGCCCTGATCGAGGGCGGGCTCGCGCGCATCCGCCCCGACCTGCCGCCGCTCGTGGCGATCCCGACCACCGCCGGCACGGGCTCCGAGGTCGGGCGCGGGGCGGTGATCGTGCTCGAGGACGGGCGCAAGCTGGCGCTCGTGAGCCCGCATTTGATCCCGAGGCTCGCGATCTGCGACCCCGAACTCACCATGGGCCTGCCGCCCGGGCTCACCGCCGCCACCGGCATGGACGCGCTCAGCCACTGCATCGAGACCTACCTCGCACCCGCCTCGAACCCGCCGGCCGAGGCGATCGCGCTGGATGGGCTCGGCCGCGCCGCCGCGTTCCTGGAGCGGGCGGTGCGCGACGGCCACGACCGCGAGGCGCGCTGGCAGATGATGGTGGCGGCCATGGAGGGGGCGATGGCGTTCCAGAAGGGCCTGGGTGCCGTGCACGCCATGAGCCATCCTTTGGGTGCCCTGCCGGGCAAGCCCTTGCACCACGGCACCCTGAACGCGGTGATCCTGCCCACCGTGCTGGCCTTCAACGCCGGCCACGTGGGGGCGAAGTACGAGCGGATCCGGAGCGTCGCGGGGCTTCCCCCGGGCGCCGACCTCGGCGCGTGGATCCGGGGGCTGAACGCCCGGCTCGGTCTGCCCCGGAGCCTGCGCGCGATGGGGGTGGTGGAGGCCGATCTGGAGGGCCTGCCCGTGCTCGCCGAGCGCGATCACTGCAACGCCAGCAATCCGCGCCCGGCGACCGCCGCCGACTACGCCCGGCTCTACCGCGAGGCACTCGCGTGAGCGCGGGCGGGCTCGTGGCCGCGCCGGCGCGGATCCCGTCGGGGGTGTGGGCGCTCGGCCTCACCTCCCTGATGATGGACCTCTCCTCCGAGCTGATCCACAGCCTGTTGCCGATCTTCCTCGTGGTGACGCTGGGTGCGAGCCCGCTCGTGCTGGGCCTGCTCGAAGGGGTGGCGGAGGCGACGGCCTCCTTCGCCAAGCTCGTCTCGGGCGCGCTCTCGGACCGGATCGGCCGGCGCAAGCCCCTGGCGCTGCTCGGCTACGGCATGGCGGCGGCGACCAAGCCCCTGTTCCCGCTCGCAGCCGGCGTGGGCACGGTGTTCCTCGCCCGCTTCCTCGACCGGATCGGCAAGGGGATCCGCGGCGCGCCCAGGGACGCGCTCGTGGCCGACATCACGCCGGTCGAGCTGCGCGCCTCGGCCTACGGGCTGCGCCAGGCGCTCGACACGGTGGGCGCGTTCCTGGGCCCGCTCGCGGCGATCGGGCTCATGTGGGCGTTCGCCGAGGACGTGCGGACCGTGCTCTGGTTCGCGGTGCTCCCGGCCGTCCTCTGCGTGCTCGTGCTGTGGCTCGGGGTCGAGGAGCCCGAGGCGGTCCGCGCGCCGGCCCGGCCGCGACCCTGGCTCGGCCTCGCGCGCGCCGACATGGCCGAGCTCGGGACCGCCTATTGGTGGATCGTGGCGGTCGCGACGGCCCTGGCACTCGCCCGCTTCTCCGAGGCGTTCCTCGTGCTCCGCGCGCAGGACGTCGGCATGACACCGGCGCTCGTGCCGCTCGTCATGGTCGTGATGAGCCTCGTCTACAGCCTCGCGGCCTGGCCCGCCGGCCGGCTCGGCGACCGGTTCGACCGCGGCCGGCTGCTGCTCGTGGGCATCCTCGTGCTGGTGCCGGCCGACCTCGTGCTCGCCGCGGCCGACGGCCCGGCGACGGCCCTCTGGGGCGTGGCCGTCTGGGGGCTGCACATGGGGCTCACCCAGGGCCTGCTCGCCACACTCGTGGCGGATTCGGCGCCGGCCGAACGGCGCGGCACGGCGTTCGGCGTGTTCCACCTCGTGACCGGCGCCGCGACGCTGGTGGCGAGCCTGCTGGCCGGGGCGCTGTGGGACCTTTACGGGGCGCCCGCGACGTTCGTGACCGGGGCCGGGCTGGCGCTCGCGAGCGCGCTCCTCCTGCTCGTCTCGCCGCGGCCCGGGCGAAGCGGTGGTCGGGGGCGGCTCAGCGCTTGAGGACGCACTTCTCGTAGAGCCCGCGCAGCCGGTGCGCGGGGTCGTAGCGGCGCTTCAGGCGGTCGTAGACCTCGCGGTCGTAGAGCCGCCAGAACTCGTCCTCGGGGTAGTAGCTGTCGGAGTAGAGCGACTTCACCCCGCCGAGCTCGGCCACCTTCTTCTCGATCTGCCGGTTGTACCAGCCGTCCGGCCTGGCCTCGCGGCGGCGGATCGGGTGCCAGAAGCCGAAATTGATCCAGAGCGCCCCGGGCGGGCTGTGGAACAGCGGGAAGCCGTGCGGGTGGACCGCCCGGAACGGGCAGTTCCAGACCGGCAGGATGCCGATCGTCTCGTGGAACCAGGCGAGGAACTCGGGGGCGCGGGCGAGCGGGATGCCCACGTCCTGGATGACCGATTCGCTGCGATGGCCCAACAGATCCCAGATCCGGCCGAGCCTCCAGCGGTTCGCCCGGCGCATGAGGCGCGTGTAGGTCTGCGAGTTGAGGCGCTCGCGGCCCACGAGCCGGCGCAGGAGCGGGATCTCCATGCCCAGGTTCTTCGAGCACCAGAACCAGTCGGTGTCCCAGCGACGGACGTAGTCGCGGACGGTCAGATAGTCCTCCTCACGTTCGAGGATCGATTTGTAGTAGATCTTCTCGAAGGTGTAGTCGGAGGTCCAGGGGGCCGTCTCGACGAACCGGCCGATAGAGACGACCATCCGGTCACGGGCGAAGATCTCGCCCTCGACGAAGTCCGAGCCCGGATCGGCGCAGGCCGCGGCGAGGGCGGCGTAGTAGGCCTCGGGATCGCGGAGCGTCCGGTGCTCGAGCCGCACGAAGGGCTTCACCGGCATGGTCTTGGCGAGGAGGCGGATGGCGTAGCCGAGCGTGCCGTAGCTGTTGGGGAAGCCGAAGAAGAGCTCGGCGTGCTCGTTGTCCGGGCGGGCGGTGACGACCTCGCCCGCGGCGGTCACCATGTCGAACTCGAGGACCGTCTCGTGCACGAGGCCATGGCGGAAGCTGGTCGAATCGATCCCGACGCCGGCGAGGGCACCACCGATCGTGATGCCCATGAGCTCGGGCACGACCGCCGGCATCACCCCCTGCGCGAGGGTGGCATCGACCAGCTCGCCGTAGGGGCACATGCCCTCGACCTCGACCGTCCCGGCCGCGGGATCGACCGCCAGCACCTCGCGGAAGGCGCGGGTGTCGATCCGCGTCGCCGGGGCCGGCGCGCGCTCGCGGAAG
>JBBIIE010000095.1:0-12194 GCA_037446605.1 Geminicoccaceae bacterium | reverse complement strand
GCGAGCCGCCCACCCTCGAGGACGCCCGCCGCCGGCTGGCGCTCGACGAGCTGCTGGCCCTCCAGCTCGCCCTCGCCCTCGAGCGCCGGCGGCGGCAGGGCCTCTCCAAGCGGCCGAGCCTGGGCGACGGACGGCTGCGCGCGGCGCTCCTGGCGCGCCTGCCCTTCGCGCCGACCGCCGACCAGATGCGCGCCGGCGCCGCGATCGCGGCCGATCTTTCGGCACCGCACGCGAGCGGGCGGCTGCTGATGGGCGACGTCGGCACCGGCAAGACGCTGGTCGCGGCCATGGCCCTCCTGCAGGTGGTCGAGGCCGGCCGCCAGGGCGTGCTCCTGGCCCCGACCGAGCTGCTCGCCCGGCAGCACGCGGCGACCCTGTCCGCTTGGCTGGAGCCGCTCGGCGTCGGGCTCGAGCTCCTGGTCGGGAGCGAGCCGGCGCGTGCGCGCGCCGCCGCGCTCGACCGCCTGGCCCTCGGCCGGACGCCGCTCGTGGTCGGGACGCACGCGGTGCTGGAGCCGGCGGTCCGGTTCGCGGATCTGGCGCTCGCGGTGATCGACGAGCAGCACCGCTTCGGGGTCCGCCAGCGGCTGACCCTGCTCGACAAGGGTGCGGCGGTCGACCTGCTGCTGCTCTCGGCGACGCCGATCCCGCGCACCCTGGTCCTGGCGCTGCACGGCGATCTGGCGGTCTCCGAGCTGCGCCGCCGGCCGGCCGGGCGGCCGCCGATCGACACACGCGTGATCCCGGCGCGGCGGCTCGCGGAGGTGGTCGAGGCGTGCGGCCGGGCGCTCGCCCGCGGCGAGCGGATCTACTGGATCTGCCCGGCGATCGAGGGCGAGAGCCGGGCCGAGCGGGCGGCCGTGCTGGCGCGGAACGCGGCGCTCGAGGCGCGCTTCGGGGCGCTCGTCGGGCTGGCCCACGGCGGCCAGGCGGCGGCCGTGCGGCGCGCGGCGATGCAGGCGTTCGCGCGCGGCGAGGTCCGCCTGCTCGTCGCCACGACGGTGGTCGAGGTCGGCATCGACGTGCCCGAGGCGAGCGTGATCGTGATCGAGGACGCGCACCGCTTCGGGCTCGCCCAGCTCCACCAGCTGCGCGGCCGGGTCGGCCGCGGCAGCCGGCCCTCGACCTGCCTGCTCGTCTTCGACGAGGCGGGCGGCGAGGCGGCCCGGGCGCGCCTTGCGATCCTGCGCCGGACCCGGGACGGCTTCGCGATCGCCGAGGCCGATCTGGCGCTGCGCGGCCCGGGCGAGCTCCTGGGCGCCCGCCAGTCCGGACTGCCCGAGCTCGCGCTCGCCGATCTCGCCCGCGACGGCGATCTGCTGACCGGCGCGCGCCAGCTCGCCACCGCGGCACTCACCGCCGACCCGGGGCTCTCGAGCCCGCGCGGGCGCGCCCTACGGCACCTGCTGGAGCTGCTCGACCGGGGCGCGGCGCTCGGGCTCCTGGCGGCGGGCTAGGCTCGGCGGGGTCGCCGGCCGCAGCGGCATGGCGACGATCCCGCCCGAGACCACCATGCGCATCCCCTCCTCGACGGTCATGGCGAGCGGCACGAGCTCGGCGCGCGCGACGAACATCAAATAGCCCGTGGTCGGGTTGGGTGTGCAGGGCAGGAAGACGCTCACCATGTCGTGGCCGCCCGCGGCCAGCTCCCACTGCGAGCTGCCGGTGACGAAGGCGATCGACCAGACGCCGCGCCGCGGCCACTCGACCAGCACGACCTCGCGGAACGAGCGCGAGGAGGAGGTCAAGACGGTCTCGAAGATCTGCTTCAAGGTGCCGTAGACGCTGCGCACGACGGGCGTGCGGGCGACGAGCTGCTCGCCGGCGCGCATCAGGGCGCGGCCGAGGAAGCCGGCGGCGAACCAGCCGATCGCCGTGAGCAGGCCCAGGATCACGAGCAGGCCGAGCCCGGGCACGCTGAACGGCAGGTAGGTCTCGGGATTGTAGCGGGCGGGCAGGATCGCCGCGGCGGTCCGGTCCATGTAGCCGACCACCTGCCAGACGAGCCAGAGCGTGATGCCGATCGGCGCGGTGACGATGATCCCGGCGAGCAGGTAGCCGCGCAGGCCCACGACCCGCGAGGGGCGCGCCGGATCGGCCGGGCGGAGATCCGCCTCGACGGAAGAATTGTCCGACTGGCTCAACCTCAAGGCGAGACCTCCTGCCTCCCGGCGGACGCAGCCGAGCCGCACTATGGAGCCTCGCGGCGGCGCCGTCCATCGCGCGGATGCGTCGCGTATTTCGCTAAAATTTTCGACATGTCTCAATCAAATTCGCCCGCAATCCAAGTATCTCGCATTTTATCAAAGTTCTTCATAAAAATTCACCTACCAACTCATGAAAAACGCATTGACAGTCCCTGTCGCCGACGCCAAGCTCGCGGGAGAGAGGCCGCCGACGACGGCGGGGAGAGATGGCGGCGGAGGGACGAACATGGCCGTGATCACCAACACCATGCTCCTCGTCAGGCGGCTCGGCGAGCTGCAGCGGCGCCGCGACGGGTTGGTCGAGCGCCAGGACCGCCTGCGCCGCAGCCTGCCGGAATGGACCTTCGTCCCCCTCCAGCTCGTCGGCATGTCGGCCGAGGAGATCCGCTCGATGATGAGCGACCTTTCCAAGGCCGAGAAGGAGGCCGGGCTCGACGAGCTGGAGCGCGAGATCGAGCAGGTCGATCGGCAGATCGAGGAGCTCGAGAACATGCTCCTGACCACGCCGTCGCGCACCCTCGACAGCGTCATGGCGGTGCTCGACCTCGCGGTCGGCCGGTTCCGCGCGACCACGGTGAGCGACCCCGACGACGTGTTCTACGACTATGGCGACGCCCGCGTGCTGCTGTTCCTCGAACGCGCCGCCGAGGACCTCCGCTCGATGCTGCTCGCCGAGCAGCGCACGGCGAGCTGAGGGCGCACCCGCTCAGACGGGAAGACGCCCCTCCTCGAGCGCGTGGCAGGCGACCCGGGTCGCCCCCACCCGCAGCGGTTCGGGCAGCTCGGCACGGCAGCGCGCCGCCGCCCACGGACAGCGCGGGTGGAAGGGACAGCCGGGTGGCGGGTCGATCGGGCTCGGCACCTCGCCCGCGACCGGCATTCGCGGGCGCTCCCGCCGCCCGAGATCGGGCACGGTGTCGAGCAGCAGCCGCGTGTAGGGATGCAGTGGCCGGGTGAACAGCTCGCCGGCCGGCGCCAGCTCGACGATCCGCCCGAGATACATGACGCCGACCCGGTCGGCGACGAGGCTCACCACCGCCAGATCGTGGCTGATGAACAGGTAGGTGAGCCCGAGCTCGGCCTGCAGGTCCTTCACGAGGTTGAGGATCTGCGCCTGGATGGAGACGTCGAGGGCGGAGGTCGGCTCGTCGCACACCAGGAGGGCCGGCCGGCTGGCGAGCGCCCGGGCGATGGCGATCCGCTGCCGCTGGCCACCCGAGAACTCGTGCGGGTAGCGCCGCCCGTCGGCCGGGGCGAGCCCGACCTGGACGAGGAGCTCGGCGACCCGGGCGCGCGCCTCGGCCCGGCTCGCCACGAGGCGACAGGCGCGCAACGGCTCGGCCACGATTTCGGCCACCCGCCAGCGCGGGTTCAGGCTGGCATGGGGGTCCTGGAAGACCATCTGCAGGCGGCCGCGGAGCGGGGCCCGCGCCGCCTCCCCGCCGCCCGGCCCGAGCGTGCGGCCGTCGATCCGGATCCGCCCGGCCTGCGGCCGCAGCAGGCCCACGAGCAGCCGCGCGACCGTCGACTTGCCGCAGCCCGATTCGCCGACCAGTGCCAGCGTCGTGCCGCGCGCGACGGTGAAGTCCACGCCGTCCACCGCCCGCACGCGCCGGCGCGGCTCGCCGGTCAGCAGCCGCACCGGCCAGGGGCGCGAGACGTCGAAGTGGCGCACGAGCCCCTCGATCTCGACCATGGGTTCAGGGGTCGGGGGGCCGGCGCTCAAGCGGCGACTTCCGTGGCGGCCAGCCAGCAGGCGGCCTCGTGCCCCTCCCCCACGCGCAGCGGCTCCGGCCGCTCGGCGCGGCAGCGCGCCAGGGCCTGCGGGCAGCGCGGATGGAAGGCGCAGCCGGGCGGGGTCGCATCGGGGCGCGGCATGGCGCCGTCGATCTGCACGAGCCGGCGGGCGCGCTCGCCGATCCGCGGAATGGCCCCCATGAGGCCCCGCGTGTAGGGGTGGCGGGGCCGCTCGATCACCTCGCGCACCGGCCCGAGCTCGACCAGCCGGCCGGCGTACATGACCGCGACCCGGTCGGCGGTCTCGGCGACCACGCCCATGTCGTGGGTGACGAGCAGCACGGCCGTCCCGTGCTCGCGGCAGAGCCGCTTCAGGAGCTGGACGATCTGCGCCTGGATCGAAACGTCGAGCGCGGTCGTGGGCTCGTCGGCCACGACAAGTGCCGGCTCGGCGCACAGGGCCAAGGCGATCACGACGCGCTGGCGCATGCCGCCCGAGAGCTCGTGCGGCCAGGCCCGCACCCGCTGCTCGGGGGCCGGGATCCCGACCTCGCGCAGCAGCGCCACGGCGCGCTCCCGCGCCGCCCGGGCATCCAGGTCGAGATGGGTGCGGATCGTCTCCTCGAGCTGCCGGCCGATCCGCTGCAGCGGATCCAGGGCGGCGAGCGGGTCCTGGAAGATGGCGCCGATCCGCCGGCCGCGGATCCGCCGCAGATCCTCGGGCGGCAGATCGTCGATCCGCCGGCCCTCGAGCCGGATGCGCCCGCGGGCGAGCCGGGCGGGGGGTTCCAGGAGGCCGATGATCGCCATGCCGGTCAGCGACTTGCCTGCGCCCGACTCGCCCACGAGGCCGAGCACCTCACCGGCCTCGAGGGTGAAGCTCACCCCGTCGACGGCGAGCTGCCGGCCGCGCCGGGTGGCGAGCTCGACGGTCAGATCCTCGACCTCGAGCAGCGGCACCGGTGCCCTCAGCGGAGCTTCGGGTTGAAGGCGTCGCGCAGCCAGTCGCCGAGGAGATTGACGGCCAGCACCAGCAGCACGAGCGCCAGCGAGGGGAACAGGGTGATCCACCACTCGCCCGAGAACAGGAAGTCGTTGCCGATCCGGATCAGCGTGCCGAGCGAGGGGGTGGTCGGCGGCACGCCCACGCCGAGGAAGGAGAGCGTGGCCTCGGAGACGATCGCGAGGGCGAGGCCGATCGTGCCGATCACGAGCACCGGGCCGATCACGTTCGGCAGCAGGTGCCCGGCCATGATGCGCCAGGGGCCGATCCCGATCAGCCGGGCGGCAGCGACGTAGTCCTTGCCGCGCTCGACCAGCGTGGCACCGCGCGCGAGGCGTGCGTATTGCGGCCAGGCGGACAGGCCGATCGCCAGCACGAGCACCCAGACCGCGGCCGCCTCGTGGTGCTCGCGCGGCACGAGCGCGCGCGCCACGCCGTTCACGAGGAGCGCCACGAGGATGCCCGGGATGGTGAGCTGGACGTCGGCCAGGCGCATCACCACGGCATCGTAGAGCCCGCCCAGATATCCGGCCGAGACGCCGAGCAGGACGCCGAGCCCGGCCGACAGCAGCACCGCGGCGAAGCCCACGAGCAGCGAGATCCGCGCGCCCCAGAGGATGGCCGAGAGGATGTCGCGGCCCTGATCGTCGGTGCCGAGGAGGAAGCGCGGATCGCCGCCCTCGCTCCAGGCGGGTGGTGTGAAGGCGTCCAGGAGATCGAGGCTCGCCGGGTCGAAGGGGTCGTGCGGTGCGATCCAGGGAGCGAGGAGTGCGGCGAGCAGGAAGAGGAGCGTCACGAGGGCCGCCGCCACCGTCGCCGGCGAGCGGGTGAAGCTCCAGACGAGATCGTGGTCGAGCAGCCGCCCGAGCGCCGCCATCATCGGCCGGTCACGCCTCCAGGTTGCGCAGACCGATCGTTACACGCGCAAAGCGCTCGTTGGAAGCCTCACCCGCGGCTCAGGTGGCGATCCGCTCGGCGGTCAGGAGGGCGTCGAGCTCGAGCCGCGCCGGGCCACCGGCGGGCGGCGCCAGGACGCCGCCCGAGATGTCGATCTCGAAGTCGTCGAAGCGCAGCACCTCGATGTTGGCGAAGGCCACGCTGCCCTCGTTGCCGTCGCCCGGATCGGTGTCCAGGATCGAGAGCTTCCTGCCCTTGACCAGCACGCCGAAGCCGTCGCTCGAACCGTCGAGGACGAGCACGTCGCGGCCGGTGCCGCCGTCGACCTTGTCCTTGCCCGGGCCGGGCTCGATCACGTCGTCGCCACCGAGCGCGGTGATCCGGTCGTTGCCGGCGAGCCCGCGGATCAGATCGCCGTCCTCGGTGCCCTTGAGCTTGTCGTTGCCGGCGGTGCCGGTGACGGGGAGCTGGTCCACCACGCGGATGCGCGTCGCGACGGTGGCGCCGCTGCCCTCGGTCTCGAGCGCCACGCGCCTGCCGGTGAAGTCGCCCTCGAGGGTGATGCGGGTCTCGAAGCTGCCGTTGGCATCGGCGTCGATGTCGAGGATCAGCGAGCCGGGCGAGGTGGTGATCGACTTGGGCGAGAGCGCCGCACCGAACATCAAGACGCTGTCGGTGGCGGCCAGATCGGCGATCGTGTCGTCGTCGAGCTCGGCCGCTGTGCCCTTGACCGCATCGGCACCCGGCCCCGTGACCACCCGGTCGCGGCCGAGCCCGGGATGCACCGCATCGTCGCCCGAGCCGCCGTCGACCAGATCATCGCCCGTCCCGCCCTTGACCGTGTCGTTGCCGGCGCCGCCGCGGGCGGTGTCGTCGCCGGCACCCGTGTCGACCACGTCGTCGCCGTCGCCGGCATCGACGCTGTCGGCGCCGAGGCCGGTGAAGAACTTCTCGCCCAGGAACCCGCCGAACAGCAGGTCCGGCCCGTCCGTGCCGTTGCTGGTGACCTCCTGGAACAGGTTGGCGAGCGCCTGGCGGACGGCGTCCTGGAGGTTCGCGCTGTTGCTCGTCAGCGTCACCACGGCACCGACGCCGAGATCCTCCACGAGCTGCTCGTAGACGGCGCGCTGGTCGGCGGTGACCGCGAAGATCGGCACCGCGCCGGTCTCCTCGAGGGTCGCCCGGACCTCCTCGACCGAGGCGTAGCCGTCGCCCTGGTGGAAGTCGGCGTCGGTCGAAAGGAGCACGATCCGGTGCGCGTCGGGCCTGAGCGACAGGCCGGTGCCGAGCGCAGCGCCCCTGAGACCGTCGAGCGCCGCCTCCGGCACGTCACCGCCGTTGCGGATGACGAGGTTGGCGATCTGGTTGGCGACCACGCCCGCATCGGTGGTCCGCCCGAGATGCGCCTTGTAGAGGTAGTCGCCCTTGCGGTCGTCGTCGTCCGGGACGGGCTTGTCGACGAAGGAGGCGACCGCGAAGGCCGCCTCGGGATCGAGCTCCTCGACCTCGGCGGCGATGCCGCGCACCGCACCCGCGACGTTGGGGAGATCGTCGCGGAACGAGCCCGAGAGGTCCTCCAGGAAGATCAGGTCGATGTCGCCCGTGAACAGGCTGTCGGTGGCGACGTCGAGGGTCTTGTCCTTGAAGACGAGCTTCTCGACGTCGATCAGGGTATCGCGCCCGAGGGTCCTGGTGGCGACGACGACGGCACCGCCCGCGGTCCGGCTGATCCGGGCGTCGCTCGCGGCGACGTTGAAGAAGTGGGCGCTGTCCACCCCCTCCCCACCGACGATCAGGTCGTTGCCCGCGAGACCTTCGATGGTGTCGTCACCGGCGTTTCCGCGGAGGGTGTCGGCGAAGGCGCTGCCGAACAGGTCGTCGCCGCCGCTGCCGCCCCGGATCGTCACCGCGGCGCTGGCGCGGTCGGCTCCGATGTTCGTGCGCCGGCTGCCCTCGACGACCACCTCCTCGACATGCTCGGGCACCTCGAAGACGGCGGTGCTCGAGCCAGAGGCCGCGACCCAGTCGGCGGCGAGGAAGACGATGTCCCGGCCCTCGCCCGGGCGCTCGACGATCGCCTCCTCGAGGGCGAGATCGGCCACGAAGTCGGCCACGTAGATGTCGTCGCCCGGACCGCCCACGAGCAGGTCGGCGCCGCGGCCGCCGTCGAGATCGTCGCTGGCGCCGAGGCCGTAGAGCTCGTCGCGGCCGAGCCCCCCGGACAGGACGTTGATCCCGGCGTTGCCGGTGAGGATGTTCGGCCCGTCGTTGCCGCGACCGCTCACCGCGCCCTCGAGCAGGGTCAGCTTCTCGACGTTGGAGGGAAGGGTGAATTCGGAGAGGTTGGTGCGCACCTCGTCGAGGGCGCCCTCGGCGTCGCCCTCGCCCTCGATGATCCGGTCACCCGCCTGCTCGACGATGTAGACGTCGCTGTCGGCGCCGCCGTCCATCTCGTCGTCGCCGGCGCCGCCGTCGAGCGTGTCGCGGCCGGCGCCGCCGAACAGATCGTCGTCGCCGCCGAGGCCGAGCAGCACGTCGTCGCCCTCGAAGCCGAAGATCTCGTCGGCCTCGTCGCTGCCGGGGAGCTCGTCCTTACCCGTGCTGCCGAGAACGCGTGCCATGTCCAACCTCCCGTTGGTCCGGCACGCAGGTCTCGATCTCGACTGGACCGTCTCAGCCGAGCACGGCGCCGACCCGCCGTCGATGGCTCTTCCGGTGGATGGTCGAAAGTTTTCCGGAGCCGGGGCCGGCTCGGCGGCGCTCAGAGATAGGCGATCGCCCGGCCGAGGGCGGCCACGGTGGGCCAGGCGGCGAGCGAGACCAGCGCGCCGCGGCGCACGCCCGCCGGGATCGGCCCGTCGAGCGCGGCCATGCCGGGGCCGGCGGCGCGGTGCACGGCCAGGACGTTGAGGGCGGCGAGGCCGACCAGAACGAGCTTGGCGAGCATGAGCGGGTGGCCGAGCAGTGCCGCTGCATCCGCGAGCAGCATCACCGCACCGGTCGGCACCTGGACCGCCACGCCCAGCGCGGCGAGCGGGACGAGGAGCCGGGCGAGCGGCCGCGCCGGGATCGCCCGGGCGAATCCCAGGAGCCTGAGGTCGAGGGCCAGGATCGAGCCCAGCAGCAGGCCCAGACCGAGCACGTGCAGGACGCTCGCCACGGGATAGAGCCAGAGCGAGCGGCGCACCGTGGCCGACGCCGCCGTCCCCTCGATCCAGACGCCGAGCGGCGAGAGCAGGCCGGCCGCCTCGTGCTCCACGGGTCGGCCTCAGCGGAGCTGGGTGATCGCGCCCTCGACCTTGATCCACTCGGCGCGCAGCTCGATCGCCCGCGTCCGGTGCGGATAGCCCATCACCTCGACCGTGTCGCCCGGCTGGATCCGGCTCTCCTCGAGGCCACGGCTGATCATCCGGAAGGGCGGGGCGAGCACGATCTCCCAGACCTTCTCGGGGGTCTTGAGGATCAGGACGCCGTGCGGGTTCTCGAAGCTCACCCGCTCGACCGTGCCGACCAGCGTCGTCGGCTGGTCGGAGGCGTAGGAGCCCCAGCCGTGGTGGGCGCGGGCCCCCTTGGGCAGGGCCAGGAGCGCCGGGGCCAGGAGCGGCGGGGCCAGGAGCGGCGGGGCCAGGAGCGGCGGGGCCAGGACGATCGTGCGGCGGTGCATGGCAGCTCTCCTCTTGCTCCGGCCACCGTCTCATATAGCGTCCGCGGCGCGCCCGCCGAGGCCGGTCGGCGATGACAGCCCTGCAGGGAGGATCCGATGGAGGTCGAGAAGCGGCTCGAGGCCAAGGGCATCGTCCTGCCGCCGGTGAGCGCGCCGGTGGCCAACTACGTGAACGCGGTGCGGACCGGCAATCTCCTGTTCCTCTCCGGCAAGGGGCCGAGCTTTGCCGACGGCAGCCAGGGCACCGGCAAGGTGGGCGAGGATCTCGGGATCGAGGAGGCCTACAAGCACGCCCGCCAGGTGGGGCTGAACCTGATCGCGGTCATGAAGGCCGAGCTCGGCGACCTCGACCGGGTGGCGCGGATCGTCAAGGTCCTGGGCATGGTCAACGCCACGCCCGAGTTCAAGGACCAGCCCAAGGTGATCAACGGCTGCTCGGACCTGATGGTCGAGGTGTTCGGCGAGCGCGGCCGGCACGCCCGCTCGGCCGTGGGCATGGGCAGCCTGCCGGGCGACATCTCGGTCGAGATCGAGTGCATCGTCGAGGTCGCCTGAGCCCACGGGCCCGGCACGCCGCGCAGGTCTCGCGCGCGATCCTGCGGTTGGTGGACAGGGGCCCGCGCGCTAGAGACGCGGCGCCCTTCCGCGGAGATCCGTCATGGCCGAGCGGCAGATCCTCTACGAGCGTCTCACCTGGCCCGAGATCCGCGAGGCGGCGGAACGGGACACGGTGATCCTCCTGCCCTTCGCCTCGATCGAGCAGCACGGCTTCCATCTGCCCGTGGACGTCGATCTGCGGCTCGCCCGCGAGGTCTGCCTGCGCGCGGCCAGGCGGAACCCGCACACCCTCGTCATGACGCCGATGGCCTTCGGCTTCGAGCCGCACCACATGGCCTGGCCCGGGACGATCGACGTCGACTGGGACGTGCTGATCCGCTACGGGGTCTGCGTCGTCTCCTCGCTCGTACGCTCGGGTTTCCGCCGCATCCTGTTGATCAACGGGCACGGCTCGAACCGGCCGATCCTGGAGATGATCGTCCGCCTCGCGCAGGTGAAGCACCCCGAGGCGCTCGTGGCCGGGCAGTCCTGGTTCGCCCTCGGCGCGGTCGCGCGGGCCTTCGCGCCGCTGCAGGAGAGCGCCTTCACGAGCCACGCCTGCGAGCTCGAGACCTCGGCCTATCTGGCGATCGACCCGGATGCCGTGCGGATGGAGCGCGCGGTCGCCGACGAGACCTTCCGCCGCAGCCCCCACGTCTGGGCCGATCTCACGGGCAGGAAGCCCGATCCCGACTCGACCGTGCCGCTCGTGATGATGGAGTACTTCTCGACCGGCTCGCTCTCCGGGGTGCGCGGGGATGCCACCAAGGGCACGGCCGCCAAGGGCGAGGCGGCGCTCGAGGCGGCGGCGGCCGAGGTGGCCGAGATCGTCGACGAGCTCCGGGCGCGCGCGATCCGCCTGCCCGAGACCTTCCACGGCACCCCGGTCGAGACCATCCGCCGGCGGCTCGCGGAGGGTTGAGCGCGCCGCTCGCGGGTGACGGCGGGCGGCGGGCCGCGCTGCTGCTCTGCCTCGTGCTGGTGCCGGGGCTCGCCGGCAACATGACGTTCCAGGCGACGATCCCGGACCTGCAGGCAGAGCTGGCGCTCTCCGCCACGCAGGTGGGCTGGATCTCGACCGCCAACTACCTGGCCTATGCGCTTTCGGCACCCCTGCTCGTGGGCGTCACCGACCGGATCGACGCGCGCTCGGTGATGGCGCTCGGCCTCGCGGTCTCGGTCCTGGCCGGGGTCGGCTCCGCGCTCCTCGTCCAGGACTTCTGGTCGGCGCTGCTGTGGCGCGCGGTGGCCGGGATCGGCATCGCCGGGACCTACATGCCGGGGCTCAAGGCGCTGACCGACCGGACCGCGGGGCCCGGCCAGCCGCGCCTGCAGGCGCTCTTCACCGCGGTCTACTCGGTCGGCACGGCGGCCTCGACCTGGCTCTCGGGCCTCGTGGCGGCCGCCTCCGGCTGGCGTCAGGCCTTCCTCGTGAGCGGGCTCCTGCCGGCGGCCGCGGCCCTGCTGCTGCCCGCGGTCGGCCGCCACCGCCCGGCCGGTCGTGCCGCCTCCGCGGGCGGCGGCCCGCGCGCGGTGCTGGCGCAGCGCCGCGCGCTCGGCTTCGCGCTCGCCTACGGGGCGCACTGCTTCGAGCTGTTCGGCTTCCGCACCTGGCTCGTGGCGTTCCTCGTCTTCGCCGCGGCGCGCAGCGGGGCCGAGGTCGACCGCGCCTGGATCGCCACGCTCGCCACGATCGTGCTCCTGCTCGGCCTGCCGGCGAGCCTCGCCGGCAACGAGCTCGCCGGCCGGCTGCCGCGCGCGCCCACGGTCGCCGCGCTGATGCTCGCCTCGGCGGCGCTCGGTGCGGGCCTGGGCCCGGCCGTGCCGCTCGGCTTTCCCGTCGTGGTCGGGCTCGCCCTCCTCTACGGCTGGCTCGTGATGTCCGACAGCTCGGCCATCACCGTGGGCACGGTGCAGGCGGCGGCACCCGAGCTCGAGGGCCGCACGCTCGCCCTGCAGACCCTCCTGGGCTCGATCGGGGCGATGCTGGCCCCGCTCCTCTCGGGCCTCGCCCTCGACCTCGTCGGCCCCGACACCGTCCAGGGCTGGACGGCGGCCCTCGCCACGGTCGCTGCCGGGGCGCTCCTGG
>JBBIIE010000094.1:0-12330 GCA_037446605.1 Geminicoccaceae bacterium | reverse complement strand
ACGTTGGCGGGCGTGATCGCCGTGCAGTCCGGCACCCGGTCGTGGCGGTTCGGATAGTCCCGGCAGCGGTGCGTGCACAGGTCGAGCAGCCGGCAGGCGACATCCGAGAGCGCGATCTCGCCCGTGGCGGGGTCCTCGACCCGGATCTGGCAGCAGAGGCCGCAGCCGTCGCAGAGCGCCTCCCACTCGGCCGGGCTCAGCGCCTCGAGCGGCTTGGTGCGCCAGAAGCCGGGCTCGAGCCCCCCTGCCAGGGGCGGGCGGGGCCGGGTGCGGCGGCGGCTCAGCGGCTCACCTGCAGGCCGGTGAGCCAAGCCAGGATGGCCTCGAGTTCGTCCTTCGCGGCGGTGTCCTTCCAGGCCGGCATGACCAGCCCCGATTGGGTCTGCAGCCGGCCCTCGCGGACGGTCTGCCAGTAGGCCTCGGGCCAGCCGGCGCGGTAGCGGATGCGCATCCGGCGCAGATCGCGGGCCTTGTCGGGGCCGACCGCGTCGGGACCGTGGCAATGGGCGCACCCCAGGACCGAGTTGAACAGCTCGCGACCGCGCTCGGCGACGGCCGCCAGATCGTCCGCCGCGGGCGCCGCGCCGGCCACCTTCACGATCGGCGAGGGGCGGCCTTCGGGCAAGGCCCCGTCGCGCCGGGCCGAGGTCGGCAGCCAGCTCCAGGCGATGCGTCCGTCGTAGCGCAGGCCGTAGCTCCGGGCGATCGCCGCGATCTCCTCGCGCATCCCCTGCAGGACCTCGTCGAGCCGGTCGCGCAGGGCCTTGTTGGCGCGCGCGACGCCCGCCGCCGACTGCCAGCGCAGGCGCGGGCCGTCGACCGCCAGGACGGTGAAGCGCCGGCCGGTCTCGCGCTCGATCCACGGCACCGGCGCTTCCCAGACGAAGGCCGCGTCGGCCTCGCCCGCGGCGAGCGCGCGCAGCGCCTGCTCGGGCTCGCGGAAGGTCAACGGCACGGCGCCGTCGAGGGTGGCGAGCGCGTTCTGCGCCTCGCTGTTGAAGGCGACCGCCACCCGCCGGCCCACGAGGTCCTCGATTCGCTCGATCGAGCGCCCCGCGGGCAGGACCAGGACGTAGCCGAGCTCCAGCAGGGGGCCGGCCACGAGCAGGCGCGGGCCCATGAGTCCCTTGACGTTGGGCACGCCCAGCATGAGGTCGCAGCGGTCGGCGAGCACGGTCAGCCGGATCGCCCGCTTGCCGAGGTCGGTCGGCCACCAATAGACCTGCAACGGCCGCCCGAGCGCCGCCGCGAGGCGCTCGCCGACCTCGTGGTAGATGCCGTGCCGCTCACCCTGCACCATGCTCAGGGGCGGGGTGTCCGGATCGAGGCAGACCCGCAGTGGCTCGGCGGCGCCGGCGGATGCGGTCGACAGCAGCACCGCGACCACGGCCGGGACGAGCGGGGCGAGGCGTCGCATGGGGCGTCTCCGCGGCGGGGGGACGGGCGGCCGCAGCCGCCCGTCCGGAGGAAACTCACTCGACGGTGAAGGTGAACAGCATGCCGGCGGTCGGCTGGGCGTCGATCATCTTCCGGCCGATCTCGCCGAGGAAGCCGGGGATGGTCTCCGACCGGCCGACGGCGACGGTGACGTACTGCTTGCCACCGACCTCGTAGGTCGAGGGGCCGGCGTGGATGCCCGAGCCCAGCCGCTTCGACCAGAGGATCTCGCCGGTCCTGGCGTCGATGGCGCGGAAGTCGCCCTCGTAGTTGCCGGCGAAGACGAGCCCGCCCGCGGTGGCCAGCGCCCCGCCGTTGAAGGCCCACTTCTCCTTGATGCCCCACACCTTCTTCTGGGCGACCGGATCCCAGGCCACCAGCTCGCCCATGTGGTCCCCGGGGCCGGCCTTGGTCGGGAAGTCCTTGCCCAGGAAGAAGGCGCCGCGCTTGTACTCGACCTCGCTGTCCTCCATGTCCATGCACAGGTTGTTGGCCGGGATGTAGACCAGCTTGGTCTGCGGGCTCCAGGCCATCGGCATCCAGTTCTTGCCGCCGATGAGGTTGGGGCAGATGTCGACGGCCCTCTTCTTGAGGCCGGGACGCTTGGCCGGATCCTCGATCGGGCGCTGGGTGGCGAGATCGAAGCCCTTGGCCCAGTTGGTCGGCACGAAGGGCTGGGCGGAGAGCGCCTTGCCGGTGACCCGGTCGAGGACGAAGAAGAAGCCGTTGCGATCGGCCTTGAGCCCGACCGGGTCCGGCTTGCCGTCGCCCGTGACGTCGATGTCGACGAGCACGAGCTCGTTCACGCCGTCATAGTCCCAGGCATCGTGCGGCGTGCCCTGGAAGCCCCAGACGATCCTGCCGTCGTCGGGGTCGAGGGCGATCGTGGCGGCGGTCCACTTGTTGGAGTACCGGCCGAAGTCGGACGTGTTCGGACCGCGCACCGCGGCGTTCCAGGGGCCCGGGTTCGAGGTGCCGAAGTAGGCGAGGTCGCGCTCGGCGTCGTAGGAGGCGATCAGCCAGGCGGTGCCGCCACCGGTCTTCCAGGAATCGCCCTTCCACGTCTCGTTGCCGGGCTCGCCGGGGCCGGGCACGGTCCAGGTCTTCCAGCGCTCCTTGCCGGTCTTCTTGTCGTAGGCGGTGATGTAGCCGCGGGCGCCGTACTCGCCGCCGCCGAAGCCGGTGATCACCATGTCCTTGACCACGAGCGGCGGCGAGGTGATCACCGAGCCCTGCTTGTAGTCGACCACGTCGACCGTCCAGGCCTCCTCGCCGGTCTTGGCATCGAGGGCGGTCAGCGCGCCGTCGAGCCGGCCGACATAGATCATGCCGTCGCTGTAGGCGACGCCGCGATTGACGACGCCGCAGCAGGCGTACTGCTGCACGCCGGCCGGCATCTCGAGCTCGACCTTCCAGCGCGTCCTGCCGGTGGCGGCATCGAGCGCCATGACGTACTGCGGCCCGTTCGCGCTCGTCACGTAGAGCGTGTCGCCGATCACGAGCGGCGTGCTCTCCTGCGAGAAGGCGTTGCCGAGCGACTGCGCCCAGGCGAAGGAAAGCTTCTTGACGTTGCCCGTGTTGATCTTGTCGAGCGGGCTGTAGTGCCACTTCTGATAGTTGCCGCCGTACATCGGCCAGCCCGCATCCTGGGCCGTCGCGGCGCCCGCGCCGGCGAGCACCGCCACCGCGGCGCAACCGGCGAGCAATCCGTCATGTACACTTCGCATGGTACCTCCCCATCCCCGGCATGGCTCGGGTCGAGCGTCGTCATTTCCGAGGCGGGGGGCCCTGTCAACGACCCTGCGGCGGCGTGTCCCCGGGGCTCACTCGGCCTTGCCGGTGCGCGCCGCGAAGCCGCGCACCGGGTCGTAGCCGCGGAACGCGGCCGCCAGGAACAGAGCGGTCCAGAGCAGCAGCCAGCCGAGCGCCGCCCAGGCGAGCCGGCCGTGCAGCGCGAAGCGGATCAGCTCGACGGCGTGGCTGAACGGGTTGACGGCGCAGATCTGGTAGAGGAGCTGCGACGATTCGCGCACCTGCCAGAGCGGATAGAGCGCCGAGGAGGCGAAGAACATCGGGAAGATCACGAAATTCATGACGCCGGCGAAGTTCTCGAGCTGGCGGATCAGCGAGGAGAGCAGGAGGCCGAGCGCGCCGAGCATGAGGCCGGCCAGGAGGATCGCCGGCAGCGCCAGGAGGTAGCCCACAGGCGGCGGGTCGATGCCGTAGAGGCGCGCGATGGCGAGGAAGACGTAGGCCTGGAGGGTGGCCACGAGCACGATTCCGGCGAGCTTGGCCGAGAGCAGGTACCAGCGCGGCAGCGGGCTCACGAGCAGCACCCGCATCGAGCCCATCTCCTGGTCGTAGACCATGGAGAGGGCGCCCTGCATGCCGCTGAAGAGCAGGATCATGCCGACGAGCCCGGGGGTGATGTAGAGCTCGTAGAGCACGTAGGTCTCGTAGGGCTCCTGGATCGACACGCCGAGCACGTTGCGGAAGCCGGCGGCGAACACGAACAGCCAGACCAGCGGGCGGACCAGGGCCGAAAGGAAGCGCTCGCGCTGGCCGAGGAAGCGCAGGAGTTCGCGCAGCGCCACGGCGCGCAGCGCGCGGAGCGCGTGCGCCGGGCTCAAGCGGCCCTCGCCACGAGCCGGCGGAAGGCGCCGGCGAGGCTGACCTCGCCGCACCCCGCCACCACCCGCTCGACCTCGCCCTCGGCCACCACCCGGCCGCGGTCGAGCACCACGAGCCGGTCCTCCGGCCACACCTCGTCGACCAGATGGGTCGCCCAGAGGGCGGCGATCCCCTGCTCGCGGCAGAGCCCGTGGACGTGCTCGACGAGCGCCCGGCGGCTGTCGATGTCGAGCCCCACGGTCGGCTCGTCGAGGACCAGGAGGCGCGGCTCGTGGAGCAGTGCCCGGGCGAGCTCGACCCGCCGCCGCAGCCCGCCCGAGAGGGTGCGCACGCGCGCGCCGCGACGGTCGGCGAGCTCGAGGCGGGCGAGCACCGCCTCGATGCGGGCCCGCGCGCGGCCCGGCTCGAGCCCGTAGAGGCCGGCCGCGTAGGCGAGGTTGCGCTCGATGGAGAGGTCGAGGTCGAGGGTCGGACGCTGGAACACCACGCCCAGGCAGGCGAGCGCCGGCAAGGGCGCGCGCGAGAGGTCGTGGCCGCAGATGGTGATCCGGCCCTCCCCCGCGAACAGGCGGGTGACGAGCGCCATGAGCGTGGTCTTGCCGGCGCCGTTGGGCCCGAGCAGTGCGGTGAAGCTCGCCTCCGGCACGCGGAACGACACACCCTCGAGGGCGCGGGCGTCGCGGCCGTAGGCGAAGCTCACGCCTTCGACCTCCAGTGCCGGCATGCTCATGCGGCATCCACCGCGGAGGTCGGCTCGAGCAGGTCGGCCAGCAGGCGGCGGGTGGCCGCCTCGACCAGCGCCGGGTCGCGCCGCGCCGCCGCGTCGAGGGCCACCTCGCGCACGGCGCGGACCCGCCCGGGCGGCCCGCTCAGGACGAGCACGCGGTCGGCGAGCATCACCGCCTCCCGCGGCTCGTGGGTGACGAGGAGCGCGGTCGTGCGGTGGCGGCGCAGGAGGTCGAGGACCAGCAGGCGCAGGCGGGCGGCGGTCGGCTGGTCGAGCGAGACGAACGGCTCGTCGAGCAGGACCAGGCTCGGGCGGACGATGAAGGCCCGCGCGAGCGCCACGCGGCGGGCCATGCCGAGCGACAGCCGCGAGGCGTAGAGCTCGCGGGCATCGGCGAGTTCGACCTCGGCGAGTGCCGCGGCGATGCGCGCCTCGGCGTCGGGCAGCGGCCCGAGCACGAAGCGGAGATTGTCGGCGACGGTCCGCCAGGGCAGCAGGCGCGGCTCCTGGAAGACGAGACCTATCGGCCCGGGCGCGCGCTCGATGCGGCCCTCGAGGTCGCGATCCAGGCCGGCCACGAGGTTGAGAAGCGTGGTCTTGCCGCAGCCCGAGGGGCCGAGCACGGCCACCGTCTCGCCCACCTCCACGACCAGCCGCAGCGGGCCCAGCACCTCGCGGGCGGGGGCGGCGCCCAGGGCGGGGAAGCGCTTGGCGCGCAGCTCGACGGTCAGCGCCGCCATCGCTCGAGCCGCCGCGCGAGCGGCTGGAAGCCCTGCCACTCGATGAGCTGGACGATCGCCACGAAGGCGAGGGCGTAGGCCAGGATGGTGGCCACGTCGAAGAGCTGGAAGGCGGTGTGGATCTCGAAGCCGACCCCGCTCGGCCGGCCGAGCAGCTCGACCACGAGCACGATCTTCCAGATCAGCGCCAGCCCGGAGCGGGCGGCGGCCAGCAGATAGGGGGCGAGCTGCGGCAGGACGAGATGGACGAGGACGCGGCCGCGCGGCACGGCGAAGACCTGCGCCATCTCCTGGAGGCCCTTGTCCAGGGCGCGCGCGCCCTCGCGCACGGTGACCGCGACGTTGGGGATCTTGTTGAGCGCGACGGCGGTCACCGCCGCCGCCTCGGTCAGGCCGATCCAGACGTAGCAGAGCACGATCGTGACGAGTGCCGGCATGTTGAGGGCGAGCAGCAGCCAGGGCCGGCCGAGATCGTCGGCGAGCGCGCTCCGTCCCATGAGGATGCCGAGCGCGGTGCCGAGGGTCATGGCGATCAGGAAGCTGGCCGCGACCCGCGCGAGCGTCGCCGCGAGATGGCGGACGAGGTCGCCCGAGGCCGCGGCGGTCCAGGCGGCCTCCAGCACCGCGGCCGGGCCGGGCAGGAGGCGGGGCGAGCCGGCCGCCGCCGCGGCCGCGGCCCAGAGCAGCAGGAGGACGAGGACCGAGGCCAGCGGCAGGAGCCGACGCGGGTCGAGCGCCGGGCGCGGCGGTGCCGCCCGGGCGAGCGCCACGCCCTGGCCGGCCTCACCAGACAAGGGGCCAGAAGGTCCCGTCGGGCAGGCTCCTGGCCTTGCCGACCAGCCGCTCGCCGCCGAGCTCGGCGAGCACCGCGAACAGCCTGGCCGCGGCCTGCCGCTCCGCCTCGCCCCAGCTCGCGACGATCCCCTCGCGGTAGCGCTCACGCAGGGCCCGGAGCGTGGGGTCGTCCTCGGCGCGGGTGAGCGGGCGGAGCCGCTCCCACTCGGCGTCGCTCTCCTTCATGAGGGCCTTGGCGGCACGCGAGGCGCGCGCGAAGGCGGCGATCCGCTCGGGTGCGGCGCGTGCCCAGCTCTCCTTGAAGATGTAGCCGAGCTGCGGGGTGGTGGGCGGCACGCCGAGCTCGGCCATGGCGTCGGCGACGCCGAGCAGCCGCGTCATGCCGCGGGTCTCGAGCCGGGCGGCGAAGTGCCAGTAGGTCAGCACCGCGTCGAGCTCGCCCGAGAGCAGCTTCTCGGAGAGCAGCGGTGGGGCGCCGTACACCGGGCTCGCGGCGCTCGCCAGCTCGAGCCCGGCCTGGCGCCGGGCGAGCCCCTGCAGGATCAGCCAGCTCTTGTCGAGCGCGCCGCCGGCCACGCCGAGCTTCTTTCCGGCCAGATCGGCGAGCCGGGCGATGCCCCGGTCGGGCCGCACCAGGAGCGCACCGACGGCGCTCGAATAGGGCAGGAAGCTCACCGCCTGGCCCTCGGCGCGCTGCCGGGCGACCCACAGCCAGTCCTCGACCACGAGGTCGACGGCGTCGCCCATGAAGGCGATCGAGGCGGCATCGTTGGCGGCGAACTCCTGCACCTCGAGGGTGATCCCCTCCCTGGCGTCGAGCCCGTGCCGCCTGATGACGTCGAGCTCCCAGCTCACGGTGCCGAACTTGAGGACGCCGGCGCGCACCACGGCGGCCTCGGCAGCGGCCCCCCGGACCGGCCGGAGCGGGCCGCCCAGGATCAGGAGCGGCAGCAGGATGGAGCAGTCCCGGCGGCGCATCGGTCGCGTCTCCTCCCCCGTTCCTCGCCCCGTTCGGGGCGGCACCCGGCAGCGACCGGGGCCGAGCCGAGCAAGAGCGGCATCGCCCGGCGGCCGTCAAGCGGTGGCGGGGCGATCTTGACGTGCGCCGAAGGTTGCGCTTATGGCCGGCATAAGCGACTGCAGAAGTCTCGCGCGCTGGGGAGGAGCTCGATGAACGGTCGGATCACGCGGCTCGCACTGGCGGGCGCACTCGGGGTGGGCATGCTCGTGGCAGATCACGCCCTGGCGGCCGGCAACCTGACGGCTCGGGCCAACCGGCTCCCGACCCTCGTCTTCGACAAGGAGCTCAAGCCTTCGGTCAAGAGTTTCGAGCTCACGACCGGCACCTATTACCGGCTCACGGTCGAGAGCAAGGCCGGCGACGAATGGCAGTTTGCGGCTCCCGAACTCTTCGCCAACTCGTTCGTCGATCAAATCTCGATCCGCGACATCGAAATCCACGGCGTCGGCTCGTTCGGCTGGATTGAATTCGACGCGGACGGGGCAGCCAACATCTATTTCATGCCGATCCGCCCGGGCGAGTACAGTTTCGGCGTGCGGGGACACACGCCGGTCGGCAAGTTCGTCGTCAAATGAGCGGCTCGACGAAGATGTGGGCGGCGGGGCGAGTGCTCGGCCTACTCGCCGCCGCGGTACTCGGGCTCGCCGTGTCGGCCGTGGCACAAGCGCAAGAGACCACGCGCGTCACCTTCGGCTATCTGGGGCTCGCCGACGACCCCCGCCACCGCGCCCAGGAGACCTACGCCAACCTCCTGATCCGGCCCGAGGTGGTGCCGCTCGACGGGGCCAGGCTCGGCATGCGCGACGCGCGGATCATCGGCCGCGCGCTCAAGGTCGAGTTCGCGCTGGAGGCGGTGCAGGCCGCCGACCTCGCGGGGGTCGAGGCGGGCCTCGCGCGGCTCGTGGCCGAGCGCGGCATGCGCTTCGCGCTGGTCGACCTGCCGGCGGCCGAGCTGCGGGAGCTCACCGCGCGGACCCGCGACAGCGGGGTCTGGCTCCTCAACGTGTCGGCGATCGAGGACGAGCTGCGCGGCGAGGCCTGTGCCGCGCATCTCCTGCACACGGCGCCGAGCCGGGCGATGCTGGCCGACGCGCTGGGCCAGCACCTGGCCTTCCTGCAGTGGCGCGACGCCCTCCTCCTGGTCGGCCCGACCGCCGAGGACGAGGCCTGGGGCGAGGCGCTCGCGCGCTCGATCCGCCGCTTCGGCGGGCGGATCGTCGAGACGCGCCGGTTCGTGGCCGGGCGCGACCCGCGCCAGCGTGAGCTCAACAATGTCCGCCTCCTGACCCAGGGGGTGAGCTACGACGTGGTCGCGGTGGCCGACGTGGAGGGCGAGCTCGGCCGCCAGCTCTCCTACCAGACGGTCCTGCCGCGGCCGGTCGTGGGCACCCACGGGCTGGTGCCGCGGGCCTGGCACTGGGCGTTCGAGCGGCACGGCGCACCGCAGCTCAACCAGCGCTTCGAGCGGCAGATCTCGGGCGGCCGGCGGATGGCGGACGCCGAGCACGCCGCCTGGGCGGCGGTCAAGCTGCTGCTCGAGGCCCACACCCGCGCCCGCTCGGCCGATCCGGCCAGGGTGCGCGAGGCGCTGCGCGACCAGGAGCTCACCCTCGACGTGTACAAGGGCAACCCGGCCTCCTTCCGCACCTGGGACAATCAGCTCCGCCAGCCGATCCTGCTCGCCACCACCGACGCGGTGATCGCGCGCGCCCCGGTCGAGCGCTTCCTGCACCAGCGCAACGTGCTCGACACGCTCGGGGTCGACCAGCCGGAGAGCGCCTGCCGGTTCTGAGCCCCTGCTACGCCCGCTCCCGTCTTGCCGTGCCGCCGCCCCGGGCGTAGGCATGGCTCGGCCCGCCGCCGCACGGACGACGGGCGGGAATGCCATGGGGGGCTCGATGATCGACACGCGCACGCGCTGGCTCGCGGGGGCCGGCTCCCTCGCCATGACGGCGCTCCTGGCCGGCGCCGCCGGCGCCGAGGAGGTCAAGGGGGCGACCAAGTACGGCGACATGCGCACGGTCAGCCAGCGCATGCTGAGTGCCGCCGCCGGTGACGGCAACAACTTCCTGCACACCAACCACAACTACGCGCAGACCCGCTACTTCCCGAACGCCCAGATCAACACCGGCAACGTGGCGCGGCTCCGTCCGGCCTGGATCTTCCAGACCGAGGTCAAGGAGACGATGGAGACCACGCCGATCGTGGTGAACGGGGTCATGTACGTGACCACCGCGTTCAACCACGTCTACGCGCTGGACGCGCGCACCGGTGAGCAGATCTGGCACTACAAGCACAAGCTCGGACCGATCACCGTCTATTGCTGCGGGCCGAACAACCGCGGCGTCGCGGTCTACGGCGACATGGTCTACATGGGCACGCTGGACGCCAAGCTGGTGGCGCTGGATGCCAAGACCGGCAAGCTCGTCTGGGAGACCGAGATCGCCGATCCGGAGCTCGGCTACAGCGAGACGATGGCGCCGACCGCGGTCGAGGGGAAGATCCTGATCGGCACGAACGGCGGCGAGTACGGCATCCGCGGCTTCGTCAAGGCGTTCGACGCCAAGACCGGCAAGCTCGTCTGGACCTTCCACACCATCCCCGAGAACTCGGTGGGTGTGTGGGCGACGCACGACGCCACCGGCCGCGACATGAAGCGCGACATCGCCGCCGAGAAGGCGGCGCTCCAGAAGATGGGCGATCCGTACAAGACGCTCGGTGGCGGCGTCTGGCAGAACCCGGCCGTCGATCTCGAGCGACGCAAGATCTACTTCGTGGTCGGGAATCCCTCACCCGACCTCGACGGCTCGCTCCGCCCGGGCGACAATCTCTACACCGACAGCCTGGTGGCGGTCGACCTCGACACCGGGAAGTACCACTGCCATTTCCAGTACATCGCGCACGACGTGTGGGATCTCGACGCGGTGAGCCCGCCGATCCTGGTCGACGTCAAGGACAAGGACGGCAAGCTCGTGCCGGGTGTGATCCACGGCGGCAAGACCGGCCACGTCTACGTCCACAGGCGGGACGACTGCTCGCTGATCCGCTTCTCCGAGGCGATGGTCCCGCAGGAGGACATGTGGACGCTGCCGACCAAGGAGGGAGCCCGGATGCTGCCGGGCGCCAACGGCGGCGTCGAGTGGTCGCCCATGGCGGTCAACCCCGGCCTCGGGCTGACCTACGCCATGAACCTGCACCAGCCGATGACCTACCACGTCGAGAGCACCCCCTATCCCGGCGGCAAGCTCTGGCTGGGCGGCGCCTTCAAGGTCATCCCGGCGGAGGAGCAGTGGGGCGTGCTCTCGGCGGTCGACTACCACACCGGCAAGATCCGCTGGGAGCTGAAGACCCAGCAGCCCCTGATCGGCGGCGTGCTCGCCACCGCCGGCGGCGTGGTCTTCTTCGGCGAGGGCAACGGCCGCTTCAACGCGCTCGATGCCACGACCGGCGCTCATCTCTGGAGCTTCCAGGCGGGTGCGGGGGTCAACGCGCCGCCGGCCAGCTACACGGTCGACGGCAAGCAGTACGTGGTGGTCGCGGCGGGCGGCAACACCCAGCTCGACTACAAGCGCGGCAACAGCATCATCGCCTTCAGCCTCGCCGACTGAGGCGGGCTGCGGCAACTCGACCCTTGACGGGCGGGCGGGGTCCGGGCACCGGCTCCGCCCGCCGCGTTCGAGGATCAGGGAATGCTCATGAAGCGAAGCCGACTGCTCGCGCCGCTCGGCGGTGTCCTCCTCCTCGCCCTGGGCCTGCCGCTCGCCGCGCAGACCGAGCGGCCGCCCGCACCACCCGAGATCCCCGGCCTCGACCAGCTCTCCGGCCATCTGGCCGAGCTCGTCCCCACCTGCCTCGCCTGCCACGGTGAGAACGGCGTGCCGAACTACGCCGACTCACCGATCATCGACGGCCAGCACGAGGGCTACCTCTTCATCCAGCTGCGCGACTACAAGAACGGCTCGCGCCAGCACGAGGTCATGAGCGAGATCGTCAAGGACCTCACCCGCCAGGACCTCAAGGAACTCGCCGCGTTCTTCGCCAAGCGTCGCTGGCCGAGGCTGCAGCAGACCGCCGAGGAAGGCGACGACGTGCTGGCCGAGCGGCTGGCCGGCGCCGGCATGTGCAAGGAATGCCACCTCGGCGGCTATCTCGGCGACGGCACCGTGCCGCGCCTGGCGGGCCAGGTCACCACCTACCTCGTGGTCACGATGCGCGCGCTCAAGACCAAGGAGCGCACCAACAACGCCGCGATGTCCTCGCTGCTCGACACCTACACGGACGAGGAGATCGACGCGCTCGCCCGCTATCTGGGCTCGCTCTGAGCGGCGCGGGCGCGCGCCACGAGGGCAGGCTCGGCGGCGAGCTCGGCCAGCCCCAGACCCGCGGCGTCGCGCCGGTCCGGATCGGCGCCGGCGCCAACCAGGAGTTCCAGGATCGCACCGTGGCCGCGCTCGGCGGCGATCAGGAGCGCGGTCCGGCCGCGCGCGTCGGCCAGATCGACCGCCGCCCCGCGCTCGAGCAGCAGGCGGACGGTGGCGAGCCCCTCGGCCTCGGGCACGTCGTTGGCGTGCCCGGCGGCCCACATGAGGGCGGTGAGCCCGTTGCCGAACCGCTCGTCGACCGGCACGCCGGCCTCGAGCAGGCGGCGGAGCACCGCGAGCTGGCCGCGCGCCGCGGCGTAGGCGAGCGGGCCCTTGCCGGTGGCATCCCGGGCGCGCGGGTCGGCGCCGTGCTCGAGCAGGATGCGGACCAGCCGGTCGTTGCCGTTGAAGGCGGCCGCGGCGAGCGCCGTCACGCCCGACCGACCGGGCTGGTCGGCCGGCACACCCCGCTCCAGCAACAGCTCCACCACGCGCGTCCGGTTGGCCTCGGCGGCGAGGGTCAGCGCGGTTCCGCCGGCGAGGCTGCGCGCCAGGGGGTCGGCGCCGCGCGCGAGCAGCAGGCGGACCGTCTCGAGCCTGCCGGCGCGGGGCAAAGAA
>JBBIIE010000093.1:0-12406 GCA_037446605.1 Geminicoccaceae bacterium | reverse complement strand
GGTGCGGGCGAGCCGCGGCGGGGGATGACCCCACCCCCCTCCTGGACGGGCGGGCAGCCGGCGACGACCCCGGCGACCGCCGAGCCCGAGCGCCGCGAACCGCCGAGCGAGCCGCCGCGGGCGGGGAGCGGGCACGGCGCGATCCGGTTCTCTTCCGTGTTCGGCAGTCGGAGGCGGTGAGATGGCCAAGCACCGCGGCAGGGGCATCGCCTCGGTCAACTACCCGATCGGGATGAACCTGGGCGGCGATCCGAGCCAAGCACTCGTGCACGCCACGCCGACCGGCAAGTTCGTCGTCGCCCTCTCCTCGATCGATCTCGGTCAGGGGATGAAGTCCGTCACCCGCCAGCTCGCCGCCGAAACACTCGGCGTGCCGATCGAGGACGTCTACGTCGACACGGCCGATTCCGACACCGGGCCGCACTGCATGGGGAGCTTCGCCTCGCGCGGCACGCACCGGGCCGGCAACGCGGTGATCGCCGCGGCCAAGGAGGCCAAGGAGGTCCTGCTCGAAGTCGCGGCGGAGGAGCTCGAGGTGGATCCCAAGGACCTCGAGCTCGACGGGCGCGGCAACGTCCAGGTCAGGGGCGCGCCGTCGCGGGCGATCAGCGTGCGCGACGTCGCCCAGCGCGCGCACTTCAAGCGCGGCAAGTCGATCTCGGGGCGCGGCATGTTCCTCGTCCCGCCCTCCGACGTCGACCCCGAGACCGGCGAGATGAACCCGGTCACCACCTACGCGCACGCCTGCATGGTGGCCGAGGTCGAGGTCGACGACGAGACGGGCGAGGTGACCGTCCTTTCCTTGAAGGCGGCCTACGAGATCGGACGGGCCTTGAACGTGAAGCTCGTCGAGCAGCAGCTCGTGGGCGGGGCCTGGATGGGGATCAGCCACGCGCTCTACGAGACGCCGGAGCCCTATTATCCCGACCGTGCGCACGGGCCGACCGACTTCAACGAATATCTGATGCCCGGGCCCGGCGACATGTGCCCGGTCGAGATCGAGCTCCTCGAGCGGCCGGCCCTCGACGGGCCCTACGGGGCGAAGGGCATCGGCGAGATGTGCGCGACCCCGCCCATTCCGGCGATCGCGAACGCGATCTTCGATGCGGTCGGCGTGCGGATCACCGAGATGCCCTTCACGCCCGAGAAGAT
The DNA here is from genome assembly GCA_037446605.1 of Geminicoccaceae bacterium. Classification (GTDB taxonomy): domain Bacteria; phylum Pseudomonadota; class Alphaproteobacteria; order Geminicoccales; family Geminicoccaceae; genus JANXAZ01. Next base: position 11,254 of record JBBIIE010000093.1, on the reverse strand, counting down.
CCTCCGTGCCCTCGACGCCAAGGCGGGGCGCTGAGGCGTGCCGGCCACGCGGACCGTCTACGGCCTGAACAGCCCCGAGGCGCTCGCCCGGGCGCTCGAGGACGCCTTCTACCTGGCCGATCCGGAGCTCGCGACCGCGGCCTGGCTCGCCCTCGCCCTCGGCAAGCCGCTCCTCCTCGAAGGTGCTCCCGGCGTCGGCAAGACCGAGGCCGCCAAGGCGCTCGCCGGCATCCTCGGCCGGCGGCTCGTCCGCCTCCAATGCTACGAGGGGATCGACGCCGCGCACGCGCTCTACGAGTGGAACTATCCCCGCCAGCTCCTGGCGCTCCGCCAGGCGGGCGACAAGCCGGTCGACATCTGGGGGCGCGAGTTCCTGATCGAACGGCCGCTCCTCCAGACCCTCGAAGCCCCGCACGAGGTCCTCCTCCTGATCGACGAGGTCGACCGCTCGGACCAGGAGTTCGAGGCGTTCCTCTTGGAATTCCTCTCCGACTTCTCGATCTCGATCCCCGAGCGCGGCACGCTCAAAGCCGCCGAGCGGCCGGTCGTGATCCTGACCTCGAACCGCACGCGCGAGCTCCACGAGGCCCTGCGGCGGCGCTGCGTCTACCACTGGATCGACTATCCGAGCCCCGAACAGGAAGCCCGGATCGTCATGCTGCGCGCGGCGGGGGTCGCCGAACGGACCGCCAAGGCGGTCGCCCGGGCCGTCGCCCGCTTGCGCCGGGAGCCGCTCGTCAAGCCGCCCGGGATCGCCGAGGCGGTCGAGTGGGCGCAGGCGGTCGACCTCCTGATCGCCGGCGGGACACCCTGGCCCGAAGCCTTCCGCCGTTCGCTCGGCGTCGTCATCAAGGACGAGGACGACCTGCCGCACGTCCGCGCCCGGCTCGATTCGATCCTCGAGGAGGCCCGGGCTTGAGCTGGCCGCCGCCGCTCCCGCCCGCCGCCCGGCCGTTCCTGGGCTTCGCCCAGCTCCTGCGGGCCCACGGCTTCGCCGTCGCGCCCGAGCAGGTCGTGGCCTTCCTCGAAGCCGTGGAGCTCCTGGGCCCACGGCACCTGACCGACATCCGTCGCGCCGCGGTCGCCACGCTCGCCCCGCCGCGCGAGCGGATCGAGGAGTTCCTGGCGCTCTTCGCGGCGCATTTCGAGGGCCGCGGCCGGACCGTGCCGGCCGCGGGGGAGGAAGGCGAGGCCGAGCCCCTGCGCGTCCAGGAGGAGGCGGGCGGCGAAGAGGAACTCCTCCTCGAGGTCGTGGGCGAGAGCAAGGGCGAGGCCGCGAGCCCGGCCGAGGCGCTCGGCCTGCGCCGCTTCGCGCCCGCCGCCCCGGCCCGTGCCCTCGACCGCTTCCGCCGCGAGGCGCCGCGCCGCCTGCCGCGGCGGCGGGCGGCCGGGCTCGTGCGGGCGAAGCGCGGGCCGGTGGTCGACCTGGCCCGCTCGCTGCGCCGCGCGGCGACGCGCGAGGGCGAGGTCCTGGAGCTCGCCTTCCGTCGCCGCCGGGTCCGCCAGCGCCGGCTCGTGCTCTTGATCGACGTCTCGGGCTCGATGAAGGAGCAGAGCGAGCTCCATCTGCGCTTCGCCCACGCGCTCGCCCGGGTGGCCGAGCGGCTCGAGGTCCTGACCTTCGGGACCCGGCTCACCCGCGTCACACCGGCGCTCCGGTTGCGCTCGGTCGACCGCGCGCTCGAGCGGGCGGCGCGCACGGTGCGCGACTGGGACGGCGGCACCCGGATCGGCGAGGCGCTCGCGGCCTTCCTGCGCGTGCCGCGCCTTCTGGGCTTCGCCCGAGGTGCGGTCGTGCTGATCCTCTCCGACGGGCTCGAGCGCGGCGATCCCGAGCTCATGGTCCGCGCGGTCGAGCGGCTCTCGCGCCTCGCGCACCGGCTCGTCTGGGTGAGCCCGCTCGCCGCCACACCCGGCTACGAGCCGCGCACGGCCGCCCTTTCCGCCGCGCTCCCCCATCTCGACGCCTTGTTGCCGGGTGGCTCGACCGAGCGGCTCTGCCGCACCGTGCTCGAGCTCGCCCGGATCGAACCGGCACGGAGGCTCGCCGCATGAGCGGCATGGTCGATGCACATTTCCACATCTGGCGGCAGGCCGACCTGCCCTGGCTCCTGGGCCCCATGCGGCCGCGGATCTTCGGGCCCTACGAGCCGCTGCGGCGCGACTATCCGATCGCGGAATATCTGGCCGACCTCGCCGGCACGGGCGTGGAGCAGGCGGTCTACGTCCAGGCCAACTGGGCGCCGGATCGGGCGATGGACGAGGTCGCCTGGGTCGCGGGCGAGGCGGCGCGGGTGGACTTCCCGGTCGCGATCGTGGCCTACGCCGATCTATTGGCCGAGGACGCGCCGCGCCGGCTCGAGGCGCTGGCCCGCCATCCGGCCGTGCGCGGCGTGCGCCAGCAGCTCCACTGGCACGAGGTCGAAGCGTACCGCTTCGCCGCCCGGCCCGACCTCGCTTCCGACCCGCGGTTGATCGAAAGCTGCCGCAAGCTCGGCGAGCTCGGCCTGGTCTTCGAGCTGCAGGTCTTTTCGGGCCAGGTCGAAAGCGCCTTGACCCTCCTGCGTGCCTGCCCCGGCACGGGCTTCGTGCTCGTCCACGCGGGCATGCTCGAAGACCCGAGCGAGGCGGGGTTCGCGCGCTGGAAGGCGGCCCTTTCCCGGCTCGCGGCCGCGCCCAACCTCGCCTGCAAGCTCTCTGGGCTCAACACCTTCACCCGCCGGCTCGACCCCGCGCTCGTGCGGCGGATCTGCGCCACGGCGCTCGAGCTCTTCGGCCCGAAGCGCTGTCTCTTCGGCTCGAACTTCCCGATCGAGAAGCTCTGGTGCGGCTATCGCGACCTGCTCGACGCCTATCGGGCCGGGATCGCGCAGCTTTCGGACGCTGACCGCCGCGCCGTGCTCTCGGACAACGCGCGTCGCATCTACCGACTGGATTGAGGGGAGGCCAGCCCGTGCCGCTCGAGATCAAGATCCTGGACTATGGCGACATCGAGCTCGAATCGAGCTTCCTCGTGCTCGGCCGCGACTGCGGCCGGACGCGGAGGGTGCCCACCCTCGGCTTCCTGATCCTGGGCGGGCCCTGGCCCGTGCTCGTGGACACGGGATACCGCTCGAACGCGATCATGGAGACCCTCGGCATGCGTGGGCTCCAGTTCCACGAGAACCTGATCGAGAACCAGCTCGCCCGGCACGGCCTCAAGCTCGGCGACATCCGCTACATCTTCCACACCCACCTGCACATCGACCACGCCGGCAAGGACGACCTCTTCCCGATGAACACGACGGTCGTCCTCAACCGCCGCGAGCTCGAATATTCGGTCTCCGGCCTCATGCACCCGCAATACCCGGCACCCGACATCAAGCATCTGGTCGATCGGCTGCACACCAGGAACGCGCTGCGCTTCCTCGACCTCGAGCTCAGCGGCCCGATCGAGATCTTCCCCGGTCTCTATTGCGAGGCGGCGGGGGCGCACACCGAAGGCTCGATGAACGTCCACGTCCACACCGCCGACGGGGTGGCGACGATCTGCGGCGACGTGATCTACGACTTCAACGACCAGATCATCGAACCCTTCCGCATCACCCAGGAAATGGAGCCGCAGGTCACCGGCAATCACGGCACCTCCAAGCGGCAGGAGAAAGCGGCGATCAAGAAGCTGCTCTCCAACGCGCGCTACCTCCTCCCCGTGCACGACCGGCCGGCCAAGGTCGAAGGCGGGCGGATCGTCGGGCGGCTGTTCGACCAGGTACCGGGGCCGATCGTCTCCTCCCTGCCCTCGCGCCCCTGGTTCCCGGCCTGAGGGGGCGGCCCGTGGCGCACGAGATCCTCCGGCCCGAGGGGCGCGAGCTCATCGATCCCGACTCACCGGTCGAGCAGCTCGCCACGGGCTTCACCTTCACCGAGGGGCCGGTCTGGCACCCGGTCGAGCACCATCTCCTCTTCTCCGACATGCCGGCCGACGTCCGCCGCCGCTGGACGCCCGGGGTCGGCATCGAGGAGGTGATGCGGCCCTCGAACAAGGCGAACGGCCTCACCTACGACGCGCAATTGAATCTCTTGGCCTGCGAGCACGCGACCTCCTCGCTCGTCCGCTTCACGCGGGACGGGCGGCGCGAGGTGCTGGCTAGCCATTTCGAGGGCAAGGAGCTCAACAGCCCGAACGACGTCTGCGTCCGCTCGGACGGCTCGATCCACTTCTCCGATCCCTGGTACGGGCGGATGCCGGTCTACGGGGTCGAACGGCCGCGCGAGCTCGGCTTCCAGGGGGTCTACCGGCTGCCGCCGCAGGGTGGGCCGCCGCAGCTCCTGGTCGAGCGCTACCTCTTCGATCAGCCGAACGGGCTCTGCTTCTCGCCCGACGAGAAGATCCTCTACGTCAACGACACGGTCCAGGCGCTGATCCGCGCCTTCGAGGTCAAGCCCGACGGCTCGCTCGGTGCGGGACGGATCTTCGCGTCCGGCATCCGCTCCGAGCTCGAGCCCGGGGTACCCGACGGGATGAAGTGCGACGAGCGCGGCAACGTCTGGTGCACGGGCCCGGGCGGGGTGTGGATCTTCGACCGCGAGGGCCGGCACGTCGCCACGCTCCGGGTGCCCGAGCTCGTCGCCAACCTCGCCTGGGGCGGCGAGGACTGGCGCACGCTCTTCTTGACCGCGAGCCGCTCGCTCTATGCGGTACGCACCAAGGTCGGCCCGCGGCGCGAGCCCTACATGCGGGCGGCGAGCGCTTCGGCCGGGAGCACGGCCGGCCGGGCCGCTTCGAGCCGCACGAGCTCGGGTGGCGCCCGCGAGCCCGCCCGGGCGATCGAGGCGGTCGAGGGCTTCCGGCTCGACCCCGCGCGCTGCGCCCTCTTGATCCAGGACATGCAGAACGACGTCGTCATGGAGGGCGGGGCCTTCGCCGCCTCCGGCTCGCCGCAGCATTGCAAGGAGCAGAACGCGATCGCCAACATCGCCCGGCTCGCCGAGCATTGCCGGCGCGTGGGGGTTCCCGTCATCCACATCTGGTTCGTGGTCGAGCCCGGAGCGCCGGGTGTCACCTTGAACTGCCCGCTCTTCGAAGGGCTCGTCGAATCGAAGGGCCTGGTGCGCGGGACCTGGGGGGTGGCGCCGGTCAAGGGGCTCGAGCCGCAGCCCGGCGATCTCGTCGTCGAGAAGATGCGGATGAGCGCCTGGGAGGGGACCAAGCTCGAGATCGTCTTGAAGGCGCTCGGCCGCGACATCCTGATCGACACGGGTGCCTGGACGAACATGTCGATCGAGCACACGGCGCGGACCGGTGCCGACAAGGGCTACGTGATCGTCGTGCCGGAAGATGCCTGCTCGACCATGAACGCCGATTGGCACCGGGCCTCGATCGACTATGCGATGCGCAACGTCGCGGCGGTCACGACCACGGATGCGGTGATCCGGGCCCTGGGCGGCTGAGCCCGGGGCTCAGATCCGGGCCGTCGGCCGGGCCGGGTCGAAGGGGCGCGGATCGAGCTTCGGCGCGCGGCCGAGGACGAGATCGGCCAGGAGCTCGCCCGTGGCCGGGCCTTCGAGGATCCCCCAGGGCCCGTGGCCGGTGGCGAGCCAGAGGCCGGGGCGGCCGGGAAGCGGCCCCAAGAGCGGCGTGCCGTCGGCGCTCACGGGCCTGAGGCAGGCGCGCGGCTCGACCCGGCGGGCCCGGGAAAGCGCCGGCAGGACCGCCCGGGCGGCGGCCGCGAGCCGCTCCGCTGCACCCGGATCGGGGCGGACCGCGGTCGGCTCGGCGGGCGGACGGGCGGGCCGCGAGAGCCCGGCGACGACGACGCTGCCGTCGGCGCGGGGGTAGATCTCGAGCTCGTCGAGCCCGTGGCGGGCCGGATCCAGCCGGACGAAGAGGACGGTCGGTGGGAGCGGCTCCTCGAGCTCGAAGCGGAGGCTGTGGCCGAGCAGCGAGCGGACCGGCGGCAACGGCACCCAGCGTCGCGCCGTCTCGCTCCAGGGACCAAGGGCGAGGACGACCGCCTCGGCGTCGAGCGTCGTGCCGGCGACGTGGAGCCGCCAGCCCGAGCCCGCGGGCTCGAGACGCTCGGGCGTGCCGATCACGAGCCGCGCGCCCGCGCCGATCGCCCGATCGACGAGCCAGCGGGTGAGCCGGGCCGGATCGACGAGGGCGGTCGTGGTCGGTTCCCCGAGCCGCTCGAGGATCCGGAACCCCGCGCCGAGCCAGGGGGCGGGCGCACCCTCGCCGCTTGTGGCCACGAGCAGCGTTTCGACCGGCCGAAAGCCGACCGCCTCACCGGCCTCGCGGGCGAGCTCGGCGTGGAGGGCGAAACTCCGGCGCGACAGGGCCCCGCGGGCGAGGCCGTCGCACCAATCGAGCGCCAGGAGTCCGCCCGCCTTACCGGAGGCGGCGCAGGCCGGTTCGGTGCCTTCCACGATCACGACCTCGGCGCCGGCGCGCGCGAGGAAAAAGGCCGTGGCCGCGCCGATCACCCCGGCACCGAGGACGAGGACCTGCACCGGTCTCAGCCTCGGCCGATCACGAGGTCGGCGCCCTTCTCGGCCACCATGTTGGTGGCGGCGTAGGTGTTGCCGGAGATCATCGTCGGGAACACCGAGGCGTCGATCACGAACAGCCCCTCGAGGCCGCGCACGCGGAGCCCGGGGTCGACCACCGCGAGCTCGTCCACGCCCATCCGGCAGGTGCTCGTCGGGTGGTAGGTGGTGCCGAGCGTCGCCCGGGCGTGCGCCAGGAGGTCGGCGTCGCTCGTGGCCTGCGGGCCCGGGAAGGTCTCGGCCACGACATGGTCGGCGAGCGGCGGGGTCGCGAACAGCCGGCGCACGAAGCGCAGCCCGGCCACGACCGTCGCCTGGTCGATCGGGTCGGCCAGGTAGTTGGGCTGGATCTCGGGGGCGGTGGTCGGATCGGGCGAGATGATCCGCACGTGACCGCGGCTCTCCGGCCGGTTCTGCATGACCACGCAGGAAGCCCCCGGCTCGCGCTCCAGCACCGTGGCACCCACCCGACCGCCGATGAAGCTGCCGGGCGCGAAGTAGAGCATCACGTCGGGCGTGGCGAGCTCGGGGCGGGTGCGGAACGCCGCACCGGCCTGCGAGGGGACGACGGCCAACAGGCCGCGGCGGGTCGCCGCGTAGCGCAGCACCTCGAGGGCGAGGGCGGGCCAGTGCGAGCGCTCGTTGAAGGTGCGCATCCCGCGGATGCGGAAGGCGAGCCGCACGCCCGTGTGGTCGAGCAGGTGGCGCCCGACACCGGGCAGCTCGTGGCGGACCTCGATCCCGAGCGGGGCGAGCCAGGCGGGATCGCCGATGCCCGAGAGCTGCAGGAGCTGCGGGCTGTTGATCGCCCCGCCGCAGAGGATCACCGCACGCCGCGCGCGCGCCTCGCGCACGCCGCCCCGGTGGCGGAAGCGCACGCCCACCGCCCGGCGGCCCTCCAGGAGGACCCGCTCGACCAGCGCCTCGGTCAGCAGCCGGAGCCCGGGTCGGCGCAGCGCCGGGCGGAGATAGGCATCGGCAGCGCTCCAGCGCCGGCCGCGGTGCATGAGCTGCTGATAGAGGAAGCAGCCCTCGGGATCGCCGGCATTGTAGTCGGGATTGCGGGGGAGGCCGAGCCGCTCGGCCGAGCGGCAGAAGAGCTCGGCCAAGGGGTGCGTCTCGCGCAGATCCTCGACCTTGAGAGGCCCCGAGCGGCCGCGCATCGCCGGATCGCCGCCCACGCGCGTCTCGGCGCGCTTGAAGTAGGGCAGGACGTCGTCCCAGCCCCACCCCCGGCAGCCCTTCTGCGCCCAGGGCTCGTAGTCGGCCGCCTGGCCGCGCACGTAGAGATGGCCGTTGATCGAGGAGGAGCCCCCCACCACCCGGCCGCGCGGGAAGGGGATCTCCCGACCGTCGATCGCCGGGCCCGGGGCGGTGCGGTAGCCCCAGTTGACGCGCGGGTCGTGGAGCGTGCGGGTGAAGCCGGCCGGGACCTTGATCCACAGCCGCGCATCCGAGCCGCCGGCCTCGAGCAGGAGCACGCGGGTGCCCGCCTCGGCGCTCAGCCGATCGGCGAGGACGCAGCCCGCCGCCCCGGCACCCACGACGACGAAGTCGGCCTCCTCGATCCCGGCCACGCCCGTGCCCTCCGGCTGCGGGCGCGATGCTCCGGCCGACGCCCTCGCCACTCAAGCGCGATCGCACGGGGAGGGCCCGGCACCGGGCGGGCTCGACAGCCGGGCGGGGCGGGCCTAGCGGTCGGGGCGGTGCGGCCCGAGCCGGGGAGGGGACCATGCAGCGGCCTTGCGTGCGCGAGCGGATCCAGCGGGGTGAGCCGGTCTACGGCACCATGGTCTTCGAGCTCTTCACGCCCGGCCTGCCGGCGATCCTGGCCGCCGCCGGGTTCGACTTCGTGGTCCTCGACACCGAGCACAGCGGGGTCGGCATCGAGACCTTGAAGACGATGATCGCCTGCGCCCGCGGCCTGCCGATCGAGGTCTACGTGCGCGTGCCCGAGAAGTCCTACGCCGCCGTGGCGACGGTGCTGGATGCCGGCGCGCAGGGGATCATGGTGCCGATGCTCGAGACGCCGGAGCAGGCGCGCGATCTGGTGGAGTGGGTGCGCTACCGGCCGGAGGGCAAGCGCGGCTGCGCCTTCGGCATGGCGCACGACGGCTACCGGGCGCACGACGTGGTCGCCTACATGGCCGAGGCCAACCGCAGGAACCTCGTGATCGGCCTGATCGAGACCCGCCAGGGGATCGAGAACGCCGAGGCGATTTGCGCCACGCCCGGCTTCGACGTCGCCTGGCTCGGCCATTTCGACCTGACCAACGACATGGGGATCACGGCCCAGTTCCAGCATCCCGACTTCTGGGCGGCGGTCGACCGGCTGGCGGCGGCGGCCACCCGGCACGGCAAGGCGCTCGGGGGGCTCGACGGCGACCTCGCCTATCTGGCGAAGCTGCGGGCCAAGGGCTTCAAGGTCCTGGGCTACGGGATGGACATCGCGGTGCTGCGCAACGCCTGGGCCGAGGGCCTCGCGCGGCTGAAGGCCGGGAGCTGAGGCCGGGCGGGTCAGCCCGCCGGCAGCACGTCGACCGCCACCGTCACCTCGTGCCGGCCGCCGCCGAAGATCGTGCCCGACACCGGCGCCACGTCGCCATAGTCCCGCCCCCAGGCGACCGTGACGTGCTCCTCGCCGACGACCAGGTCGTTGGTCGGGTCGAGGTCGACCCAGCCCAGCTCGGGGATCCAGACCGCGACCCACGCGTGCGAGGCGTCGGCTCCCACGAGCCGCTCGCCGCCCGCGCGCGGGCGGGTGAGCAGGTAGCCCGAGACGTAGCGGGCCGGCAGGCCGCAGGCGCGCAGGCAGGCGATCGCCAGATGCGCGAAGTCCTGGCAGACCCCGCGCCGCAGCCGGAACACCTCGGTCACGGGCGTGGCGACGCTGGTGGCCTCGGGGTCGTAGCGGAACTCCGCGTGGATGCGGCCGCAGAGCGCCCGGGCGGCGGCCAGGAAGGGCTCGCCGGGCGCCAGCAGCGGCACCGCCCAGGCGCGCAGCTCCTCCGCGAAGGGCACATGGGGCGAGGGGAAGCTTTGCTCGAGCGCGGCCAGCGCGTCGGCGCCGCGGGCCTGCGCGAGCGCCGCCCGGACCTGCGCCACGGTGGGCGTGGCGGCCGCATCGGGCAGCTCGGGCGGCTGTACCTCGACCGAGCTCGAGGCGTGCAGGACGAGCCGTCGGTGGCTCTGCTGCACGGTCAGGAAGGTCACCGGGTTGCCGAAATAGTCGCGGTCGTCGGTCCGCACCGAGGGCGCCGGGTCGACCTCGAGCGCCCAGTCGCGGCAGCGCTGCCGGCCGGTCCCGCGCGGCGCCAGGTGCAGCAGATGGTGCGAGATCGAGACCGGCTCCGCGTAGCTGTAGGTCGTGCGGTGGCTCACCGTGTGGATCAAGCGCCCTCCCGGCGCAGGAGCGCCACCGTGGTGACCGCGACCTCGGCGTGCGCGAAGTAGGTCCGGCCGATCACGTCCGACAGCTCGGGCAGCCCGGCCGCGAGCTCGCCGAGGAGCCCGGCGAGCGCCGCCCGCCGGCCGGTCGCATCGGGCTCGGCGAGCGCCACCGCCTCGGCGAGCTGCAGCGAGGTCAACAGCCGCAGCACCAGCCGCTGCTCGGGGGTGCGGTGCGGGCCCCCGCTCGGCAGGAGCCGGCAGTGCTCGGCCAGCTCCTTGAGCTGGAAGGCGGCCGAGCGCGGGTTGGTCTCGTCGAGCAGGAGGAGGTCGAGCGCCGGCGCCACGAGCGGGGTCGTCAGGTAGCGCGAGCGGTAGGTCATGAAGCTGTCGCCGAGCTCGAGCAGCAGGCGGAGGGCGCCGTCGCGCTCGGGATCCTCCCGCTCCACGACCAGTGCCTCGACCAGCTCGACGAGCTGGACGGCGCGCTCGATCCGCCGGCCCATCTCGAGGAACCGCCACGCCCAGTTGCGGGTCATGTTCTCGGCCTCGGTGCCGTTGAAGGCGGCGAGCGCCCGGATCCCGTCGTCGAGCAGCTCCAGGGTCGGCCGGGCGAGCATCGCGCGGTCGGAGGCCCGCCAGCGCCGGTCGGTGTGCAGCGCGTTGAGCATCCGCCAGGCGTCGTGGCTGATCTGGTCGCGCACCAGCGTGGCGGTGCGGTGCACATGGTCCAACGTCTCGCGCAGCCCGAAGGCGCGCGGCTCGCGCAACAGCACGGCCACGAGCTGGTCGAGTGCCTCCATCTCCGGCGGCGGGCCCTTGGCGAGCACCAGATCGAGCAGCCGGCGCAGCATCGCCGGATCGGCGTCGGGCCGGCCGTCCTCGCGCAGCCGGGTGAGCACGCTCCGCGCGAGCCGCATCCCGGTCTCGGCCCGCTCGGCGTAGCGGCCGAGCCAGAACAGGTTGTCCGCACTGCGCGAGAGCAGGTCGCGCCCGGTCCGGCGCAGGTGCACGGCGCGCAGGCTCGTCTGCAGGAGGCTCGGCGTCGGCGGCTCCGGATGCTCGGCGGCGATCCACAGATCCTTGCTGCCGAAGCCGCTCGGCAGGCCGACGACGGTCGGCGCCCCGGCGAGCCGGACGAGCCCGCCGGGCAGCACCCTGTAGTCCTCGCCGCCCCAGGCCACGAAGCAGCGCACCGCCCAGGGCACCGGGACGAGGCGGTCGCCGTCGAGCGCCGGCGTGGTGGCGAGCGCCACCGGCTCCTGCGCCACGAAGCGGTGACCCTCGCGCGCCAGCCGCTCGGCGAGCCCGGCGCGCGCGGCCGCGGCGAGCCCGGCCG
>JBBIIE010000092.1:0-12538 GCA_037446605.1 Geminicoccaceae bacterium | reverse complement strand
GCGGGGTGTGCGGGGCGATCCACCGCGCCGCCGGGCCCGAGCTCGCCCGGGCCTGTGCCGCGATCGGCCGCTGCGCCACCGGCGAGGCGGTGGTCACGCCCGGCTTCGGCCTGCGCGCGCGCCGGGTGATCCACGCCGTGGGCCCGGTCTGGCACGGCGGCGGGGCGGGCGAGGACGCGCTGCTCGCGAGCGCCTACCGACGCTCGCTCGAGCTCGCCGCCGCGCGGGGCGTCGCGAGCCTGGCCTTCCCCGCGATCTCGACCGGGATCTACGGCTTCCCGGCCGAGCGGGCGGCACACATCGCGGTGCGTACGGTGGCCGAGACCCTGGCCCGGGCGGCCCTGCCGGAGCGGGTCGAGCTCTGCTGCTTCGGCGAGGCCTCGGCCGCGCTGCACCGCGCCGCCCTGGCCGAGCTCGCGGCGGAGGCCGGGCCGTGAGCCTCGATCTGATCTGCCTGGGCGAGCCCCTGGTCGAGCTCAACCAGACCGACCCGAACGATCCGCGGCTCCTGCTCGGGCACGGTGGCGACAGCTCGAACTGCGCCGTGGCGGCCGCCCGCCAGGGGCTCGCCGTCGGCTATTGGACCCGGCTCGGCGCGGATGCGCTCGGCGACGGGTTCCTGGAGCTCTGGCGGCGCGAGGGCGTGGATGCCGGCCGGGTGCCGCGCGATCCTTTGGCCCCGACCGGGCTCTACCTCGTGACGCACGGGCCGGGCGGCCACGCCTTCACCTACTATCGCAACGGCTCGGCCGCCTCGCGCATGACCCCGGAGGAGCTGCCGGAGGCCTGGCTCGCCTCCGGCCGCTGCCTGATGGCCTCGGCGATCAGCCAGGCGATCTCGACCTCGGCCTGCGACACCGTCTTCCGCGCCTTCGAGATCGTCCGCGGCGCCGGCGGCCTGCTCGCCTACGACACCAACTACCGGCCGCGGCTGTGGCCTGCGGCACGCGCCCGGGCGATCGTCGAGGAGGCGGCGCGCCGGGTCGACATCCTCCTGCCCGGGCTGGACGACGCCCGGGCACTCACCGGCCTCGCCGACCCGGACCGGATCGTCGACCACTACCTGGCGCACGGGCCCGCCGTCGTGGCGCTCACGCTCGGAGCGGAGGGTGCGCTCGTGGCGACCCGCGAGCGGCGCGAGCGGCTGGCGCCGCACCGGGTCCGGGCGGTCGATGCGACCGGCGCCGGGGACGCCTTCGACGGCGCCTTCCTCGCCGAGTATCTGCGCACGGGCGACGCCTTCGCCGCCGGGCGCTGGGCGAACGCCGCGGCGGCGCTGGCGACCACCGGCTTCGGCGCGGTCGCACCCCTGCCGAGCCGGGCCGCGGTCCAGGCGCTGCTCGACCGCGAGGCCGGGTGATGAGCGGCCCGGTGCTGATCGGCGTCGACTGGGGCACGAGCTCGTTCCGCGGCTGCCTGATCGACGGCCGGGGCGCGGTGCTCGACCGGGTGGTGGCACCGGCCGGGATCCTGGCGGTGCCGGCGGGCGGGTTCGAGGCCGCGCTGGTCCGCCTGCTCGGGCCCTGGCTCGCCGCGCACCCGCACCTGCCGGTCCTCCTCTCGGGCATGGTGACGAGCCGGCAGGGCTGGCTGGAGCTGCCCTACCTCGCCTGCCCGGCGAGCCCCGACCGGCTGGCCCGGGCGCTCGGCGCGCTCACCCTCGGCGACGGCCGGCCGGTGCGGCTCGTGCCCGGGCTCTCGACGCGGCGGCCGGACGGCCTGCCGGACGTGCTGCGCGGCGAGGAGACGCAGATCCTGGGCGCGCTCGCCCTGGCCCCCACCGCGCGCACGCTGCTCCTGCCCGGGACGCACAGCAAGTGGGTGGCGGTCGAGGGCGGGGTGGTGCGCGGCTTCTGGACCTTCATGACCGGCGAGCTCTGGGCCGTGCTCAAGGATCATTCGATCCTCGGCCGGCTGGCCGCGGGCGAGGAGCCCGACGAGGCGGGCTTCGCCCGCGGCGTGGCGGTCGGGCTCGCCGCCGAGGCCGGCTGCGGCGGCAGCCTCGGCCGGCTGTTCTCGACCCGGGCGCTGGTGCTCGCCGGCGAGCTCGGCGGCGGGGCGGTGACGAGCTACCTCTCGGGGCTCCTGATCGGCTGCGAGCTGCGTGAGGCGGCCGCGCTCGCGGCTCCCGAGGCGCCGGTCCTGCTCGTGGGCGAGCCCGCGCTCACCGCCCGCTACGCGCGCGCCCTGGAGCTCGCCGGCCGATCCTGTGCCATCGCCGCCCCGGATGCCGCCGCGCGCGGCCAGCACCGCTTGGCGGCACTCGCCGGGCTGTGCGGGGAGACCCGCCCGTGAGCGCCCCGGATCCCTGGCCCGACCCGCCGCTCGTGGCGATCCTCCGTGGCGTGCGGCCGGAGGAGGTCGAGGCGATCGGGCTGGCGCTGGTCGAGGCGGGGCTGCGGATCGTCGAGGTGCCCCTCAACTCGCCCGAGCCGATCGAGAGCATCGGCCGGCTCGCCCGGGCGCTCGCCGGGCGCGCCCTGGTCGGTGCCGGGACGCTGCGGCGGATCGACGAGGTGGCGGCGGTGGCCGCGGCGGGCGGCCGGCTGATCGTCACGCCGCACGCCGATCCGGCGATCGTGCGCACGGCCAAGGCGGCGGGGCTCGTGGCGCTGCCGGGCGTGGCGACCCCGACCGAGGCGTTCGCGATGCTCGATGCCGGCGCCGACGGCCTCAAGCTGTTCCCGGCCGAACTCCTCGGCCCGCCGGTCGTCAAGGCGCTGCGCGCGGTCCTGCCGGCGGGCACCCGGCTGCTGCCGGTCGGCGGCATCACCCCGGCCGGCATGGCGGCCTTCCGCGCCGCCGGGGCGACGGGCTTCGGCCTGGGCTCGGCGCTCTACCGGCCGGGTGCCGGGCCGGCCGAGGTGGCCGAGCGGGCGCGCGCCTTCCTCGCCGCCTGGCGCGGCCCGGCCTGAGCCGGCCGCTTCAGCGGACCCGCAGGTTCAGCGGACCTGCAGGTTCAGGGGCGGCTGCTGGCCCTGGCTCGGCTGGCCCTGGGCGGCGGCGGGCGGGCGCGGCGTGCCCTGGCCCTGGCGCGGCGGCGACGCGGGCTGCCGCGCCGCCGGTCGGGCCGGCGCCGGCTCCTCCTGGGCGGCCGCCTGGCGGGCCTCGAAGAACAGTTTGAACAGCGTCTCCTGGTCGGGCAGCCCGGTCTTCTGGAGGCCCGAGCGCTCCTGGTAGGCCTCGAAGGCCTGCTGGGTCTTCGGCCCCCACGTGCCGTCCGCCTTGCCGGTCAGCAGCCCGGCCTTGATGAGCAGCTCCTGGGCGCGGCGCAGCGTGTCCTGGTAGTGCCGGATCGAGCGGTCGCCGACCTTGATCTCGACCGGCGGCGAGCGCTGCGCCAGGCGGAACGGGCGGATGAGCTGCTCGACCGCCTTGGCGGCGGCGATCAGCCGCGCGTCCTTGTTCTGGTCGCAGTAGCGCGCGGTCAGCTCGAACAGGATGACCGGCGACTGCCAGGGTGCGGCGTCGTAGGTCTGCGGCGAGACGTCGTTGAGGCCGGTCAGATAGCCTTCCAGCCAGTTGATGTAGGCCTCGACGCCGGGCTTCTTGTCCTTGAAGGCCTGCAGGAGCGCGGCGCAGGTCTCGTTGCCGACACCCTTGACCGCGAACGCGCCGTCCTTGTCGCGCGCCGCGGCCGTCCCGGCCACGGCCAGGGTGAGCGCGAGCGCCACCGCGCCGGCCGCTGATCGCCTCATGCTGGTCCCTCGTCGGCTCGCCCGCGGTCGTGACCGCGGCGCGGATCGGGCAGCTCTCCGGGCCAGCGTCCCCAACGAGGCGGGCGCGGACCCGAGCGGAGCGGCATCTTGCCCAGGCGCGCCGGCTTGTCCAGGGGCGCCGCGGGGACCCGAGGGCGCGGCCTCAGGCGGGCGAGGCGCCGAGCAAGGCCAGATCGGCCGGATGGTCGACCTGACGCAGCAGTGCAGCCTTGAGCTTCATGAGGGCGCGGTGCTCGATCTGGCGGACGCGCTCCTTGGAGATGCCGAGCCGCACGCCCAGCTCCTCGAGGGTGCTGCCCTCCTCGCGCAGCCGGCGCTCGCGGATGATCGTGCGCTCGCGCTCGCTGAGCTCGGCGAGCGAGGAGGCGAGCCAGGCCGAGCGGCGGCGGCTGTCGCGGAACTCGGCCACGCTCTCCTCGGGCGTCGGCCGGTCGTCGGCGAGGAAGTCCTGCCAGGCATCCTCGCCGTCGGCGCTGATCGCGGCATTGAGCGACTGGTCGGCGCCCGACAGGCGCATCTCCATGTCCTCGACGTCGGCGCGGCTGACACCGAGCTGTTCGGCGATGCGCGCGCGGCCGACATCGTCGAGCCGGCCGCCGGTGCCGTCCTCGATCTTGGCGCGCAGCCGGCGCAGGTTGAAGAACAGCGACTTCTGCGCCGCGGTCGTGCCGGTGCGCACCACCGACCAGTTGCGCAGGATGTAGTCCTGCATGGCCGAGCGGATCCACCAGGCGGCGTAGGTCGAGAAGCGCACGTCGCGCTCGGGCTCGAAGCGCGCGGCCGCCTGCATCAGGCCCACCACGCCCTCCTGCACGAGGTCGGCGGTCGGCAGGCCGTAGTTCTTGAAGCGGCTGGCGGTCGAGATCACGAGCCGCATGTAGGACTGGACCAGCTCGTGCAGCGCCTTCTCGTCGCGCTGCTCGCGCCACCGTATCGCCAGCTCGCGCTCGTGGCCGCGCTCGAGCAGCGGAGCCGCCATCGATTCGCGGATCAGCCTCCGGTTGGCTCGGGCGGTATCCGCCGTCTCCGACATCGCCGGCATGCCTGCCTCCGTCGCTACGGTCGGCTGCGGGCACCACCCGTCGCCGACCGACCGCCCCATCATACGGGACCGAATTGGTCCTGGATCAATGGGCCCGGCGCTCACATGGACGCGAGGGCCGGGCCCGAGGCCACCGTTCGGCCATCAAACCCTTGTCGGACAAGGATTTCGCGCGCCGGGCGGCGAATCCCCTTAAGAGGATTTCACGCGGCCGACAGGGCCGCCCGGGCGCTCAGAGGATCGTGCAGGCCTCGGCGAAGGCCAGCCGCGGGTTGCGCGGCGGCAGCGCCGCCGGGTCGCCGTAGCCGAGGTTGCACAGGAAGTTCGAGCGCAGCCGCCCGTCCGGGAAGAACTCGGCGTCGAGCCTGGCCTTGTCGAAGCCCGACATCGGCCCGCAGTCGAGGCCCACGGCGCGCGCCGCGAGGATGAAGTAGCCGCCCTGCAGGCTCGAGTTGCGGAAGGCGGTCTCCTCCGCCACCGCCTCCTTGCCGGGCCCCGCGAACCAGGAGCGGGCGGAGGGATCGTGCGGGAAGGTGCGCTGCAGCAGGTCGTAGAAGCGGGTGTCGTAGGCCAGCACGGCGGTCACCGGGGCGGCCATGGTCTTGGCGAGGTTGCCCGGCGAGAGGACCGGCCGCAGCCGCTCCTTGGCCGCGCGGCTCTTCAGGAAGAGGACCCGCAAGGGCAGGCTGTTGGCGCTCGTCGGGCCCCATTCGAGGAGGTCCCAGAGCGCCTCGAGCGTGGCATCGGACACCGGCCGGTCGAGCCAGGCCGAATGGGTGCGCGCCTGCCGGAACAGGAGATCGCAGCCGGCCTCCCCGAGCGTCGCGCGGTCCACCATGCCCGTCCTCCTCCGATCGCCTCGCACCCGCGCGGGATACGCCGACCGTCGTTCGCTGGACCAGCGCCGGTGATGGCCGTCCGCGGCCGCGCCTGCTAGCATCCCCGGCGGGAGGCTCCATGCGGATCGAAGCGCTTCGCCTGCGGCGGCTCGTGAGCACGATGCCGACCGACGGGCCGTTCTGGGAGGAGCGGCTCTGCCGCCCGGTCGACATCTACCCCGAGTTCCGCGCCCAGGGCGGGTTCGAGGGGCGGATCGACGAGGGCGGCATCCAGCTCGACGCCCGCAGGCTGCGGATCGCGGCCTACTTCCTGGAGGTGCTGACCGACGAGGGGGTGCGCGGGCTGGCCGGTCCGTTCCGCGAGCCCTGCGCCCGGCACGTGGCGGCGCTGCGCCCGCTGCTCCTCGGCCGCGACCCGCTCGCCACCGAGCAGCTCTGGGACCTGATGCACCGCACGCTCGTGCACGGCCGCCAGGGCGAGGCGATGTTCGCGGTGTCGGTGATCGACTGCGCGCTCTGGGACCTCAAGGGCCGCTGGCTCGGCCAGCCGGTCTGGCGCCTGCTCGGCGGGCCGACGCGCGAGGCGACGCCGGCCTACGCTTCGATGCTGGGCTACGCCGTGCTCGATCCGGGCCGGGTGCGCGAGCGCGCGCTCGCCTACAGGGAGCGTGGCTTCCGCGCGCAGAAATGGTTCTTCCGGGACGGGCCGACGAGCGGGCCCGAGGGCCTCGCCCGCAACGTGGCGCTCGTGCGCACGCTGCGCGAGACGCTCGGCGACGGCTACCCGATCATGCTGGATTGCTGGCAGAGCTTCGACTTCCCCTATCTCCTGGCGCTCGCCGAGCGGATCGCGGAGTACCGGCCGGCCTGGATCGAGGAGCCGGCGATGCCGGATCGCATCGCCACCTACCGGCGCATCAGGGAGAAGGTGCGGATCCCGATCGCCGGCGCCGAGCACGACTACACGCGCTGGGGGATGCTGCGCTTCCTGGAGAAGGAGGCGCTCGACGTCTACCAGCCGGACCCGTTCTGGTGCGGCGGTCTCAGCGAGACCTTGAAGATCTGCGCGTTGACCTCGGCGCACGACGTGATCTGCATCCCGCACGGCCACTCGACACCGGTCAACTCGGTGGTCTCGGTGCTGCAGTCGCCGATCCTGACACCCTGGCAGGAATATCTCGTCAAATGGAACGAGATCCACCTGCACTGGTTCCTGGACCCGCCGCGCCCGGCCGACGGGACGATCGCGCCGGACCCGCGGCCGGGCTTGTTCCCGGACCTGGACGAGTCCAGGATCGAAGAGTCCGAGGAGCTCTGAGCGAAGCGAAGGGGAGGCCGGAACATGCGCTCGATCGATCGTCGTCGGACCCTGGCACTGGGGGCGGGCGGGCTCGCCGCGGCGGGACTCCTGGGCCGCGGCGCCCAGGCCAGGATCGCGGTCAAGGACGTGGCGCCGCCCAAGCTGCCGATCGAGCCGGGGGCGAGCCTGCGGGTGCTGCGCCCGGCCAAGTTCGTGCAGGGTGACGAGACCCTGTTCCTCGCCAACAGCAAGAAGTTCACCGACCAGACCGGAGTCGCGGTGCGCGTCGACAGCGAGGGCTGGGAGGACATGCGGCCCAAGACCGCCGTCGCCGCCAATGTCGGCAGCGGGCCGGACATCATCCTCGCCTGGCAGGACGATCCGCACCTGTTCGAGACCAAGACCCTGCGCCTCGACGACGTGGCCGGCTATCTGGGAGAGAAGTACGGCGGCTGGTTCAAGGTCTCCGAGTTCTACGGCAGGAACAAGGCCGGCAACTGGATCTCCATGCCGATCGGCGCCGGCGGCGGCACCATGGTCTGCCGGCTGAGCTGGCTGAAGCAGGCGGGCTTCGACGACGTGCCGGGCGACTTCCCGGGCTTCCTCAAGCTGTGCCAGGCGCTGCAGAAGATCGGCCATCCCTGCGGCCTCGCGCTCGGCAACGCGGTCGGCGACGGCGGCTGGACGGACTGGGTCCTCTGGGGCTTCGGATCCGCGCTGATCGACGAGGACAGCAAGGTGATGATCGACAATCCCAAGACCGCGGAGGCGCTCGAGTACGCGCGGGAGCTCTACCGGACCTTCATCCCGGGCACGCTCGCCTGGCTCGACCCCTCGAACAACAAGGCCTTCCTGGCGGGCGAGATCGGGCTGACCACGAACGGCATCTCGATCTACTACGCCGCCAAGAACAGCTCCGACCCGGCGCTCAAGGCCATGGCCGAGGACATCCACCACGCCAACTACCCGGTCGGCCCGGTCGGCTTCCCGACCGAGGGCTGCACGGTGATCAACGCCATGGTCATGGCGTACACGAAGTATCCGAATGCGGCCAAGGAGTATCTCCGCTTCATGATGGAGGAGGAGCAGTACGTTCCCTGGCAGGAGGCCTCGATCGGCTACTGGGGCCATCCGCTGCAGGCCTACGACAACAATCCGCTGTGGCAGAGCGATCCCAAGATCGCGGCCTACAAGAACGTCATGCGCAAGGCGCTGCCGCAGAGCTACAAGGGCCGGCCGTCGGAGGCCGCGGCCGCGGCCAAGGCCGACTTCGTGACGCTCAACATGTTCCAGAACGTCTGTTCGGGGAAGATGTCGATCAAGGACGCGATCGCCGACGCCGACCGGCGCGCGCGGCGCTACTTCAAGGCCTGAGCCGGAGCGGCCGGCGCCCGCCACCGGGCGCCGGCCGGCACGCCCCTTGGCGGAACTCTGGACCATCGGCTACGCCCAGGCGACGCCCGCCACGCTCCTGGCGGCGCTGGCCTCGGCCGGGGTCGAGCTCGTCGTCGACGTGCGCGCGGTCCCGGCCTCGAGACGGCCGGGCTTCGCCAAGGGTTCCCTTTCCGCCACGCTCGAGGCGGCCGGGATCGGCTACCGGCACCTGAAGGCGCTCGGCACGCCCGAGGCAGGCCGCGAGGCGGCGCGGTCCGGCCGGGTCGACCGGATGCGCGGGATCTTCCAGGCGCATCTGGCCGGGCTCGAGGCGCAGGCGGCCCTGGCCGAGCTCGAGGAGCTCGTGCGCGCCGGCCGCCGCACCTGCCTGCTCTGCCTCGAGGCGGACCCGGCGCACTGCCACCGCACGCTCGTGGCCGAGGCGCTGGCCGCGCGCCTCGACCTCGAGGTGCACCATCTCCGGCCCGAGCCGCCCGAGGCGAGCGCCCCTTAGGGCCGGCCCCGAACCTCAGCCGCGGCCGGCGGGCGCGCTCTGGGCGAGCAGCATCCGCAGCACGTAGTGCAGGATGCCGCCGTGGCGGATGTACTCGACCTCGTCGGCGGTATCGACCCGGCAGCGCACGCCGATCGTCCGACTCGTGCCGTCGGCACGGCGGATCCGCGCCTCGAGCCGCATGCGCGGCGCGAGCCCGGCCGAGAGCCCGAGCACGTCGATCAGCTCGCTGCCGTCGAGCCCGAGGGTCCGTCGGCTCTCTCCCTCCTCGAACTGCAGCGGCAGGATGCCCATGCCGACGAGGTTCGAGCGGTGGATGCGCTCGAAGGTCTCGGCGATCACCGCGCGCACGGCCAGGAGTGCCGGACCCTTGGCGGCCCAGTCGCGCGAACTCCCGGTGCCGTACTCCTGCCCGCCCACGACCACGACCGGCACGCCGCGCTCCCGGTAGCGCATGGCGGCCTCGAAGATCGACATCTCGATGCCGTCCGGGTGCAGGATGGTGAGCCCACCCTCCTTGCCGCCCAGCATCTCGTTCTTGATGCGGATGTTGGCGAAGGTGCCGCGCATCATCACCTCGTGATTGCCGCGGCGGGCGCCGTACTGATTGAAGTCCTTGGCCATCACCTGGTAGGACTGCAGATACTCGGCGGCCGGGCTGGTCCGGGCGATGTTGCCGGCCGGGCTGATGTGGTCGGTGGTGATGCTGTCGCCGAGCAGCGCCAGGATGCGCGCCCCCTCGATGTCGGCGAGTGCTGCGCGCGGCTCGGCTGTCATGCCCTCGAAGTAGGGCGGCTGGCGGACATAGGTGCTGCGGTCGTCCCAGCGGTAGGTCAGGCCCGAGGCCGCCCCGCCGATCGCCGCCCAGCGCTCGTCGCCCTTGAAGACATCCGCGTAGGACTTGCGGAAGAGGTCGGCGGTCACCGCCGCGCGCACCGCGGCATCGACCTCCTGCGGGGTGGGCCAGACGTCGGCCAGGTAGACCGGCTCGCCGTTGCGGCCCATGCCGAGCGGCTCGCTCGTGATGTCGCGGCGCATCGAGCCGGCGAGCGCGTAGGCCACCACGAGCGGCGGCGAGGCCAGGTAGTTGGCCTTCACCTGGGCGTGCACCCGGCCCTCGAAGTTGCGGTTGCCGGAGAGCACCGCCGCCACCACCAGCCTGCCCCGGGCGATCGCCTCGCCGATCGGTTCGGGCAAGGGCCCGGAATTGCCGATGCAGGTGGTGCAGCCGTAGCCCACGAGATCGAAGCCGACCGCCGCGAGCGGCTCCATGAGCCCGGCCCTGGCCAGATAGTCGGTCACCACCTTGGAGCCCGGGGCGAGCGAGGTCTTGACCCAGGGCTTGCGGTCGAGGCCCTTCTCGACGGCCTTCCGGGCGACGAGGCCGGCGGCCACGAGCACGCCCGGGTTCGAGGTGTTGGTGCAGGAGGTGATCGCGGCGATCACGACGTCGCCGTGGCGGAGCTCGTGGCCGGCACCCTCGACCGGCACCCGCGCCTCGGGATCGGCGCCGGCCAGGAGCCCCGGCAGCGCCTGCTCGAAGCTCGCCCGCGCGCCCTTGAGCGGCACGCGGTCCTGCGGCCGCTTGGGCCCGGCGAGCGAGGGTTCGACGGTGGCGAGGTCGAGCTCGAGCACGTCGGTGAACACCGGGTCGGGCGCGCCCGCCTCGCGCCAGAGCCCCTGCACGCGGGCGTAGCGCTCGACCAGCGCGATGCGCGCAGGATCGCGCCCGGTCAGCGCCAGATAGTCGAGGGTCACCCGGTCGATCGGGAAGAAGCCGCAGGTGGCGCCGTACTCCGGGGCCATGTTGGCGATCGTCGCGCGGTCGGCGAGCGGCAGATGGTCGAGGCCCGGGCCGAAGAACTCGACGAACTTGCCGACCACGCCCTTCTTCCGCAGCATCTGGGTGACGGTCAGCACGAGGTCGGTGGCGGTCGAGCCCTCGGGCAGCCGGCCCGTCAGCCGGAAGCCCACGACCTCGGGGATCAGCATCGAGACCGGCTGGCCGAGCATGGCCGCCTCGGCCTCGATGCCGCCCACGCCCCAACCCAGCACGGCCAGCCCGTTGATCATCGTCGTGTGGCTGTCGGTGCCGACCAGCGTGTCCGGGTAGGCGATCGCGCGGTTGCCCTCCTGCGCGGTCCAGACCACCTGCGCCAGGTACTCCAGGTTGACCTGGTGGCAGATGCCGGTGCCCGGCGGGACCACGCGGAAATTGTCGAACGCCTTGGCTCCCCAGCGCAGGAAGGCGTAGCGTTCGCCGTTGCGCTCGTACTCGAGCTCGACATTCCTGGCGAAGGCGTCGGGCGAGGCGAAGGCGTCGACCTGGACCGAGTGGTCGATCACCAGATCGACCGGCACGAGCGGGTTGATCTTCCGCGGATCGCCGCCGAGCGCCACCATCGCGTCGCGCATCGCGGCGAGGTCGACCACCGCCGGCACGCCGGTGAAGTCCTGCATCAGCACGCGCGCCGGGCGGTAGGCGATCTCGTGCTCGGAGGTCCGCCGGTCGAGCCAGGCAGCCACGGCCTCGAGGTCGGCGCGGGTGACGCTGCAGTCGTCCTCGAAGCGCAGCAGGTTCTCGAGCAGCACCTTCATCGAGCAGGGCAGCCGCTCGATCGGCCCGAGCCGGCGGGCGGCCTCGGGCAGGGAGAAATAGTCGTAGGCGACGCCGCCGACCTCGAGGGTGCGACGGACGCCCAGGCTGTCTCGACCGGTGGTGAGCATGGGTGGAGCCTTCCGAAGGAGCCCAGGGTCCGCGCGGAGGGGAGCGCCCCGGCCGGGCGGTGCACGCCTGGGTTATAGTCGGTCCAGGAAGCGAGGTCCAACGCGGCAGGACGGCGCGCGCTGGCCAGGGACGATCCGCCCGGCTACCTCGGGGCGGCACCGCCACGGACACCGCCGTCAGGGACACCGGCCATGCTGCTCGCCCAGATCACCGACCTGCACGCGACCGCGCGCGGGAGGGCCTCCTTCGGCGTGGTCGACACCACCGCCTGCCTCGCCCGCGCGGTCGACGCGCTGATCGCCCACCTGCCCCGGCCGGACGCGGTCCTCGTCACCGGCGATCTGGCCTTCGACGGCCGGCCCGAGGAGTATGCGGTGATCGCCGAGGAGCTCGCGCGACTGCCCGTGCCGGTCCTGGCGATCCCGGGCAACCACGACGCGCGCGGCCCGTTCCGCGCCGCGCTCGTGCCGCGATTGTGCCCGAGCCCGGACCCGGTCTTCCTGCACTGGGCGGTCGATCTGGGCCCGCTTCGGGTGATCGGGCTCGACACGCTGGTCGAGGGCAGCGACCACGGCGAGCTCTGCCCCCGCCGCCTCGCCTGGCTCGAGGTCGAGCTCGCCCGGGCCGCCGGCCGGCCGGTGGTCCTGGCCCTGCACCATCCGCCCTTCGCCACCGGGATCGGCTTCATGGACCGGATCGGGCTGCGCGCGCCCGAGGCGCTGGCCGGGCTCGTGCGCGCGCACGGCCGGGTCGAGCGGGTGCTGTGCGGGCACGTGCACCGCTCGATCCAGTGCGCCTTCGCCGGCACGGTGGCGAGCGTGGCGCCGGCGACCGCGCACCAGGTGCAGCTCGCGCTCGCACCCGAGGCTCCCTCGAGGCTCACCCTCGAGCCGCCGGCCTTCCAGTTGCACCAGCGCACGGGCGACGGCCCGATGGTGACGCACACCGCGTACGTCGGTCCGTGGCCCGGGCCCTACCCGTTCGGCGCCTAGGGCCGGGCGCTCACTCGGCGGGCAGCGGCC